>CALVNF010000013.1 GCA_944349595.1 uncultured Bacilli bacterium | reverse complement strand
ATTAAAAACAGGGTTTTATTAAGAATGTATTAATGAAAACATTGCTCATTTGTTTAACATTTTAAATTTATTTTGCCTAAAATAATCAAACCCTCTGTACAATATAATCAAACCATGTGTTTCTTTACATAAGTAAAGAATACCTATTAGTACAACTTCTTATTCTAATTATTTAATATAATTAATTTGATTAAATTGTATTTAATCGAGTCGCATGGTTAACTTTAATTGTGTGATTATTGAGGGTGCAAAAATTGCACCCAATTTGCTATTTTGTCCTCAACAAACCTATTTTTTCTTAAATGAATTGTATATTGATAAAATTATTAATGCTAGTAATGGCTTATATATTGAATTAAATTGCATTTCTGCTAATGTGCCCCAATCACCTTTATTTAAAAATGTGAAAAAATCGTATACAATCCACGCAAACAAAGAAATAAATAAAACTAAGATAAAGCCGCTAACAGTAATTTCTATTTTCTTAGTAGCACTCTTAAAAAATGCTGCAAATTTTGGCTTGTCAATTATAGTAAGTAGGATGTGGTAAATCTTTGATTTACCGCATCAAAACTAATTGAATTATTCATAATTTAAATCAGTGATTTTATATTTATCTTCAAAATTACACCAATTATTGTCATAATATCCATTTTTAACAAAATTGTTAAACGTTGAATATTTCCAATCTCTTGGTGTAATTTGATAATGTTTCATCGGATTATAATGTATGTAATCTATGTGACGATATAAATCTTCTTCGTTTCTAATTGTATGTTCCCAAAAACGTCTTTGCCAGATGTCACGTTCTTTGCGTTTAATATTACTGTCGCTTTGTTTATAGTCTACAATAGTATTAATATCAATCTTCTTAGAAAAAGTCCGTTTTATTAATAAAATTATTTTTGAGTACTCTTTAATGTTATTAGGTTTTATTAGTAAATGTACATGGTCTTTCATTACACAAATTGCATAAATCTCAAAATTATAATATTTATGTGCGTTTTTGATAGAAAATTTTAATAATTCAATATTTTTAATCAAAATATTATGTCTTTTACTTGTAACAATGGTAATAAAAATTATACTATTTGGAATATATAATCTTTTATAATTCATAGATGTATTTTAGCATATATTAAAAGATGCGGTAAATCAAAGATTTACCACATCCTACGAACTTGAAGAAAAAAACATTAGTAGGTTTTGAAAACCATAGTGGTTTAACATATTTGAATGGTAAGACTAAACCAATATCACATGTAATAATCGGAAAAGGTAATAACGGAAAAGATAAGACTGAGGGTGCAAGATATAAGAACGTATTTGGAACATATTTGCATGGTTCATTCTTGCCTAAGAACCCACATTTTGCGGATTATTTGATAGAATTAGCTCTTCAAAAGAAATATGGCATAGAAATGGAATTAGAATCATTAGATGATTCATTAGAATATTATGCTCATGTTTCAGTAGTAGAAAAACCTTATTAGTAGGTAAATATAAGTTAATATGAATGGATAAATATAGTTTTACTTTACTAGCAAAAAATTTTTTCTTTAGTTTTAAATAAATATAATAGTATTTATTTAAAGGTTTTACAACATGAAAATCCAACAATTTATATATTCGCCCCAATTTAAAGCAAAAAATATTGCGATTTTAGATGATAGTAAAAGAAATAATTCTAATAATATAAAAGAAAATACAAATAAGGCAACATCAGATCCATTTGTAATAAGCAAAGAAGGTGCAGATGCAATAAAGAATATTGTTCTTGTTAACGATTTATTATCATCAAAACCAGAAATTCAAAATTATGATGTTTCACTATTTAAAGATACAACCTTAAAACCACAATTTTCATTAGATAATCCAATTACTCCTGAAAGTTTAGTTATGGTTCATAGAACTGATTATTTTCCACATAATGGAATAATAATTACACAACATCATTCATCTAAAGATGCGAATGGTATATGTTCTCCTCGAGATACAACTCATTTTTCATTAAATAAATCAGTAACTGAACATTCTTGGGGTGCAAATTGGGACCAAATGAAGTATGCTTTAATTTTACCATTTAAAGAAACTATAGAAAGTATCCCAAAAGAAAAAGTTATAGGAGGTATTACTGAGGATTTCTTTATTCAAGGTGATGTAAAACTTCCGGAAGGAAGTGTTATATTAACATATTCAAAAGATGTTCCTTGGGGGAAACTAAGAGTTTCTCAGGCAGAAGATAATGGGAAAACACTTAAAGGAGTAAAACTTGTTGAAACCTCAAATTTTGATATGAATAAAGTTGTATCTGTAGTATTGAGAAAAATGGGCTATGCTTCAATGGACAATGTGAATAAAAATGCCAAAATTTCGAATACTGATGCATATAATATGAGCACTTTTATTAATCCGGATCTTATAGATGATGAATTTAATTTATATAATATTTACCATAATAAAAATACAGATTCGTATGTAAAAAAAATTCATAATATATGGAATGATTTTTGTGAAGATAATAATTATATTCAGGGATTACACACTTATTCACCGTGGGGAAGAAGTGATATGGTAATTCATAGTATTCAAATGCTATTTGGTACAACAAATTCTTGGAAAGGTTCTGATGCTTCTGGGCATCCCATAGATTATCAAAAAGAATTATGTAAAGTATTGGATGAATGTAAAGAAGACTTACCAGAAGGTAAACATTTATCTTTTGATGCCGAAAAAGTAAAAGCTATTATTAAATCAAGTAAAAATCCCCAAATAGCACTTGACAAAATGGCCGATAAACTAAAGCTTAAACCATTAAATTTGGTTGGAAATCCAACAATTACAGCAGAATGTCTTGATTATAGTGATGGAGAATTATTTAATTACATTGATGAAAGAACCTGCTTATCAGAAGAATATAAAAATTGGGGGAAAAGACGTTATAAAAAGTAGTTAGTAGAATTTGTTAAATTAAATAGATTATAACCATAAAATAATATAAAAAAACTACTTGATTTTTACTTTTTAGCGTTCCATAATAATATTGTAAGCGATAATATTGCGGGATGGGGCAGCCCAGCAAACGTCAAGTTTGCAAGTTAGAAAATAGTTCGTCGGGCTCATAA
>CALVNF010000012.1 GCA_944349595.1 uncultured Bacilli bacterium | reverse complement strand
GTTCTTTTAACTGGTACTACTGGATTTTTAGGAATTCATCTTTTAAGAGAACTTTGTGAAAATCCAAATGTTAAAAAAGTGTATTGCTTAATCCGTAAGAAAAACAACAAAGATGCTAATGAAAGAATTCAAATTTCATTACAAAATTATTTTTCTAATGATGTAATTGAAAAAATAAGAGATAAAATAGTTGCAGTTGAAGGTGATTTTGAAAATAAAAATCTTGACTTTGCAGATGAGGTATATAGCAAATTGTGTAAAGAAGTTACAACTGTTATTCACTGCGGAGCAAATGTAAAACATTATGGAAAATATAGTACTTTTTATCGTGCGAATGTATTAGGAACTAAACATATTATTGACTTTTGTAAAAATTCTAAGGCAAAACTTGCTCATATTTCTACTGTGTCTGTTGGAGGATATTCTAAAATTGGTACTGCAGTTGTATTAAATGAAAATAACATTAACGTTGGACAAGATTTTAGAAATCATGTTTATATGATTACAAAATATCAAGCTGAATGTGAGGTTTTGAAAGCTATTAATTCAGATGAAATTGAAGGAAAAATATTCAGGCTTGGAAATATTATGCCTAGATTTAGTGATGGTAAATTCCAGACTAATTTCTTGGAAAATGCTTTTATGAGTAGAATTAAAACTATATTAAAATATGGAGAAATTACTGATGGATATTTAAAAATGATAATTGATATTAGTCCTGTTGATTTATGTGCTAAGTCAATTGTAAGTATTTTGTGTGATAATAATTCTCAGAGAATTTATCATATTTATAATAATAATAATTTTTCTATTAAAGAGTTATTGTCAATGCTAAATATTTCTGTTAAAATATCTTCTAAAAATGACTTAATAGAAAAACTTAAAAGTTCAGAAGACCCTTTTGATGCACATATGCTTAATGATTTAATAAATGCAGAATACATTGAAACGCCTGTTGATAATAGTTTGACTATTCATTTGCTTTCAAATAATGGTTTTAAATGGCCTGTTTTGAAGAAAAATTACTTAAAATATATTTTAGATAAAGATTAAAAATTAATTACAATTTGCATTAAATATTTGATAATATAAAATGTAAATTGTAATTAATTCATTAAACAAAGGAGTGACAAATTAATAATGAATATTGCAGAGAAAAACGTAAGAAGAATTAAATTTAATATTTATTCAAAAATTATATTTTTAGAAATTCTTGTAATTGCAATAATGAAATTTTTGACACCTGTACTTTTGAACTACCCGCCTATGTCAGAAGAGGCCGTATTTCAATCACAAATAGAGCCTTTTTCACATACAATGCAATACATTTCTTTAGGTAGTCTTGCTGTCATAATATATATTTTATGCATTCATCACATGTGTAAAAGTGCTTTTAAATTTTTGGATTTATATGTTAAAGATAAGTCTAAAATTACCACTAATTTAATAAAAAAAGTACGTAAAGATTGTTTTATTATACCTAAAAAGATAATTCTTGTGCAAGTTGTTATTTTAGTTGTTATCTTATTGATGCTTTTTATTATGCTTAAGGCAAATGTGCAATTGTGTTTTAAGTTTTTGCTGGTATATTTTGCATTTTTTACGGTTATTGCTATTATCTCTTCTGTGTTAATAAAACAGGATTTGGATATAGTTATTAAATTAACTTATAACATCGATGCTGATTATAGTGATTTTAAAAAGCAATCAAACTTTAAGGGTAATTTACTTTTTAACTTGTTCCCATTCTTTTTAGTAATAATAATTATCATTTCTTTACTTGGTTATGCTAAAGGATGTTCTGCTATTGGAGAGGGAAATTACAATTATTATAAATTCCAACTTCAAAATACGGATTTTAATAACCTTTCTAAGGAAGAATTGATTAAAAAACTTGATGATGTTACATTAAAAAATCCAAATGATTATTATTTTATAATAGATAATGGTGAAACTTATATTTCAGACCCTAACGGAAATTTATCTGATTTCTTTTTGAAATATTTAAATACCTATTATGAACAAACAGATGGAAGGATATATGAATATTATGGAGTAGAAGAAGAAGGTTATGCACAAAGAATTTTCATGGAAGACCATGTTGCATATATTGGATTTAAATATTCTTCTACAACTTCAGAATTTGGTAGTTTCTTTGTATATCTTTGTATAATATCTCTTATAATATATGCCGTAATTTTAGTAGTTTGGTCAAGAGGTATTAGTCAAAATTTAATTGAAGTTACTAATAATCTGGTTAAAATTTCAAAAGGTAAAGTTGCTCACAATATAGGTGTTTTACCTGTAACCTCAGATGATGAATTAGGACAACTTACTGTTGCTTTTAATGATATACAAAAAATTACAAAAGCTAACTTTGAGAAAATTAGAGAAAATCAGGACCTTTTAATGGAGAAAGAACGTTTAGCTTCACTTGGTCAATTAATTGGTGGTATTGCTCATAACTTGAAAACTCCTATAATGTCTATATCAGGTGCTGCTGAAGGTTTGAAGGATTTAATTAAAGAATATGATTCATCTATTGATGACCCAGAAGTAAATAGTCAAGACCATCATGATATCGCAAAAGATATGTCTTCTTGGATTGAAAAGATTAAAACTCATACCGAGTATATGTCAGATGTAATTACTGCTGTTAAAGGTCAAGCTGTAAATTTATCTAATGAAGAAGATATTACTTTTACTGTTGGTGAATTGTTAAAGAGAGTTAATATTTTGATGAAACATGAGCTTAAAAATGCTATTGTTTATTTGAATATTTCTTTGAAGGTTGATGAGAATTTGATACTTAAAGGTGATGTTAATAGTTTAGTTCAGGTTATTAACAATATGATTTCAAATTCAATTCAGGCTTATAACGGAAAACCTGACCAAAATATTGATTTGATTGTTACTATGGAGAATAACAATTTGCTTATTTCTGTTAAGGATTATGCTTCTGGTCTTTCTCAAGAGGCCAAAGATAAGTTGTTTAAAGAAATGTTTACGACAAAGGGTAAAAATGGTACTGGTCTTGGTTTGTATATGTCTTATTCTACAATTCGTGCTCATTTTAATGGTAATATTACTTTTGAGTCAGAAGAAGGCAAGGGTACTACATTTATTATTACATTACCTATAAATTAATAATTATAAAAATGTCATTGTATTTTTATTAAAAATATATTATAATATTTCCATCCTTTTCCAGAAG
>CALVNF010000011.1 GCA_944349595.1 uncultured Bacilli bacterium | reverse complement strand
TTTTTATTAATTATGCCAAAGAACATAAATGGTATTATCGTGAATATAACTCTTTACTTGATACTGGAGATTCTCAAAGTTGGTATGGTCCAAATGACAATTATCAAAATTCAAATACCTGGAATTTAAAAATACACGTTGGCTATTATAATTATTATCCATATATAGATTCCTTTAGATATTTTCTAAATGGAGATCTTTACGATTATCCAATAGATGGATATGAATCTTGTGATTGTACAGATGGATCTACTTCTGGTTCTTCGTATCGTTATTGCTGTGAGGAATGTGGAGCTGAATATTGGGGAAGAGAAGGCGAATTACCAGATGAAATTGATTGGTCCCATCATGACGAATGTTATTATTGTACTGATTGTTGTACTTGGAACGACTATGTGGATGATTATGTTCTTAAATCTGATTTACGAGATGTTTATATGTCTAATGATTCAGAAAAAGAAATTCCTATTTGGGAACTTGAACACAATGATCGTTTTGTTAAAATAGATGGATCTTGGTATAATGTAAATTGTGAGTGTATTGATTATACTGAAGAAAAAGGTTGGTATATAAAAGATGAATAAAATTAGATATGATTTACTTCCAAATTATGGAGTACAAGAAGTTTATCGAGTTTTAAACTCAAAATTAAAAAATCATCAAATTGATGAATGGAAAAACGGATTGCCTTGGAGAGACATTCTTTCTTCACTTAATTATCATTTACTAGAATTTGAAAAAGGAAATGATTTTTACGAAGAAAATCTTTATCATATTGCGTCTGTAGCCGCATCTGCATTATTATTAACTGAATATTATCAAATTTATCCGCAAGGTGATAATAGAACGATAAAACAAATAAATGATCCTATTATTGGATGTGATTTAGATGATGTTATATTTTCCTTTACTGAGATGTATGAAGCGAGATTTGGAAAAATGTCTAGTTATTGGAATGGAGATTATAATATGTCAGATAATTTAAAGGAACTACAAAAAGATAAAGACTTTTGGGTTAATATGCCAATTAAGTCTGTAGTTCCTTTTGAAATAGATTATTATATAACAGCTCGTAGTATTCCGATCGAATGGACACAAGAAGCAATACAAAAAAATAATTTACCAAAAGCTCCGATTTATAGTTTACCATGGAATGTTTCAAAAATAAAAACGTTAAAAGATCTTAACATAGATATTATGATCGATGATAAATTCAGTACCTATAAAGAATGTCAGAAAAATAATATTTTTTGTTATTTAGTTACTACTGAAGCAAATAAACGATATGATGTTGGTCATCATAGAATTAATAATATTTCAGAATTAAAACATATAAAATAATTTGGAAATTACGTAATTTTTTCATATATTTACAAAGATTTATTTAAATTAAATACAAATATATGAAAATTAGTTTTATTGAAAAAGCAAAAGAAAAATTTCCAGATTTAGATTATTCGAAAACTCATTATGTTAATAGTAAAACAAAGATAATTGTTATTTGTCCGAAACATGGTGAGTTTTCTATTTTACCTCCAAATTTTTTAAAAAGTAAATTTGGATGCCCATTTTGTGGAAAAGAAAGTCGTGCAGATCGACTACGTAAACAAGATTTTGTTGAACAAGCTAAAAAAAGATTTCCCACTTTTGATTATTCTAAGGTTACGTATATTAATGATAAAACTCAAGTAACAATTATTTGTCCTGATCATGGTGAATTTATTACAACACCTTATGTGTTTTTAAACTCAAAACATGGATGTCCAAAATGTGCATTAGAAAATCGTAGTAAATTAAGAACAATGTCGTTTTTAGAATTTGTTGAAAAGTCTAATAAAAAACATAATAATAAATATACATATCACGAAGATACATATGCTGGTACTAGACATAAAACTTTAATTACTTGTCCTATTCATGGAGATTTTTGACAGTTAGCAACTAATCATTTAAGTGGAGATAATTGTCCTAAATGTGCAACAGAAAATCGAACTCAATTAGAACGTTTAACTACAGAACAATTTATCAAACAAGCAGTTAAAATACATGGAAATAAGTATGATTATTCTAAGGTTAATTATATTAACAATAGAACTCCTATAGAGATAATATGTCTAAAACATGGTTCGTTTTGGCAACGTCCAGATGCTCATTTAGTGGGAAAAGGTTGTTGTTTATGTAAAAATAGTAAAGGAGAGCAACAAGTAATTAATTATTTAAATAATAAAGGTATTACTTTTAAGTATCAATATAGAATAAATATAAATCAATTAGCTAGAAAAACCAACTATGTTGTTGTAGATTTTTATTTTTCAAATGAAGATAAAATTTATATTATTGAATACCATGGGCAACAACATTATCAGTTTATGCCGATTTGACATAAAACCAAAAATGATTTTTTAATTCAACAAAAACGTGATAAAGCTTTACGTAATTATTGTAAACAAAATGGAATTGTTTTAATAGAAATAAAGTATAATGAAAATATTGAAACTTATTTAAATAAGGTATTGTAAAAATAATGACATACGAGGAATTTTTATTTAACGTATTTAAAGTTTCTGCAGCTGAATTTAATGATATAGTGGAATATATTGATGAACCGTTACCATTAAATAAAGCATCAGGCTTATATAATTTTCATCATCCACTTAGGATTTACACACTATTTTTTGATAAAATTTTAAATAATATACGTTTATATTACGATATTGATGGACCTAATATCAAGTATAGTTTTTTATTCTTTAAAATAGATGATCAGTTTAATTCTTTTCCTGAAGAAGCTAAAACAAAAGTTGTTGAACAATATTATAAACTATACAATATCTATAATAAGCATCATGTTGATACAGTACAAGTAAAAAGTACCCCTGATTGTTATTATAAAGAAGTATTAAAAGTAGAACCTCTATTTACTAAAGAAAATGTTACAAAATTACTTAGTGAATTTGATGATTCTATGTTTAAGATAACTAGCTATCCATGGAGATTTAAAAACAAACATTACGCTTTTATTATTTTTAATTTATTTTATAATTATGTTCTTGAATATAATTCGTTTGAGATTAATTGTGCTTTACATTATTTAAATATTAGAGAATATCCAAAAGATTTAGATCTATATTTGGATTCAGTTTTTTCTGATTGTAAGGAAATGAAAGAAGCGTGTGCTAGTGTACTTCCTAATTTTAAAGAAAATGTGTTAAAAATATATAATAAATTTATTTATTGGTTTGAACTTGATAGATCTTTCACAATTTAATATAATTCCTCTTTACGACACTGTTTGACATGCTAAAATATCAGATGAAGAATATTTCTCAAGTAAGTATTCAAAATAT
>CALVNF010000010.1 GCA_944349595.1 uncultured Bacilli bacterium | reverse complement strand
GAGAAATAGCGCCAAAAAATCCACACAAATTCCCCACACTCCACGAAAAAATCCACACAAAATCCACGCCCTCCACACAAACGCCAAAACTCCACAGTGGAATTCCACAACAGGGCTTCGAGCATGAAAAAACCACGCTCAGGGCGTGGAGTAGTGAGGGTTACATTAAAATTAATTTAATAAATTTTTAAAAAATTTTTTAAAAAAGTATTGACAAAATTTTTAATAGATGAGATAATTATAATGTCAAAGAAAGAGGTGGAACATGAAAAAAAAGTAATAATTAATTTAGTTAAAGGCTCTGATGGTTATTCTTTACAAATAACTGACAAACAAGGCAATGGTTACAGATACGCAGGTCCAAAAGCATGGGGTAATCCTTATAATAAGCCAACGGCTAGTTTTGAAGTTGAATTAGAAGATTTTATTAAATGTTTAGAAAATAATTCTTATGTAGCAGATAAGGTGGAACATGACTAAAGAACTAATAAATAAAATAAAATATTATTTACCAATAATTGGAGCTTGTACATTATGGTTTTACATCTGTATAGTAATTTTAGTAGGGTAAAAAATTAATAAGGGAGGTTATATAATGAATAAAGATATAATATTAAAATTATTTCAAAATGATGAAGTAGAAAGTCATCAAAAAGTCTTTTTATGGGACATGTGGAAAATGGCAGAAACATGGAATCAAATATGTTGTGATTTATTACCTATGCCTATCTCTGAAAAGACCGAGATAAAAATTCGCAAGATTTTACTTAATATTGGTGAAGAAATGACACAAATTTGTGATTTAATGATTGAAGAAAATAATAAATAAAAATGCTAGCTAGTTGCTAGCATGAGGGAATCTTGATTAATCTTCTACAAATACAAAACCGTCCTTCATTCAAACTAGTAATAAATTAAAAAGATTCTCTCATGGTGGTAATTAGCCACCTAGAAAGGCTATACTATAAATGATAAAACTAGAAATCAAAATTGAAACCGAAAAAGATACAACTAGGATAACACCTAACATATTCAATCAAAATCCAAGTAAAATGGAGCAAATCTTGTGTAATTTTATATTAAACTATTGCTCTGAAATATGTAATGTATCAAAAGAAATTAATAAAAATGAAATTGAAAGAGAGGAAAACGAAAATGAATGAAATTATTAAAACTGAAAACGAAGTTGTAAATGCAGAACCACAAAGAGATAGCGAAATGACATATTGTTCTGTTATTTGTAAAACTAATGAAGAAAGAAAATATTTATTTAATGCTTTAGAACAAGCAGATGTACTTTTAAACGATGTCGTAGGAACAGAATTTGAACTTAAAGATGTATATATCAACAGATACGAAAGAATTAATGAAGAAACTGGAGAGATAGAACCAAAAGTTAGAATTATTTTATTTGACACAGAAGGTAAAAGTTATGCATGCGGAAGTTTTGGAATATTTAACATTTTACGCAGAATGTTTGAAGTTTTTGGAACTCCAAATCAGTGGGAGCAACCTTTAAAAGTTCGTGTTGTTAAAAAAGACATTAAAGATAATAAAAAAATGTTATCTTTAGAATTAATTTAAAAGGTTATATAAATTTGTATAGCCTTTTAATTATATAATAGAAGGAAAGAGGTGAAAAAAGATGACTGATAATGTAATTTATTATGATATTAATAAAAGCCCCTATAAATATGAAACTGTTTATTTTGACTTTTATTTTTCATCACAATTTTATTTGAATAAATTTAAACGTGAAGTTTATGATTATATTAATTTAGAGCAAAGTAAATTGCAAGTTAAATTTAAACATTTAGTAAGCTTTGAACGTGTATTAATACTTGATTATTATTCAAAGGTTGAAAAAAGAGGTTTTAAAGTTTATGATAAAATAGAAAATAAATTTATTGATAATGATTATAAGATAAGGGGTGTTTTATGGTATGATTAGGTATGATAAGAAGTTAAACGCCGAAATAAGGCGCGCCGTTAATAATTTTAATGCGAAAGTGCGGCGCTTAGAAAAATTAGATAATTCTAATATTGTATTACCGCCTAAAGTAAAAGTTTCTGATTTTAAAAAAGGGTATGATTCAAGACGTGATTTAAGGCGTCAGCTTAATTATTTAAAGATGTTTTCAAAAAGAGGTGCTGAAGAAAAAATAGTTACAAGTGGTGGATATGAAACAAGTAAATATCAGGTGGCTGTTACTAAAAAAGAATCGGCAAGAGTTAAGCGAAACTTAACGAGGCAAATAAATTTATATATGAACATAACACCGTCTGTATTTGGAGTTAAACAAGACGTTACAAAAGCGCAAATGGAGGATACAAAGCTTACAAATTTAAAATCAAAACGTGAGGCTTTAAATAAAAACTTATTAGATTTAAACAAGGAACAGTATAATCGTTACTTAGATCTTTTGAATAATCAAAGCCAGTCTAGTTATAAAGATAGAATATTTAAAGAAAATTATTTAGAGATGTTACTCTCTACAGGATACATGAGTGGTTATGATGTAGAAAAAATAAATGAAATGGCTAGTCAGTTAATGGCACTTGATGTTAATGAATTTATTAGACTATTTGACACGGAATCATCTATAAAAAGTGTTTTAGAAAATTATGATTTATTTAAAATAAATAATTTTGACATGTCTTCTTTATCTGATGTTTTTAGAGATATTAACGAACTTTATGATAATCTTTATAATAGCCTCCCCGAAATATTAAAAGATTATAAGTGAAAAAATTTACGGCAGATTTTGAAACAACAACCGATTTAGATGATTGCAGGGTTTGGGCTTGGGCTGTTTGTGAGATAGGAAATTTTGATAATTTTAAATATGGTAATTCAATAGAGGACTTTTTACACTTTTGCGCTGGTCGTGAAAATTATACACTTTATTTTCATAATTTGAAATTTGACGCAAGCTTTATTATATGGTATTTATTAGATAATGGATTTGAATATATTAAAGATATAAAAGATAGACACGATAAATCTTTTACTTGTTTAATAAATGAAATGGGCGCTTTTTATTCAATGGAAATTTATTTTAAAGTTGATAAAAAAAGACCGAACAAAGTTACGATTTATGATTCTTTAAAAATACTTAATTTTAGTGTTGATAAAATAGCGAAAGATTTTAACTTACCAATTAGAAAACTGGAAATTGATTATAAAGCCAAAAGAGAAGTTAATCATATTTTGACTGATGATGAAGTTTCATATATTAAAAATGATGTTGAAATAATGGCGAGAGCTTTAGATATATTATTTAAAATGGATTTAACAAAAATGACAATCGCAAGTAATGCGATAGGCTTTTATAAAAAATTAAATAAAAATTTTAAACTATATTTTCCAGAACTTGACTATACAGTCGATGAAAATATTAGGCGAAGTTATAAAGGTGGTTTTACATATTTGAATCCTTTATATAAAGAAGTTGAAACAGGGAGTGGATTAGTTCTTGATGTTAACTCACTTTATCCCAGTGTAATGAAAAATGAAAAACTACCAATAGGTGAACCAATTTATTTTGAGGGTAAATATGAAAATGATAAACTTTATAATTTATACGTAGAGGTTATTTCATGCTCATTTAAAATAAAACCTAATATGATTCCAACAATTCAAATAAAAGGAAATTTGTCTTTTATTCCTAATGAATATTTAGAATCTTCAAAAGGTGATATAGTTACACTTACTTTAACAAATGTCGATTTGGAATTATTTTTTAAACATTATGATGTTTACGATTTAACTTTTCATGGTGGGTATAAGTTCAAAAGTATTAAAGGTTTATTTAATAATTATATTGACTACTGGAGCGCAGAGAAAATTAAAGCTAAAAAAGAGGGCAACGGTGCAAGATACTTAACAAGTAAGTTAATGCTTAATAGCTTATATGGCAAATTTGGGAGTAACCCTAATATACGCACAAAAAGACCCTATTTAGATGATGATAAAGTTTTAAGGTTTACCTTTAATGAAAGAGAAATTGGAAATACTGTTTATATTCCTGTTGCTAGTTTTATTACAAGTTATGCAAGAAGAAAAACAATCGAAACAAGTCAAGCGATACGTGATTATACAATGAATAAATATAAAAAAGATTACTATATTTATTCTGATACAGATTCAATTCACATGTTAGATCTCCCAGAAGAAGAGTTAAAAAATTTTATAGATATAGATGATTATAAACTAGGGGCTTGGAAGCTTGAAAGCAGATTTGTAAAAGGTAAATTTATAAGGCAAAAATGTTATATTGAAATGAACGAAGAAGGTAATATTCATTCAACAATTGCAGGACTACCTAAAAAACTATCTAAAATAATAAATTTTGATAATTTTAAACCTGGTTTTAATACAAAAGATTATGAGAGTGAGGTGGAAAAAATTGGGCACAAACTCAGATATAAATATACCAAAGGCGGAGTCGTCCTTGCCGACACCGACTTTAAAATCAAATAATATTTTCATGGATTTTAATAGAATCTTATCTTATAACGCTTTTTTGAATTTTATTGTAGGTGAACGTGGAGTAGGTAAATCGTACGGAGCTAAAAAATATTTATTTAAACATTTTTTAAAAACTGGAAAAAAGTTTGTTTATATAAGAAGATATAAAGCCGAACTTGAAGAGGCAACCATGAAAGATAAAACCGGAATATTTTTTGAACAATTACAAAATGATTCGGTTGTAGAGGGACATACTTTTAAAAATAATAATAAAACATGTTTCATTGATAATAAAGTTTGCGGATATTTTTATACGTTATCAACCGCAGTGATAACAAAATCGTCAACATTTACTGACGTTGATGTAATTATATTTGATGAATTTTTAATTGCAAAAGGTAATTATCACTATATTCCACGTGAGGTTTATCACTTCTTAGAATTTATTGAAAGTGTGGGTAGGCTTAAAGATATAAAAATATTTTGTCTTGCTAATGCAATTAGTGAAAACAACCCATATTTTAGGGAGTTTAATTTAACCTTACCTTATAATTCAGAATTTAAAACATTTAAAAACGGACTTATTTGTTTATGGTATGTTAAAAATGAAAAATATAGAAAAGCTAAAAAAGAATCAAAATTTGGAAAATTAATCGATGGTACAAATTACGGAAAATATGCGATTGAAAATGAATTCTTACAAGATTCTAAAACATTTATAAAAAAGAAAACGAAAAAAGCTAAGTATAGATTTACAATCTGTATGGTAAATAAAAATTATGGTGTATATATCGATAATGATTTAAATGAAATGTTTATATCAAATAAAGTCGATGAAAATAATCCACTCAAAGTTACTCTAAATTTTGAAGCTCACTCTGAATATAATTTATATATAAGAAAAAGAAGTAATCTACTTTTT
Organism: uncultured Bacilli bacterium; assembly: GCA_944349595.1. Taxonomy (GTDB): domain Bacteria; phylum Bacillota_I; class Bacilli_A; order RFN20; family CAG-826; genus Alectryobacillus. The sequence continues at coordinate 8,934 of CALVNF010000010.1, read as the reverse complement.
AGAATGCTAACGGAATATTATTACTCAAGTAAACTATTTTTTGAAAATACTAAAATAAAAAACGATGTCTTATCTGATTTATTAAAATATTTGACTTAAAGTTTAATTTATGATATATATTTATTAGGTAGGAATTTACAAATGAAATGTAAATATAGTTTGTGGGACACTACTGGTGAAGAGCCAGCCACAAATTAATTGCAGTAGTGAGCTGTTTACAATTTGTTAATCACCGCCAAAAATTTTTTGAGGCGTCTAGCCTCTTTTTTGTTAGAAAGGCGGTGAGTTTGTGGAAAACATAACAGAAATTTTAGATAATGTGAAATTTGTAAATGACAACATGGCACTATTATTACCTCTAGCACTTATAATATTAGATATATTAACAGGTGTTGTTAATGCTATTTTAAAAGGTGAAATGGATTCAAGCGTGATGAGGCAGGGTTTAGGTCATAAATTTTCTGAAGTAATTTATTTAATTTTAGGTATATTAATTGATATATTTTTAAAATGGCATTCTGTTTATTTAATAGCAATTATTTATATTTCTTTTATGGAAATTGTTTCAATTTTAGAAAATTGCTCAAAACTTGGTGTACCTATGCCTGAGTTTTTAAAAAACATATTAAAAATAAAGGAGTGATAAAATGAAAATTAAAGGTATTGATGTATCAAAACATAATGGTACTATTGATTGGAAGAAAGTTAAAAATGATGGTGTGGAGTTTGCTATTATTCGTATTGGATATGGTGGAAGTGTTCCAGTAAAAGATGAGAAATTTGAGGAAAACTATAAAAATGCAGGGGCTAATGGTTTAAAAGTAGGAACTTATTTATATTCATATGCTGATAGTGAAAGTGATTTAATAAAGGAATATGAAGCAGTTATTGGTTGGCTTGGTGGTAGAGCTTTAGATTTACCAGTTTACTACGATGTTGAAGATAAAAAAATGAGTGGTTTGTCAAAATCAGTTTTATCAAATTATGTAAAAACATTTTGTGATAAAATTGAAGAATCTGGTTACTGGGCAGGAATTTATGCTAATAAAAATTGGCTTGAAACAAAACTTGATATGAATTATTTAAAAGATTATACTGTGTGGCTTGCGCAGTGGACAAATAGTCCTACTTACAAGGGTAGCTATGCTATGTGGCAATATACTTCTAACGGCAGGGTAGACGGAATTGGTGGGCGAGTTGATATGAATTACCAGGTAAAAGAGTTAGGTGGTAAAATAGAAACTACCTCATCTACTAATAAAAAATCTAATGAAGAAATCGCAACTGAAGTCATTCAAGGTAAATGGGGTAATGGAACAGATAGAAAAAATAAACTAACTAATGCTGGATATGATTATAAGGCTATTCAAAATATTGTAAATCAAAAATTAAGTAAAAAATCTAACGAAGAAATCGCAACCGAAGTTATAAAAGGCAAATGGGGTAATCAACCCGAAAGGCAAAAAAGACTTGAAAAAGCTGGTTATAATTACAGTGAAATTCAAAAAATTGTAAACGAAAGGTTAAAATAATGGCAGTAGGTAAAGCGCGAATTGCCCCTTTTATAAATGATGTATTTACAGTAACCAGTCCTTGGTGGACAGAAAGATGGGGTAAAATTCATAGAGGTTTAGATATTTCAACTGGAGCAAAAGACCCTGTTTATTCTATGCTTAACGGAAAAGTAGTTCAAATGTGGCACAATGATTCATCAATGGGCAATGCTTTAGTAATTAAAGCAAATGATAATACCGCTACTTTATATATGCACTTAGATAGTTTTAGTGTGTCTTTAAATAGCTCGGTAAAAGTAGGACAGCAAGTAGGCATTGAAGGAACAACAGGAGATTCCACAGGGATTCACTTACATGTTGAAATGCAAGTTATGACAGGGTCAAGGTGGAAATGGAGCTATAACAAATCTGATTATTTAGACCCAACGGCTTTTATGGGTATTGATAATGTTAAAAATACCCAGTGGATATATGACGGGACGCCTTTACCACCAATTCCACCAACACCAATCCCAACCCAAACTATAAGAACTAATTTTCCATGGGTGCTTTACGCAAGAAAGTTAAGAGCTAAAAGATAGGTCTTGACTTTTTTTAACTTTTATGATATTTATTTTAATAGAAAGGAGAAATGTTTATGACATATGAAGAGTTAGAAACTCTAACTAATGGAATGCGTGAAAGATTAGGTGAAGAAAATTCAGCACTTGTTAGCGAAGACTTGTTAAACGTCTTATCAAGTTATAAAGGTATTCTTGATAAAATCGCTGAACTTACTAGTGAAAATGAAAAATTAAAAGCTGATAAGGAAGAACTTTTGAAAACTAACGGTAAACTATTCCAAAAAATCGGTTTTGAAAAAGAGGAAGAGGCTGAGGAAGTCGCTGAAGAATCCGAAGAAGTGTCAACTGAAGAAATTATCGAAGAGCTTATTGATGAGAAAGGAGAGATTATCTAATGGTACGTAAAACAAATAGTTTAAAATCTGGAGCTAAAATTTATAATGCAGTTGTTGCGAATGATGAAACTTTAAAAATATTACCAAGAGCCACTAACAACAATATTGGGGATATTTCAAATATTTTATTTAACGATAGTTATCAACCACAGTTAAATCAATTTGTAAATAATTTGATTAACAGAATTGCCCTAACTATAATTAGAAATAAATCTTATAATAATCCACTTGCAGTATTTAAAAAAGGAAGTATTCCACTAGGCACAGATATTCAAGATGTATTTACTAACCCAGCAAATGCGGAAGCTTACGAATTATCAGATGTAGCAATGCAAAAATTACTTACTATAACAGACCCTGATACACATGTAGCATACTACCGAAGAAATAGGCAAGATATGTACACTAAAACAATTGCCCGTGAAGCTTTACAAGGTGCTTTTGAATCATGGGAAAATTTTGAAGGTTATGTTGCAAGTATAACGAATAGTTTATATAGTGGTAATTATATTTCAGAATTTAACTACACTAAAGATTTAATTGATGGTGCTTTTGATAACGGAAAAATAATTACAGAGGTAGTAACTAACCCTACTGATGAGGCAAGTTCAAATGCTTTTCTAAAACAAGTTAAAACTATTTACGACATGATGACTTTTCCTAGCACAAGTTACAACGCTTATTCAAAATTTAGTGGTGCTAATGGAACTATAACTACTTGGACAGACGCTGATAGAATTGTGTTAATTATTCGTGCTGATGTTATGAATACTATCGACGTTGACGCACTAGCAAGAGCATTCAATATTGATAAAGCGTCATTTATGGGCAGAATTTACAAAGTAGATAAATTCAGAAATGAAAATTTACTAGGTGTAATTTGCGACGAGGCTTGGTTACAAATTTATGACAATGTTCTTAGATTTGATGAATTCTATAACGCACGTGTTATGGCTTGGAATCAATATCTACATGCATGGAGCGTATTTGCTATTTGTCCTTTTGCAAATGCTGTTGCAATTTGTACCGAAGAGCCTAAAGAGGTTACTAACATCACAATTGCTAGTGCAGCAATTGCACTTGAGATGACAAGCCCAGAAGGTAAAAGTATTGATGTAACAGTTACTCCAACAGGTGCAACAACTACTATTGACTATACTGTAGCAGACCCAACTGTTGCTGAGTTAACAGTTAACACAAACACTAATATTACTTTAAAACCTTTAAAAGTTGGAAGTACTACTATAACCGCTAAAGCGACAAATGGAACTACAGCTACTCAAACAATTAATGTTACAGCGGGAGCATAAGCGCCCGCTTTAATTTTAGTGAGGTGATAAGATGACATTTAATCCATCAAGTAATATTTATTTAACTGATGTACCATGGACAGATACCTATACTGATATTTTAAATTTTTCAAATGTTCAAAATCAACAAAATTTTTTCAATTCAAGAATTAAAAAAACTTTTTCGAACTATGTTTATTTAAAAAAAGATAGTGCTATAAAAGTCGAGGGTAATATAGATGATTTAATCATGTATAATTATTTATTTTATAAAAACCCTACTACTAATAAATATTATTATTGTTTTATTACTAACATGGAATATGTAAGTGAAAACACAACTCAAATTTATTTTAAAACAGATGTTTTCCAAACTTGGGGTTTTGATATAGTATATAATAAATGTTTTGTAGAAAGATGTCATGTAACAGATGATAGTGTGGGTGCTAATACTGTACCTGAAGGATTAGAAACAGGTGAATATATTTGTGCCGAAATGTTTAAATTGGAAAATACTCCCGAGAATTATTGTATAATTGTCGGCAGTACAGCCAATTTACAGAGCAATTCGATGGAAGATGATAGAGGTGGTAATTATACAGGTGTATATTCTTCAGTTGGATATTATTGGTATAAATATAATGCTGGCAATCAATTAGGCGCAGATATTCAAAAACTTGCGAATGCTAATAAAATATCAGCAATATCTAGTATATTTATGGCTCCAACTTGGTTAATTAGTGGGTATGATGGGTCAGCAACTAAAGGCAAAGTTGGTACAACTGCTAATGTGGCAAATTACACTACAGTACAAACAGACGTAATTCGTAATTTAGATGGATATATTCCTAAGAATAATAAATTATTTACTTATCCTTATTGTTATTTCATGATAACCAATGGCGTTGGCGCTCATGGTATATTTAGACCTGAACTTTGCAAAGATAATTATTTAAAGGTAAATGTTGAAGGTGTGTTAACGCCGAGTTGTTCAATTCATTACACCCCATTAAATTATCAAAACGTCGTGGACAATTTTGATGCTGGAATTTCTGCTGGAAAATTGCCACAATTAAATTGGTCAAGCGACCAATTTACTAATTGGCTTACTCAAAATGCCGTAAATTTAACTACTCCTGATGTAAATATGGCACTTACTCCTATTTCAATGTTTGGTGATTTATTAAGCTTAAATGTAGGTGGAGCTGCCGAAAGATATGCTAATAATTATATGGCAGTACTTCAAAGAGATAAAGAAGTAGAAACTCATGCTAAAATTCCACCTCAAGTTTCTGGAAATTTAAATGCTGGTGATATTGCAACAGCTACAATTGATAACACTTTACATATGTACACTATGACTATTAAATCGGAATTTGCCAAGATAATTGATGATTATTTTAGCATGTTTGGTTATCAAGTAAACCGTGTTCAACAATTATCAATAAGTGGTAGACCTAATTGGAACTATGTCAAAACTATAAATTGTAATGTATCTGGAAATATTCCTGAAGCAGATTTAAATGAAATTAAAGACATATTTAATAATGGTGTCACTTGTTGGCACAATATTAATACAATGTTCGATTATTCGCAAAATAATAAATAGAAAGGTGTGATAAAATGGCAAATAAAAAATTTCCTAAACCTTTTAATGAGCAAAACTTGTCTGCTTTACTTAATGAGGCAACAGCACAAGATTGGTTTACAAGATTACAGTTAATCGCAATGAATATTTTCGAGTGGAAAGGCTTAGATGAAGTTTTTGGTTATGGTGCTAGTCGCATGCTTGAGATGAGTTTGTTTAATTTTGGTAGATGTGCATTTTATAAAGACAGTGAAAAAGGTTATTTAGTTTTAAATGCTAATCCTAGTTCAACTTTTAATGTTTATAACCTACCAACAAAATTAAATCTTTGGTCTATCGGTTATAATAAACAAGTAGATTTCAACGACTGTGTATATGTTCAAAATAACTTGCTTGAATATCCAACAGCAAAAACCTTAACATTGTTCGCCCAAAGACTTTATGAAACCGAACGAACAATGGATGTAAATAGATTTGGACTTAAGACTCCAGTTTTGCTTGAAGGTGATGAAAAATCTATGCTCACATTAAAAAATATTTACATGCAGTATAGTGGTAACATGCCTGTAATTTTTGGAAGAAAAAATTTTAATATGACCGAAAAAATAAATTCTATTAATACAAAAGTTGAAAATTTATTATCCGACCTTGAAGACCATAAGCACGATATTTTAAACGATTGTCTTACATTTTTAGGAATTAATTCGGCTAATACTGATAAAAAAGAGCGAATGATTACTGATGAAGTTAAATCAAATGACGATTTTATAAGATACTGTCTTGATGTATTTTTAAAACCTAGACTTGACGCTTGCAAAAGATTAAATGAAAAATATAAGCTTAATATAGAATTAAAAGTAAATTCTGATATTTTAAAAGAAAATAATGATTTATTTATGTTTGGGGGTGATGAAGTTGGCGAAATATACGACAACAATCAAGAGTCTGATGGACAATAATTTTGATTTTGGACTTCAAGATTATCCTATTTTTGATGAAGAATATAGACCTCATTTAAACGATATGATTTTAAAACATTATTACATGTCAGAAATTGGATTTGAAACAGCCGCACTTTTCAAACAATATCTTAATAATAAGATGAATGAAATAATGCCTTATTATAATACACTTTATAAATTACAAAAAGATTTACTCGAAACTAGAATTGCTCCAAATGTTAATTTGACCGAAAGCTATACACACAGTGTAACAACTGAGGGAACAAGTGAATCAAATTCAAATTCTACAAATGAAAATAAAAATGTTTCACAAAATACCCCTCAAGGAAATTTAGTAAACCAAAATATTAATAATTTTAACTATGCTGATAATATTAATTTTGGTAATAATAATTCTAAAATAACAGATAGTTCGAATACTTCTGGTAAATCAATTGAAGATTATATTAAAACAATTCAAGGTAACAACGGTCAGAAATACGCTTACGAAGTACTTATTGCCGTTAAAAATAATATTTTATCAATCGATTTAGAAGTAATTAACGAACTTGAAGATTTATTCATGGGAATATTTTAGAAAGGAAGTGATTATCCATGAACAATAATCGAAATGTATCTACATTTTCACCATTCATTACATTTTGTCAGCACGTAATTCCACTTGCTTATGATGAGTCGATGAGCTATTATGAAACACTTTGTGCGTTGCGTGATTATTTAGTTAATACTGTTATTCCAGCAGTAAATAACAACGCAGACGCGGTTACGGAGTTGCAAAATAAATATACAGAATTTACTAACAAAATAAATGAAACTGTTAAAGAATTAGAAGATTACATAAACAATTATTTTGAAAATTTAGATGTTCAAACTGAAATTAACAATAAATTAGATGAAATGGCCGCAGACGGAACTTTATTAAAATTATTTAAAAATTTTATACCAATTATAACCCCTGAAATGTTTGGGGCAATTGGGGACAATGAATCAGATGACACAAATTCAATACAAAATGCAATAAATTATGCTTGTGAAAATAATTTAATTTTATTATTTACTAAAAAATTTTATAAAATTACAAGTTTAAATATTGATAAACCTATTTATATTAATGGAAATAATTCAACTTTAAATTCTCAAGATAATAATAATGACTATGTTTTACAATTAATAAACGATGGATTAAACAAATCATTAATAAAAAATATTAAAATAAATGTAAACAACGAAAATATAAATGGTTTAAAAATATATTCTAAAAATTATAAAGATACTTACACTATATTAGATAATATTGAATGTTTTAATGGTAAATATGGTATCTATATATCAGGTAATTATAGTAATTCAAGTGTGCGAGAATTAAAAATAATAAATTGTATTCAACATCACAATTTAGATGGTATAAATTCTGATTCATGTACCGACTCATACATTATAAATAATACATCTTTTGAAAATAAAAGACATGGAATAAATTTAATACAAAATGCTTCAATAAAAATAAATGATTCAAAATGTTTTATGAATGGAAAACAAACAAATGGTGCCTTAGATATAAATAGAATACCAGCAAGCGCCTTTAATTTAACATCCGACAGTACACCAATACCACAAAAAAATTATTATACAAGAACTGGAAATGGTAATTGGCAATACCCTTATACTTTTACTAAATTTGCAGGTGCATCCTTTGAAGAAGATACAGATTATTATGAATTAACTGGTAATTATCAAAATCATGGAAACGGAATATTTCTTAATAACTGTGATACTGTATTGATATCAAATGTTGAATTACAAGGAAATTGTGGCGATGGTGTATATTGTGATAATTGCAATAATTTAACAATAAATAATATTGCATGCCATATTAATGGATATATGTGGGATGAAGAATATAATGTTATAAAATATGATGATGTAGGATTAAAACCATACTTTTATGGAATCTATTTAAATAAAGGTAATTATATTAATATAAACGGTTTATTCTTCAATGAAAATGTTAATGAATACGGATATATTCAAAAATCAAGTGTTTTTGTAAATTCAGTAAATATTATAAATTTAAATATCCTATCAAGAGCTTTAGTAAATCTAATAGAATATATAAATATAAAATTAGATTCATTTAATTGTTTAATTAATGGAAACACATTAAATATTGATATTGATTTACAAAATATAACTTTAAATGAAGGTTATTCAATTATCGATAACGATTGGAATGGTACATATATATATGTTAAAAATAACATTGTTTATTTTAAATTAGCTATACAAAATAATAACACAATCCCGACAGGTGCGACATCTATAGGTAAAATTAATTTAACTAAACCTATCTTACAATATATATTAAAAGGAATTAGTTCATTAAATTATTCTGATGATGCAGATGGAGATTCAACATTAATAATTGATTCAGGTGGAAATATAAAAATCAATAATAAATTAGAAAATGCTAAATTTTTAAGTTTTCAAGGAAGTTATATTATTTCCTAACCTTTACACCCAGCGCCTAGTGTGTAGTTTACATACTGGGTTTTTTCATGCTCGAAGCCCTGTTGTGGAATTCCACTGTGGAGTTTTGGCGTTTGTGTGGAGGGCGTGGATTTTG
>CALVNF010000009.1 GCA_944349595.1 uncultured Bacilli bacterium | reverse complement strand
AATGTAACCGTCTGTCGATGGGAGACAGGTAGATATGAACCAGACATGGAAACCAAGAAAAAGTTAGTCGCTCTCTTTAATGAGATTGGCATGAAATTAGATAATTAATAATGAGGTGAAGAGAATGGCTAAGAAAACCACTGACGCTAGTTTAAATCTTGATTCTATTTTATTCAATTGTAGAGACTATTTGAGAGCCGCTAGGAACTCTGGATCTTTTTTTGAAAAACGTGACATGATGCTTACGCTTGTGTTTTTGAGGTTCATTGGTGAAAAATACGATGATGGTGTTGAGAAACTTAAAGAAGATTTGAAAAAACAAGGATTAGATCTGGAAGATCCTGAAATAAAAAGAGCATTTATTGATGATCCTACTTTCACAGATGGAACATTCTACTTACCAAAAGAAGCACGATGGGAAAAAATCATTAATACTCCAGCTACTAGTTTAAATTCTGCTCTTGATAAAGCACTTAAGGCGATTAGTGATTCATCAAATGATTTAAAAGGCTGCGTTGTTAAAGGAACTTTCACTTCAAGGAATTTAGCTCCTAATGATATAAAGAAAATCGTCGATGAAGTTAACAAAATAAGTCATAAAAAGTTTGGCGAAGAAAAGGATTTAATTGGACATGTATACGAATACTTTTTAAAGGAATTTGCTGTCAATGCCACTAAAGAAGAAGGTGAATTCTATACACCACATGATGTTGTTCAATTAATCGCAACGCTCATCGAGCCATACGATGGGACTCTATTCGATCCAGCTTGTGGCAGTGGTGGTATGTTCATTCAAAGCGCTGAACTTGTTAAATCAAAGCAAGGTGATATTAACAAAATCAATGTTTATGGTCAGGAAAAAGATGCTGCTACTTGGCGACTTGCTAAGATGAATTTGGTTTTGCATGGCATTTCAAGTAACTTAGGAAAGACTTATGATTCGTCTTTTACAAACGATCAACACAAAGGTCTATATTTTGATTATGTCATGGCTAATCCGCCATTCAATTTAAAGAGTTGGTATGACTCTAATTTAAAGAATGATCCAAGATGGACTGGATATGGAACGCCACCTGAAAGCAACGCTAACTATGCTTGGATTTTGCATATACTTTCACATCTAAAGCCTAACAAAGGCGTTGCAGGATTTTTGCTTGCTAATGGTGCTTTGGGTGACAGTGATACAAAAACCATCAGACAAAAACTAATCGATAATGATAAAGTAGAAGCGATTATTATTCTACCTAGGGAACTATTTGTGACTACTGATATTAGCGTCACTCTTTGGATACTAAATCAAAACAAAAAAGGCGGAATGTATCATGGAAGAAATCTTAGAAATAGAGAAGGTGAAATTCTTTTCATCGATCTAAGAACATGGCGTGACAACCCAGTTAAAAACGAAAACAAAAAGAAAGTTAGATTAAGCACTGAACAAATTCAAAAAGTTGCTGATATTTATCATACTTGGCAAAGCGAAGGAACTGATGGAAGTAATTATGCAGTTCCTGAACTTTATCGAAGTGTAAAAAAAGACCAAATCATAGACTCTTCATTGGTGCCTTCTAAATATATTGAATTCATCGACCATGATTTAGATATAGATTTCGCTAAAGAAATGGAGAGAATCCAAAAGGAACTAAAAGATTTAATTGACGAAGAAATAGAATCCCAAAAGAAGCTAAAAGATGCAATGAGAGGTATTGGCTATGGGATTGATTAGATTTGGTGACCACATTGAACTTTTATCACAAAAGTGTAATATCCCGAATTTATCAGCTGATGATATTTCAGGGATTAACAGAGATAAAGAATTTTTTGAGCCATCGCGTCAAGTAGGAGAAGATACTTCAAATTATAAATACGTTCCGCCTGGATATTTTGCATGCAATTTAATGCACGTAGGGCGTGACGTAGTCTTGCCTATTGCCTTAAATACTACTGAAAAAACAAAAGTTGTAAGTCCTGCATATACAATTTTTAAGTTAAAAACGGAAGATGCGTTATTATCCAAGTTTTTGTTTATGCTTTTAAAATCTGATGAAAAAGATAGATTTTTTTGGTTTCACTGTGATTCGTCAGTTAGAGATGGAATGGATTGGAGCGCTTTTTGTGATATCGAACTTGATCTTCCGCCTGTCGAAATTCAAAGAAAATATGTCGCTATTTATGAAGGCCTATTAGCAAATCTTCATTCATATGAAAATAAAATAGAAGAATTAAAACTTGTTTGTGATGGATATATTGATCAACTAAAAAAAACAAATTATTTAACCTCGTTAGAGCCATATATTATTGAATATTCAATAAAAAATGATGATTTAAGGTACAAAGTTGAAAGAGGGATTTCAACTAAAAAGGAGCTTATAATACCAAAAAGTACTGCTGAAGACATTAGAACACAGAAGGTATTTTTAAAAGGTACATTTTGTTTTGCCACAAACACAGCAAGGAATGCAGACAAATTGTCAATTGCTTTGAATAAAGAAGGTGATTGCATTGTTTCTCCTACTTATTGCACTTTTAGATGCTCTGAAAAATTAATTAATGAATATCTAAATATTTATGTTCAAAGAAGTGAGTTTGATAGATATGTAAGGTTCAATTCATGGGGCAGTGTTCGTGAAATGTTTGTTTTTGAAGATTTAAAGAATGTTAAAATCCCCATCCCACTTATAGAAATTCAAAATTCAATAGTAGAAGTTTTCAATGTTTATAATGAGCGTAAAGAATATGTTAATAGACTTAAAAATATAATTAAAGATATTTGTCCTTTACTTGTTAGAGGGGCGATTAAGGAAGCAAGTGAGGTGAAATAATATGGCTAGGCTAAAGGAATACAATGGTCGTTTTTGTGAATCGGACTATGAGAATGCTTTTATTGATTATCTAGTAAATGAAGGCTGGACCTATCTTTTTGGGAACGATCTTCCTAGAGAAAATAAAAGAAGTGTTATTTATCGTGATGATCTAGCAACTTTTCTAAATGATACTCACGAAGAACTAAATGAAGAAGAAATAAATCAAATAGTAGATGCTATCACTCTTGTTGGAGATGTCTCAGATTTTGCTACGCTTCATAAAGTATACAAGTGGCTCGTTGATGGATATACCTTTAAACCAGCTGAAGGTCCTTCAAAAGACATTAAGTTCATCGATTTTGAAAATTACGAAAATAATAAGTTTAAAGTAGTTAATCAATTGACAGTAGAATATACAAATAATGGCAAAAATGAAAATAGAAGGCCCGACGTTCTTTTATATATTAATGGTATTCCATTATGTGTAATTGAACTTAAAAATCCTGCTGATGCAAACGCCACAATCGTTGATGCTTGGAAGCAAATAAATATTCGATATTGGAGAGATATTCCTCATTTGCTTCATTATTGTCCTTTAGCTTGTATCTCCGATGGAGTTAAAACTAGACTTGGTACAGTCAGAACACCATATGAGCACTTCTATGCTTGGAGAAGAGTAAATGATGGTGATAAGGTTTCTACTCTTCCTTTTGACGAATTAAAGACAATGATTAAAGGCGTTTATGAGCCTCAAAGATTTCTAGAAATATTTAGAGATTATGTATATTTCCAAGACGAACAATATGACAGTGAGGAGAAAGAAATAATCTGCCGTTATCCTCAGTTTTTCGCGACTAGACTATTGAAGCAAAGCATAATCAAATCAGTTGAAACTAAAAGTGGTAAAGGTGGCACCTATTTTGGCGCTACAGGATGTGGAAAGACCTACACAATGGCCTTTTTGGCTCGTCAACTTTCCTTAAGATGTGCTGATGTTCCTGCTATTGGTTCCCCTACAATAGTCATGATTGTTGATAGAGATGAGCTTCAAAAGCAAGGAGCTAAATTATTTACTAAGAGCACAGAATTCTTAAATATTGGTGCTGTTTCAGTTGTTCCTAATAGAAAAATATTAAGAGAGGAATTGGGTGCTAGGGAAAGTGGCGGATTCTATATCTGCACCATTCAGAAATTCTGTGACCGTATCGATGATAAGATCGGTTTGATTAATAGCAGAAGTAACATTATCTGCTTTTCTGATGAAGCCCATAGAACGCAGCTTGAGCATTCTAAACGTATAAAATTTAGTGAAGATGCTGATTCCAATATTAAGGCGTTGTTATCAAAGCCTTACGCAAAAGTGCTAAGAGAAGCATTTCCTAATGCTACTTTTGTTGGCTTTACTGGAACGCCAATTGACGAAACTTATCAGACTTTTGGCGATGAAATTGATAGATACACTATGGATCAAGCTGTTGCGGATGGCATCACTGTTCCTATCAAATATCATCCTAGAATTGCTAAAGTTTTGTTAGATACTAATAAAGCTAAAGAAATCGAAGAGTACTATAAAAAGTGCGCTGAAGACGGTGCCACTAAAGAAGATATCGAAGCTAGTAAGAAAGCTATGAGTTCAATGGAAGTTATTTTAGGTGAACCTTCAAGACTTGAAAAACTGGCTGTTGATATTCACGACCATTATGTGAATGCAGTAGCACAAGACCCTAATAGAATTCAAAAAGCACTCATTACATGTGTGAATCGTCCTATTGCTTACGCCTTACTTAAAAAGTTTAAAGAAAAATATCCTGAATGGTTTGTAGAAAAGAAAACTCCAGACGGAGTAGATGTGACCGAAGAAGAATTAAACGAGCTAACTCCTCGTCCATTTATTGCAATGGTTTCTAGTGTTGGAAAAAATGATGAATCAGAAATGTATAACTATTTAGGTGGAGCGAATAATGATAAGCGTTCAGATGATTTAGATGCTTCGTTTAAGCAAGATAAATCTAATTTTTCAATAGCGATTGTTGTTGATATGTGGATTACTGGTTTTGATGTTCCGACACTAACTTATCTTTATAATGATAAGCCACTTAAGAAACATATGCTCATTCAGACCATTTCTCGTGTCAATCGCAAATATCCAGGTAAGGATTATGGCTTGATTATTGATTACATCGGCATTAGGGATAATATGAGAGAAGCTATGAAGATCTATGGCGGAGATACCTCAATTGCTCCAACTTCCGATGATGTTGAACAGGCTACTGAAATCTTTAGAGAACAATTAGAAATTCTAAAGGATTTATTTAAAGACTATAATCTGAAGCCGTTTATGGATATTAATTGTGAACCGACTAAAAGATATGAATTACTTTCTAAAACAGCTGAACAGGTATTTGTTTCATCGCAAACTTTAAATTTTGTAAACGAAAATCAGCCAAATAGCACAAAAGTATCTTTTAAGACCTACTTCTTAAAAATGGTCACTAGAATGAGAAGAGCTTATGACATATGTCAGCCTTCTGGTGGTTTAAGTGAGGAAGAATCCGCTTTAGCGCAATGTTTTATGGCTATTGCTGGCTTTGTTAGAAAGATGAGCGGTACTACCGAAGTTGATACTGAAACCATGAACAGAAATGTATCTAAAATGGTCGAAGAAGCGCTCAAATATAGTAATGTTGAAAGCATCCTTGATACTGATGAGCAGGAAGATATTTTTAGTCCTGATTATTTTGAGAAATTAAGTGATATTAAGATGCCTGCAACTAAACTTGAGGTATTGATTAAATCGCTTAAAAAGCAGATCAAGGAATATGGAAAAATAAATCAAGTTGCCTCAAAGAAATTCCAAGAGATGCTAGAAAAGACGATTCAAGAATATCATGAAAGAAGAAAGACTTTGACGGAAGAAGAAGCTGGTGAAGCTCAAGAACATGCATCTGAAGAAATTATTAAGAATGCTACTGAACAAGCAATCAAACTTCTCAATGAACTAAAAGAAAATAAGGAAAGCTTTAGAAAAATTGGGCTTACTTTTGAAGAAAAAGCTTTTTATGACATTTTGATTGAGTTAAGGAATCATTATAACTTTGAGTATGGTGAAGACAAAAATGTTGATGGTGTTGTTATTAATGAAAAATGTCGTAATTTAGCTAAAAAAGTCAAAGAAATCATCGATACTAAATCTTCTTTTGCCGATTGGCTTAATAACAGAAATTTAAGAGAACAGCTCAAATTTGATATTAAGATTTGCTTAGTCAAGAATGGTTATCCGCCTCAATATAGTCCTGAAGTCTTTAGTAAGGTTATGGAGCAAGTAGAGAATTTTGAGGAGAATAATGATAACTGAAAAAGTTTAAATAGGTATGTTATCTAATGAAAAACGAAAAAAAATTAGCATTTATTAAAGAAAATTATTTATTTGCGAGGACTTTTGAAATTGTTCCTAATTGAATATTCTAGTGCTTGGGAGTCCTCAGTTTAGAGCTTCGGAGCCATACCCACTTTAATTAACGATTTAGAGCTTCGGAACCACCTATATTTTTAAATAAATTCATAAAATAAATCGTTAAAATTTTCTTTCTATATTTTGTCAATTAATTAAAAAAATTTATTTTAATATTTCTTATTACTAATATTGTATTTATTCAAATATAAAACGTACCTTAGATAAAATCATATCCATCTTATTTAAATAATACTAAAAATAATGTTTTTTATATGAATTTAAAGTTTTAAAAATTGAACAATTCTTTATCTTAAAAAATATTATAGATAATATTTTCCTAAATTATGGTTGAAATTAGTCAATGAAAACTCAAGTAAAAATATTTTAGAGGATATAATTTAAAGATGGCTCTCAAGGTCAAAATTATTAGTTAAATAGGGTATGGCTCTCAAGCTTTAAACTGGTGGCTTCGAAGCGTTAGAATATTCAATTAAAAAAGTTGGTGATAAAATTGGTAATAACATTGGTGATAAACTTGTCATTACAAGAAAGCATGGATTAAATTTGACTAGAGAAAGAATACTTTCTGAAATGAGACATAATCCTAACATTACCAAGTCTGAACTGGTCATTTTAATTGGAATAAGTGATACAGCAATCGATAACAACATTAGATATTTAAGAAATAAAGGATATATAAAGCGTATTGGTGAAAATAAAAATGGTTATTTGGAGGTTATTAAACAATAATGTCCGAAATGATTGCAGTTGTTATAAATAAAGAAATAATAATTAAAGAATATATAAAAGGAGCAGTTTTATCTGATTTAATTAAACAAAATAAAGATATAACAATTTATATTAATCAATTGAGAGAAATGCTTCCTAATATTTATAATGCCGGACTTAATATTAATTATTATCCAACAAATTTCATAGTTAATAGGATAGATAATTTAATTTATTATATTGATTATGAATATAATTTATACGATCCAAAATGGGATTTTGATAATTGTGGAATTAAATATTGGAATGGTTTAGAAAAGTTAAATTAACTAAAAGAAATTAAATTTCAAAAAGCTTAAAAATTGTCAATTTTTTAATCAGTAAATTAAAAATAACTAATTTAGTATAAAAACAACTTAATTCTTATTAATATAAAGAAAGCTTAAAACATATAATAATGAGCTTATTAAAATTTATAAATTAATTAATATAATTTATGTAAAATATCTATATAAAGGAGAAATAATTATTATGAGTAGAGTACCAATCAAAGATTTTTATAACAGAATATTAGGTTATATTGAAGAAAAACCAAATGGAGATAAGGTAGCATATGATTTTTATAATCGTATACTTGGAACATATTATAAAAGTCAAAATGTTACAAAAGATTTTTATAATAGAATTATTGCAAAAGGCGATGTAACAAGTGGTCTTGTATATAATGCTAAAAATAAATAGAATAAATTAATAATATATAATTTATTATATATAATGTTTTAATTTTTTAGATATTGTCAATAATTTAACTTTAAAGTATAATACGAGTATCGGAGGAAATATTTATGAAAATATTAAAAACTATCGAAAAAGTAGTTATTTTTATTGCTACAGTTTTCTGCTTACTTGCATTTTTAATTTCAGGTTCTGCAGATGAGTCACAAGGCATTACAGGAATTGTATCTAATAGTATTGCCTATTCCGTCCTTGGAAGTATTCTAATTATACTTTTATTATCATTAGGAATAGTATTATATTATTCCAAATATGAAAAAGTCGGAATTGGCTTATTATTAGCTGCAAATGTTGTTGTTTTTGGACTTTGTATTGCAGAATATAGTACTGGTGTTGAAGTAAAATCAATTAGCATTGTTATTGGATTGGTTGGTTCAAGTTTATATTTTGCTGGATTAATGTTGTATGGTATTCATTATCTTATTGTAAGATTAACGGCTGCAGAAAATTCTGATCCTGATATGAATTCTAAAATTCAATTATTATTAAAATGGAAAGATTTGGAAAAACAAGGCATTATTACGGAAGAAGAATATTTAGAAAAGAAAGCTGAAATTTTAAATAAAATTAAATAATAATTATGATTAAATAAAAATTAATAAAAGAAAGAGTTTTTGAAGTCTTATTCAAAAACTCTTTTTATTTAGCGTATTTACTAATTTTATTATATTTTAATTGTTATTTGGAAGAAGTGATAAATCGTCAATAACCGTTGTTCCAACATCACTTACAATGCTATTTAAAGTAATTTCTTTTACACCGTTTTCTTCTTCAATTATAGCAGTCATATTAATAGTAAATGATTTTGTTTCTTCATTAAAATTAAATATTACATTACTAGTTAAATTACTTGAAGTAAATTCTCCTTCAATTAATGCACTTAATAAATATTCAACTCCAACAGAAGTATTATATTCACTAACTTCATAATGATAAGTTTTATCGTCATTTATTTTTATTTCACTAACATAATCGGTATAGCCATTACATAAATCACTTAATGAAGGGATGCTATATAAAGAAGTATCACTTGAAACATAATTTCCATCTATGAAATTATATGCAGTAACAGACCATGAAGTTTCATTATAATATAAGATTTGTTTATTAATTGTATTATTTTTACTTAATTCTTCGTATCTATAATTATCTTGCCATAAACGTTTATAATTTATAGTTTCATTAGATATTTCTTCATTATTTGTATTTTTAGAGATTATGTTAAGAGTAGTATTAGCAGTTGCATTATTACTAATTGAAAAATTATCTCTTAAAAAATTATGAAATGGAGAAGCAATTTTACAAGTAAATGAACCAAGTTCAATTGAATCTCCAAACATCGAAATACCAATAACAAAACTTATTTCATGAGTTGATGTTTTATAAATATAAGTTTGTCCATAATATTCATCATAACTTCCTTTACTCCATCCAGCATTTTCAAGAAGTAATTCATATGAAGATAAAATTCCTTCTAAAGTATAATTTTCTTCATTATAGAAATTTAAATATCCCATTCCATAATAAAATGATGCAGTTATATTTTTAACTCCAATATTTGAAGGATAAGGAAGAATACTTGTATCTCCACCCATTAATGTTTCAAATTCAGCATAAGAACTTTCATCCATTACTTCGCTCCAAGAAAGTGGAAGAGTATAAGGTACATAATCATCTAAAGTGTATGGAGAAGTAGTACTTCCAATATTTGTAATATTAATTTCAATATCACCTTTTTGTTGTTTTAAATTAACATAATCATAATAATCATATGAATAAGTAATTGTATAAGTTCCATCATCATTTATTTTTAATTTATATGAATTATTTGGATCTGCCGCTAAATGATCACCAAGGGTGAATTCTAAATAAAATACTGGAGAATTACGATATAAATATGGAAGAGCAACATCTTCTGGAGTATAAACCCCATCTTTATATGTATAAAATTCTGGAGCAATAGGATAATCAGTTGCTAAAACTTGAAGCATTGTTAAACCAGTTTGACCAGCAGTAATTCCATGAATTTTTCCATCTTCTAATAATGAAAATGTTGTAATTGTGTTTTCATCACTTTGAATTTCTCCAATTGTATAATCTTTATTATCTTTATTATATTGAAGAGTTACAACATCGCCTGTAACAATCATTTTTCCATTCGTGATAGTTCCATCACTTGAAGTATCTTTATAAGTAGCAGTGTAATTTAAAGCTTTAAATTTTTCAAAAACTTCTTTTAAAGCTTTTGATTCATTAGTTTCTGGTCTTGCTGTAATCTCTGGTACAATAACTTCACTACTTGATGATAATTTTAGTGTTGTAAGAGAAGAAAAATTATCATCTTTTGAATATAATTTAATATCATTTAGTGAATTATTATTTAAACTTAACTCAATTTTATAAACTGGATAATTAATATAACCTAAAAATCTTTCACCGACTTTTAATTGATCATTTTCTTTTACATTATATACATAACTATTATCTTCTAATTTAAATAAATCAGAAGTATAAGTTAAAAAAGGATTTTGATAATTTGAAAATGGAATTTCTTCATCATTAAAATCTAATACTGGTTCATAATTAAATGTATTCGAAATATTTAATATTTTCTCACATGCAATATTTTCTTCATTTGGAAATAAATGAATTGGTTCTAATCCTTGAATTTCTGAATAAAATTCGTCACTTGAAAAGAATAAGTTAACTTTTCTTTTAATTTGTGTTCCATTATTATTGTCATCTTGAAGACCTGTTAAATATAAACCATCATCTTTAGTTAATTCTTTAAATAAGTCTTCAATTTTAACAACTTCATTTTCTGAAGTTGTTGTAGTTGTAGTAGTTGTTTGAGTACTTGTAGTTGATTGACTATTAGTTAAATCTTTATTACCACAAGAAGTTAATAATAAGAGTAAACCAACAGTTAAAATGCTTAATTTTGTTTTCATATTTGCCTCCTAAGTGCATAAATATTTTAACATATTTAAATATTATTTATATAAAAATATTTAAGTTTTGCAGAGTTTTTTGAAAAATATTTATGATTTGTTGAGTTTTTTTATTTCAATATTTAAAAAATATAGATTAAATTAAATAAATGATGTTATATTTTTTTATTTTTATTATTAATTATTCCAATAACTTTAACTATTTTAATTTTATATGTTAGTTTTAAATTACCAAGATTTGATTATGTTAAAGATTTTAAATATCAATCAATAAATGATTATAAAGATATTAAATTAAAGAAATATATATTGAAAGTTAATAATTCAAAAAACATTAAAGAAAGAAGAGAATTATTAAATAAAATTGATTTTAATAAAGCGTGTAAAGTTGACAAAAATAGAATTATAACTTGGTTATTATAATATTTATTTTTATATTTTATTTTTTATGTTATAAAATATAAAACATGAAGAAGTTATTATATGAAAAAATAGTTAATGAAAATAACATAAAAGAGATCGATAGTTTTAAAATAAGAAGATCTTTTTGGGTGTATTATTTTTCAATTATGGCATTTTCTTTATGTTTTACAACTTTTGAGACATTTATTGGGATATATTTTTATAATTTAATGGCGCAAGTTTTATCATATTTAATAATTATTTGTGGTTTATTTTTATTATATTTTTATTTTAGATTTTTAGATTTAATTATTAGATATAAAGTATTTAAAAATATATATTTAGGTATATTTCTTTCAAGTATTTATGTTATTTTAAGTGTCGTTTTTTTATTTGTTAGTATATTTACAAATAGAGTAGAAATGCATTCAAGTACATCTTTTAGTGTACATTTTAATCCTTGTTTTTATTTTTTTATATATTTACCTTTGTTTATCATTTTTGTATTTGTTAATTATTATTTATTTTTAAAATGTTTTGCAAAATATGTTAAAAAGAAAGATAGTGATTTTAAAAAAGAAAACTAATATATAAACCTCCAAGACTAACAAGGAGAGTTGGAATTGCAATTATACTTCCATATATTGAAAACTTTAAAAATGAGAATTCAACATCATTTTTTCTTAATATTGACATCCACATAATACCAGCTAAGGCACCTATTGGAGTAAAATAAGCAGCAATATTAGAACTAATAATGCTAGAATATATTGCTTGAGGTGATATATTAGTAAAGTTTTTAACAATATCTACATACAATATACTCATTGGAATATTATTAGTTAAATTTGCAAATACAAAAGAAGATAATCCAAATGTTAATATTGGTTGACTGGTATTTAATAAGTTAAATATATATGTTGTAATATCATATTGATGTAGAGTTAATACAATCACAAACATTGATAATAATAATGGAATTAAATTAAATGGTAATCTAAAAATAGATTCTTTTAATATATATCTTTTATCTTTATTAAATATACAATAAATGACTAAAAATATTAATAAAATCCCAGCAGAAGTTAAAGATATTATCCACATACTTAAATTAATAAATGAAGAAATTGCTAATAAAACAATACATATAATTAATAATATTAAAGATATTATAAATATATTTTTATCTAATATATGATCGCTTGATATATTAGAATCTAACTTTTGTTTTAATTTATTTTTAAATATTAATAACATTATTAATAAACTAGTAATTCCAGCAAATATTGTTGGTATAAACATATATTTAATATATGTAAAAAAATCAATATTAAATGAAGTTGCCAAATATATATTAGTTGGATTTCCAATAATTAATAACATACTCCAAGTATTAGCAGCAACAAATTCTGCTACTAAATAAGGAATTGGAGATATTTTAGTATTCTTACAAAAAAATATAATAAATGGCGTAAAAGTAATAACAATAATATCATTAGAAGTAAAGATAGTTAATATTGATACCATGAAAAATAATATAATAAACATTGCCAATTGCGAGTTTTTTGCTTTTTTAACTGCAAGGGTTGCTAAATATTTAAAAAATCCTACTTCATCTAAAACAACACTTAAAAAGACCATAGATATAAATAAGACTAATATCTCAAGAGGATTTACACTAGAATTTTCAATCATACTAGAAAAAACCACATTTCCATCAACTAATCCAAAAATTAAAAGAATAATTGCACCAAGAGTTGGAGCAAACCAAAATGTCTGCATTTCAAAGTTTTTAATTTTTAAAACCGGACATGCAAATACACATACAATCATTCCAAGTATTGATAATATTGATATTATTATTGCAGGTATCACGATATAAATTATAATATTTTTGACAAAAAATTGATTAAATTTTAAAAAATATCAAAAATTAGTATTTTTATGAAGGCAAAAAAGTGAAAAATTATATTTAATTCATTTTAATGAATCTAATAATTGTGTTGTATTTTTTTAAAAATTATAAGATAATACTAATAGGATGTTGAGGATAACATCGCTAAGTCCAAATAAGCAAATAGCTATAAGACCTTAAATGTGGTAACTCTCGTAAGAGAGTTTTTTCTTTTCAAAAATTATATGGTAAAATAATTAAAATTATTCATATATAAAAGGAGCTTTATGGTTGACAAATATTATTTAGGACTTGATATAGGCTCAAACTCAATTGGTTGGGCTGTTACAGATGAAGATTATAATTTATTAAAATTAAACGGTAAAACAGCTTGGGGATGTAGATTATTTGATGAAGCAAGTGACGCAAAATTTAGAAGAAGTATGCGTTCTAATAGAAGAAGACTTCAGAGAAGAAAATACAGAATTTATTTATTAAATAATTATGTTTTTAAAGATGAAATAAACAAAATAGATCCAACTTTCTTTTTAAGATTAAACGAATCTAATTTATGGTTAGAAGATAAATCTGACAATAATAAAGTTAAATATCCATTATTTAAAAATAAAGATGAAGAAAAAGAATTCTATAAAAACTACAAAACTATATATCATTTAAGAAAAGCTCAAATTTATGATGAAGAAGGAAGTTTTAAAGATGTAAGATATTTATATTTAACTATACATCATATTATTAAGAAAAGAGGTAATTTTTTAACAGAAAGCAATTATGATATCAATAATCCAATTAGTGATGAAATAATTGAAAACATTAATGATTTGCTAGTGAATTTTATCCAAGATAAATCAGAAGACGAAATTGAAGTAGAACAAATTTTAGACAAAGATACATATAATCAAATTTTTCAAATACTAGTAGATAACATTGAAAAAAATGATACAAAAAAGTGTCAAAGAGAAATTAAAAGTTTTTTTAAAAATGGTTCAGAATATAATTTAAACAAAGATGATGCTAAAGAATGGAATTCCCTAATTGATTTATTCGTTCATAGTGTTACTGGAGGCTCGTTTAAAATTGGTGATGAAGACTTAAATGAAACAGTATCATTTACAAAAAACTATGAAGAAAATAGAGAAAATTATGAGAAAATTTTGAAAGAAAAAATTTTATTATTAGATTTTGCAAAACAAATTTATGACGCAATATATGTAAAGAAATTTTTAGGGAAACATACTTATCTTTCAGAAAGTATGGTTGATGTTTATAAAAAACACGATAAAGAATTGGAAATGTTTAAATATATCATAAAAGAATTATATGGGTATGATCATGCTATATATAAAAAAATTTTTAATAGAAATAGTGATAATTATTGTAAAGAAAAGAACATTGATTACAAACAAAGTGGAATACCATCTTATGCTAAATTTATTGATAATCCTAATGAATATATTTATGGTAAAGAAAAAGGTTATAATTCTTTTTTGAATAATTGTAAAGATTTTATAAATAGTATAAAAAATAACGAAGAATTTAAAACTAAGATTGATAATAATCCTACGTTGAAAGAATATTTAAATAAAGTTGACTTAGAGATTAAAAATAATTCATTTTTGCAAAGAATTTCTGATGTAAATAGTAGTTCATTTCCACATCAATTTCATGAAAAAGAACTCGATATTATTTTAATAAATGCTAGCAAACATTTTGAATTTTTAAATAAGGATAATAATCTACAAAAAATAAAGGATATATTTAGATATAAAGTTGAATATTACTATGGTCCAATAAATAATAAATCAAAATATTCAAATGTTGTTTTTAAAAATGACAATTATGAAAAGATTTTACCTTGGAATTTTAATGAACTAGTTGATAAAGATAAAACAAGTAAAAAATTCATTGATAGTCATGTTAGTGATTGCACATATTTAATTGGAGAAAGTGTTTTACCAAAATGCTCAATTATTTATAATGATTTTATTAATCTCAATATATTGAATACATTGAAAATTAATGGTTCTGTTATTAATCAAGATATAAAATTAAAATTGTTTGACTTTATAAATAAAAATAAAAAGACAACAATACGACAAATAAAAAAATATTTAAAAGAAAATTATACAGAATATAAAAACGAAATTGTAATTTCTGGAATTGATAATGAAAATGATAATTTTGAATTTAATTCGCCAGTTAGGCCAATTTTAAGCCCTGTTTTTGATTTAACAAAAACGGATATTATTAGCAAGATTGATGAAATAGTAATAAAAACACTAACTATTTTTGATTCTAGTAAAGAACAAGCAATTAAAATAATTAAACAAAATTTCAATAATTTAACAAGAGATCAAGAAAAAGCTATAAGAAAATTAAAATGTAGTGGTTGGGGAAAATTATCTAAAAAATTTCTAACTTATACAATTTTTGATGAAGATGGTATTGTTATTGGTTCTATTTTGGATTTATTGAAAAATAACACCAAAAATTTGATGCAATTAATGAATGATAAACAATACCACATACAAGAAACAATTAATTTATTGAATTCAAATAAAACAGAGAACTTTACAATTGGTGAAAAATTAAAAGAAGTAATTGAAAGTGCCCCTCCAATGATGAGAAGACCTGCTATTCAAGCAATGAAAATTGCAAAAGAGATTAAAAAAATAACTAAAAACGATCCGCAATTAATTTCTATTGAAACTCGTAGAACTAACGAAGTAAAAGATAAAAATGGAAAGGGTAAAAAGAAACCTTCGAGATATAAAGAATTAGAACAATTAATTAATCCATTGATAAAAGATATTGATGAAACTTACAAAGAAAATATTCAAAGTGTATCGGAAACTTTGGAAAATTTAAAAGATGATGAAATAAATAATATCAAAATTAATTCCGAGTCAATTTATTTATACTTTAAGCAATTAGGCTATGATATTTATACTGGTAAACAAATTGATTTTAATGATGTTATTAATGGAACCGACAAATATAATGTTGATCATATAGTTCCAAAAAGTTTAATTAAAGATGATTCTTTAGATAATAAAGTTTTAGTTAATGTTAATACAAATCAAAAAGAAAAGAATTCAGCATATCCATTAAATCCTACAATTCAAAAGAATTGCCAAAAACTATGGAAATATCTTTATTCTAAGAAATTAATGAGTTCTAAAAAATATAATTCTTTAATTAGAAAAACTCCTATTAGTGAAGAAGAAAAAGTTGGATTTATTAATAGACAATTAAATGTTTTAGATTATTCAAATATTCTAGTTAGAAAAATTTTTGAAATCATCTTCCCAAAAACTCAAATTTTATTTCAAAAAGCTGAAAATGTTTCATATATTAGAAATGAATATGAAATTACTAAAGTTAGAGAATTAAATGATACACATCACGCCGTAGATGCATATTTAAATGTTGTTGCTGGTGATATATTAAAAAAATATTATGGTTATACTTATTATAGAGGAATTAATACTTCAAATTTAAAAACATTAAACCCTGAAAATGTTATAAAACACGAATTTAAAGTAAATGAAGAAATGCTTAAAAAAGTTATAAACATATGTGAACAAAAAGATATGTTATTAACTTTTAGAGAAAAGTATTTAGATGCGGCTTTCTATGATCAAAATATTACAGCAAGACCAGATAGAAGTAATAATAAACTTTTATATCCAATCCATTCCAATAATAAATTGTCAGATATTAGTAAATATGGTGGTTTTAACAATTTATCAAGATCATATTTTGTAGTTGGGAAAAATAATAAAAATAAAAGAGTTATGATATCAGTACCAATTATTTTTAAAAATTTAACTAATGATGAATTAAATAAAAGATTATGTGAGATTTATTCAAAATCAAATAAAAATATTAAATTTGATCTCGAAAATAAAATTTATCCAAATTCATTAGTTTACTTTGATAACGACAAAACGAAGTTTTTATTATCTTTATCTAATAATGCAAAACTAAAGTTAATTCCTATAGTTCCGTTATTTTTAAATAATTGCAATCGAAAATATTTAAAATTAATTATTAAAATGAAAGATTATATTGTTAATGAAGAAAAAACAAATAATAAGGATGAATATAAACTTGTTAGAAATAAAGAAAATTCAAAATATGATATAATTTCAAAAGAATTAAATATTAATTTAAAAAATATATTACTCAATGAATTGAATAAAAAAGAAAGAAAATATTTTAAAGATAAAGAAAATATTATAAAAATTAGTGAATTACTAGGAAATGAAAGCAATTTTGATAATTTAAAAATTGATGAACAAATTAAAAATCTAATAGAATCAGTAAAATATTTTAATAGAAAGGATGGTCATTTTAGAGTTGCCATGGACAAATTCATTAATGAAAATCCTACAATTCGATTAACTTCTGTTACTGGTTTATTTTTCAAAGACATTAAATTATAAAAATGGCATTTAGAACTTTAATTATTTCTACTCATTCAAAAATTGAATACTCGCTTGATTATTTAGTTTTTAGAACTGTTGATGAAATAAAAAGAGTTCATTTAGATGAAATTTCGACAGTTATTTTTGAATCAACAAACATTTCTATCACTTCTAGCATATTAATAGAAATGGTTAAAAGAAAAATTAATATTATTTTTTGTGATGAAAAACATAATCCTTTAGCCCAATTAAATTCTTTATATGGTTCACATAATACTTCAAAAAGATTACAAGAACAAATTAAATGGGATAATGATTTAAAAGACATCATTTGGAAAGAAATTATTAAACAAAAAATTAAAAATCAAAAATATGTATTAAAAAAATATGGAAGAGATAAAAATAATTGGGAACTGCTAGAGAATTTTGAGTCGAACGTTGTTAATGGAGACTTTACAAATAGAGAAGGGCATGCCGCCAAAGTATATTTTAATTCTTTATTTTATGAAGGATTTTCAAGAAATAATGATGATGATATAAACATGATTTTAAATTATGGATATTCTATAATTTTATCTTTATTTAATAGAGCAATAATTAGTTTTGGGTATTTAACTCAAATTGGTATTCATCACAAAAATGAATATAACCAATTTAATTTTTCATGTGATTTAATGGAGCCTTTTCGACCTTTAATCGATATAATTGCATGTAAATGTTTTATAAGTAATACATATAATAAAGAAAAAGTTCAAGAAATTTTAAATTTAGATATATCAATTAATAACACTAAGCAATCTTTAACTAATTCAATAAATATTTATGTTTCTTCAATAATTAATGCATTAAATAATGGTGATATTGGCTCAATAAAATTTCCAAAATATTATGATTTATAGATTTATGAGAATTATTATTTTTTTTGATTTACCTTCAATTACAAAAAAAGATCACAGAGAATATACAAAATTTGTAAAGTATATAAAAAGTCAAGGTTTTTCGATGTTTCAAGAAAGCGTCTATACAAAATTATGTCTAAATGAAACGGTTGTAAACTCAACAATGAAAAATATAAAAACAAATTTACCAAAAGATGGTTTTGTTTCTTGTTTAACTTTAAGTGAAAAACAATTTCAATCTATTGAATGTATTTTAGGTGATTTTAAATCTGATGTGATAATTAGTGATGAAAAGGTTTTAAAATTATGATTAAAATTAAATTTGATTTAAATAATGAGGAAGTTTATTTAACTCCTAATAAATTAAATACTTTAATAGTTGAAAATAAAGAATACTATAGGGATTTAATTAAATCTTTATATTTTGAATATTTGCAAAATGATAATTCCTTATTTACTTTTTATAAAGACGATTCTATTTTAGATTTTGATAGTAACATTTCTGTTATTTTTAATATTTTTAGTTTGGATTTAAACAGTAAGAAAAATATAAATTATTTATATAGAATAATCAAAAAAACTTACTTTGATAAACTAGATGAAGACATAAATAATATAAAACAAAAAGCTCTTGAAATAATAAAGGAAATATCATTGGACTTAAATATTGAACTTGATATGAATAATGAGATTAAAACGGAAGATTTATTTAAAATGTTTGATATAAAAATAAAAGATAATGAAGAAATATTATTAAAAAGACTAATTAATTACATGTTTGTAATGCAAGAATTACAAAAATACTCAATTTTTGTAATAATACATTTAAAAGAATATTTTTCTGATGAAGAAATTTTAGATATTTTAAAAGAGTGTGCATACAAAGATATAATTTTGTTTGACATTGAAACAATAAATGAGACTTCAAATATTCTAAAAGAGAATAAAATAATTATTGATAAAGATTGTTGTGTGATTAAATAAATATTATATTATTTATGTAAAGGATAACATTGCCTCATTTATTTTGAGGTTTGGGAGCAGTGTTATCCTCAATAGCTCTTAAAC
>CALVNF010000008.1 GCA_944349595.1 uncultured Bacilli bacterium | reverse complement strand
TGGCGGAGTAAGAGAGATTCGAACTCTCGCACCGGTTACCCGATCTACTTCCTTAGCAGGGAAGCCCCTTCACCAACTTGGGTATTACTCCGTTTGTGCTTTAATATAATAACATAAATTGGCTATTATAATAAAGCATTTATTTAATTAATAATTAATAAGCTTTAGCAAAATATATTACATATTTTGCTTTTTTTCCACATATTGGGCATTTTTCTTCAAATAAATCTTGTTCAAATGGCATACATCTTGAGGTTGCAGTTGTATCATCTTTTACTTTATTTTCACATTCTTCATCTCCACACCAACAAACCTTAGCATAACCACCTTTATTAACAACATCTTTTAATTCTTCATAACTATGAACTTCATATATATTTTCATTTAAAAATTTCAATGCTTTTTGATACATTTCTTGATGAATTTCTTTTAATAAAGTTGGTACTGCTAATTCAAAATCATTGAGATCTGCAGTGATTTTTTGATTATTTACTCTTTTTACATATGTAATTTGATTAGTAGCTAAATCTCTTGGTCCAATTTCAACTCTTAATGGTACACCTTTCATTTCATATTCTGAAAATTTCCAACCAGGAGTATGATCACTTATATCTAATTTAGTTCTAATTCCAAGTTTAGTTAAATCTTTTAATAATTTCTCACAAGCATTTTTTACTTTTTCATCTTGATATCTTATTGGAACAATAACAACTTGAATTGGAGCAACATATGGAGGTAATACTAAACCATTATCATCTCCATGTACCATAATAATAGCTCCTAATAATCTTGTAGAAACACCCCAACTTGTTTGATATGGATATTTAATTTTTCCATCTTTATCTAAATATTTAACACCAAAAGCTTCGGTAAATCCTTGACCAAAATAATGAGTTGTTCCACTTTGAAGAGCTCTTTTATCATGCATTAACGCTTCAATTGAATAAGTTTCAAGAGCACCGGCAAACTTTTCTTTTTCTGATTTTCGACCTTTTACAAATGGAATTGCTAAAACATCTCTTCCTAAATTATCATAAATATCAAGCATTTGTAGAGTTTCTTCTCTAGCTTCTTTTTCACTTAAATGTAGTGTGTGACCTTCTTGCCATAAGAATTCGCTACCTCTTAAAAATGGTCTTGTTGTTTTTTCCCATCTTACAACACTACACCATTGATTATATAATTTTGGTAAGTCTCTGTAAGAATTAACAATTCTTGCATAAAAGCTTGTAAATAAAACTTCACTAGTTGGTCTAATTATTAAAGGATCTTCAATCTTTTTTTCTCCACCAATATTTGCCACTAAAGTTTCTGGCGCAAATCCTTCAACATGTTCTTTTTCTTTATTAAATAAACTCTCTGGTATAACAAGTGGCATGTAAACATTTTCATGACCAGTTTCTTTAAATTTTTTATCTAAATAATTTCTAATTTCTTCCCAAATTGCATAACCATATGGACGATAAATAATAAAGCCCTTAACATCACTATAATCCATTAATTCGGCTTTTTTACAAACATCTGTATACCATTTTGCAAAATCTTGATCTCTTGGAGTTATTGCATCATTTTTAAATTTTTGTTCCATCTTAATTCTCCTTTTTGTTTAATATATTTTTCTTAATTTTATTTAATATTCTCTTATTTACCGGTAATATCATATCACTAATTTCGCCAATAGAATCACCAGAAATATAATTTAATCCTTCTTTAACTCTTACTTCTAATTCACTAAGAGTATTGACAGATTTTAATATAATAGTTTTCTTAAATTTTAATACCTTTTCTATAGCTTTTATTAAAGATATTGAAGAGTGTGATATATCTTGGAAAGTTTTTTCAAAATATACACTATCAAATATAAAATATGAAAATAAATTATATAACTCATCCGGTAATTCTAAAGTTCTTTCAGTAATATTTAATCCTAATATATAACTCTTATTTGAAATTTTTCTAAATTCATCAATAATTGTTTTACTATCTAAATTTCTTAATATATCATCTTCATTAAAAACTAAAACTAATTGAACATTTTTTGCATTTTGAATATAACCAAGTAGTGAATTACAACAATCTAGTTCAAAGAATTTTAATTCATAAAATAATAATAAATTACTAGTATCTAGAGATTTTTCATTATTAAATTTAGAACATAAATATTTTAATATTTCTGAAAATAATTTTTTTGATAAACTAAGATTGTACGCATATTGTTTAACTTCATTAATATCACTAAATACTTTACTAGTTGCTCTTACATATGATAAATAACCAAAAACACTTAAATCATCTATATCTAAGATTGGTTGAAATGAGAATTTTAAAGAATGTAATTTAATAATACTTTCAATCTCATTTTTATAAGATTGATCAAAATAAAATGAATTACTAATATTTGTATCATAAAATAAATATTTTTTCTGTTTAGTTATTGCTTCATTTAGTGTTTGTCGTAAAGTTTTAATTACTTTTGAAAAATCCTTTGGGAAATATTTATGTTCAACAATTCCTGCTTTATATGTAACTTTATTTCTTAAATTATTCAATTCAATAAATAAATCAAAATCATTAAAAATATTATTTAACAATCTTAAAGCTTCTATGTGCTTAATAACTTTAAAATCATGTAGTATGAATGAATTATTTGAAAAATCGACCAAAACTCTTTTTTTACAGTATTTTGCAATAATATCTTTAAACGAGTAAAAAACAAATGTATCAATGTTTGTATCATTTAATAAATAGTCAGTTTTAAATTGAAAAATATATGATACTCCTCTAAATGGCCTATTATTTAAAAAATAACTTTCTATTTCTTTATTTGTTGATTTAAAGGAATAATTTACACTATTTATGTGTTTATTATCATCCATATTAACAAGAGGTAAATTTTTAAATAACATTTCTCTCATGTGAATCATATTTTTTGCACGATTCACAGCATAAATTTCTAAAACACAAAAACAATGCAATTTTTTTGAACTAACATTTTTAATATCAACACAAACAACTTTATTAACATCTTTAATATTTTCTACTGCTTGACTTAAAAAATCTTCAACTATCTGTTGACTGTGTTCATCAAAAGATTTAATAAAACTTTCTACTCTTATTTTTTTAACTCCACCTAATTTTCTTTTATCAAAATAATAAACATATTGCGATTTATAATCATAACCAATTATATTTTCATGATATTTGTGGTTTTTTCTTCTTAAAATTATGTTATCAAAAACAATAAAGTAAATTAAAAAACAAATAACCACAACAAAAATAATCGCAACTATTGATATTACGATATAAAAATCATTTGAAGTAAATTTGGTTACTAAAAAGTTATTCATAACTTAATTATTTTATCATAAAAAAATATATTTTTTTATGAAAGATATAATAATTTAAAAAACTATTGCAAAACCTTAATATTTTTATTTTTTTAAATATTGATTTATAATATTTAATGGAGAAGTACCCAAGAGGTTTAAGGGATCAGTTTCGAAAACTGACAGTAGCATTGCTAGCGAGGGTTCGAATCCCTTCTTCTCCGCCATTAATTAATTTTGCAATAATTTAATAGTAATTTCATTTTTATATTAAAATATAATTAAAAGAACAATTAATTTTTATTAGAAAAGTTTTTCTTATTAAATAAAAATAACCAGCAAAACCTGGTTATTTTTATTAGTCGATTGGTTTTATAAAGAACCTGCCATAAACTTGTTTTAAGTTAACAGTATTTATAAAGCTAGTCGGATCTGCAATTCTAATTTTATGTACTAATCTTGCAACTTCACTATTTGAAACAACACAATAAATTATAAACTTATCATTTCCAGTATATCCACCTTTTGCTTTTACAATCGTACAAGAATGTGGAACATTAGCAACAATTACTTTAGCTAATTGTTGATTACCAGTGACAATTTGAAGTTGAACTTTTTTATTTCTAACATTAATTGTATCTATAACTAAAGATGAGAAGAATAAATACGCAATAGAAAATAAAGCCGTAACAATTGCCACACTCGCATCTGAGTGATGGAATATTGATAAAATTGTAAAGGTTAAAATGATTACACCATTTAATAAGGTCATATATTTACCAGTTGAAGTAGATTTTTTTGTTGAATAATAATAAGCAATAATATCAACACCACCTGCACTATGATTTGCTTTAAATGCAATCCCTGAAGAAAGACCAGTCATAATACCAGCAAATATACCTCGTGCTAGTGGTTCATCTGCTAAAAATAAACCAATTTGATCAAAAATTACATTCTCTCCTGTTGGTAAAAAATTAATAAAAATTGATACAAATACAACATTTAATGTTGTATAAAATGAAAATTTAAATCCTAATTTCCAAAATGAGAAAATTAATAATGGAATATTTAAAACAAAATAAAATATTGATTGAAGTAAATTATAATTCACTTCTAATCCAAATATTTGACCAAACAAAATAATACATTGAGAAACCCCAGACATACCTCCAGTTGCAAGATGTGGAATAATATTTGAATCACTTCCAACAACTGCTAAAGTAGAATCTCCTAAAGAAATAAAACATCTAAATCCAAGAGCAAAAAATAGCGCACTTAAAATACATAAAAATAGCGTTGTACCATATTCAATTACAAATCTAGTACTCTTGTGTTCAATTAAGAAATAATGGAGTTCTTTTTTTAGATATTTAAAGTAAAACATATCTAACAAAAATGATATATTATTTTTTCAAAAAATTGAATATTTTTTAAAAAAAATATTTATAATTTTAAGTATACATTTCAAAGATATTAATATATATATTAATATTTGAATATGTTTTCAATTAGTGATAATATATTAAAGATTTATTTTTATGGATTTAAGGAGAGTGTACAAACATGTGGAAAAAATTAGCTACACCATTTGTTAAAATATGGGATTGGATTAAAGAAACAGCATGGATCCAACCTTTATTAATTGTTGGTATTGTATTTGGTATTATTTTCTCAATTTCACCATTAGTTTCTTGGATTCAAGGAATGCAAAACGATACTGGTGAGGCAATGGAATACTATAATAGATTTAATGTATCATTAAGAGGGGTTAGTGAAGATCAAGAAGATGACACTAGCGAAGCTGGAAAATTAGTTCAAAATATTATGACTGCATACAATTCCGCTGATGAAAGTGAAAGAAATAATGCAATTAGTAATTTACCAGCAGAAAGATTTTTCTTAGCATTTGTTGAAGAAGATTGTACCGCTTGCGAAGAAGCAAAAGGTGGTTTTGAATATTTAGAAAAGAATTTTGGAAAAGGTAACTTTGTTTCAAAAACTAACGGAACAAGCGATAATTTAGATTTTAATTTAGTCACAATTAATGTTGGAGAAGAAAGAGATTCAGGTGATACTGAAGATAAAACATTATTCAGTGTATTTACTGGAACTTATAGCTTCTTTTTTGAAACATTTGGCGGAAATATGTTTGATTCTGAATATTATATTGGTGACCATGTTGATGAAACAAGCCTTGAAACATTTATTTCAGCAAGTTCAAGCGATACATTCCCAACTCCTTCTATTTTATTAGTTGATTTTACAACTCCAGAAAATAACGGAGTTAGAGATATTATGTTCCAAGTCCAAGGTAAAGATAATAGATCTGGTGATGGAGCTAAAGCATTAACTTTAATGGATTGTTGGAATAAAACAGGTGATTTTTCACTTGATGAAAATGACTAATTAATAATTAAAGAGTTGTAAATAAAATGTCTTGCTTTAAATATAAACTAAATCAAAACAATATTGAAATTGAATCAACAACTTTTAAAAAACCAAAATATGATTTTGAAAATGGTTTTGTAATAATTAAAGATGATTCAAATGAAATTTTTAAAAAATTTAAATATAAAAAAGGAAAAAGTTTAATTGAACTTTGTAAATTATCAAGTGAACAAACAATTGATGATTTAAATTTAGATTATATTAAAGCAGTTTATACTGATTCTAATAAATTTAAAATTGGCATCTTATCAAAAACTTATGCACCACTATTTTTATATTCTAAAGATAAAAATATAATTTGTGCTATATATATAAATAAGGATACAACTATTGATTTATTAGTTAAAAAAGTGATTGAAACTTTAAAAATTAAAGAAAATATTAATCCTCAGGAATTAATTGCAATATTTGCTCCTGGTGTTTCTTTTTCTAATATTAACATAACTTCAAAAGAAAGAACAAAAATTGATAAATTAGGCTATTTAGCTAGTCTTAAAACCTCATTTGATGTAATTCATTTTGATGTAACACTTATGAATTATATGATGTTAATTGATGAAGGATTATTAGCTGATAATATTATCTTAAATGACCAAAACTTATTTGATGATTATAATGAAATATTTGAAGCTATTAATAAAAATCAATCAATATTAACAAGTATTAAATTAAAATAACAAAAAATTAATTAAATATTTCTTAAAACATAAAGTTTAGAATAACCATAAGAATAATATTTAATAAATTTAAAATAATTATTATACTTATTTAAATCAAGTTGTGTATTAGTTTCTAAAACTAATACACTTTTTTTATTAATTAAATTATTTTTTATTAAATAATCAATACTATTAAAATAATAATCTAAATTAATATATGGCGGATCTAAAAAAACAATATCAAAAATTAGATTATTATTTTTATAATATTCTAAAGCACTTAAATAATCTAAATTTGTTAACTCATAATTTAAAATATTTAAGTTTCGCAGATTTTTTTGAATAATTTGATATGAATTTTTATCCAAATCATTAAAATAAACAAACTTAGCATCTCGAGAAATTGCTTCAATTCCAAGAGCTCCTGATCCGGAAAATAAATCTAAAACAACCGATTGATAAATATAAGGTTGTAAGATTGAAAAAATAGCTTCTCTTACTCGAGATTTGCTTGGAATTGTTTTTAAAGTATCGGGTGTTAATATGTTTTTATTTTTAAATTTCCCAGCAATAATCTTAATCATTTCTTTATATCCTTATTAAATATATATATTAAATTTTCATCTATATAAGAATAAAAATCTTTAACTTCTGCATAGTATTTTAAATAATTCTTAACAATTTCATTATCGTAATAAACTTTTGATAATTCATTAAATTCTTTTTTTATTTGTTTTATTTTTTTATTATCTTTGTTATTTTTACTCACTTCTATTTTATATTCTTCTTGTAATTTATTAATTTTTATTTTCATATTAAATAAATTAATATCATTATTTAATTTATTTTCATAAAAAATCAAATTCTTATAAGAATCACTTTCCAATATTAATTGTTTAAGTTCAAGTAATTTTTCTAATAATAACGCTTCCATTTATATCAAAATTCTTTAAAAAACATTATAAATATTATAATATATATGGCGATGGAAAAATTATTTAAAATTGTAAAAGATAATAAAAAAAGTTTAAGAGAGAAATCAAAAGAGATCGATTTACCTTTAAGTGATGAAATAAAACAACTTGGTCTTGATATGTTAAATTATTTAAAATTATCTCAAGATGAAGAATTTTTAAAGACTCATAAAGATGTTAGAGAAGGGGTTGGATTAGCTGCTCCTCAAATTGGAAAAAATATTAAATTAATTGCAATTTATTTACAAGATTTAAATCATAATAATCAATTAGTTACTAAACAATTTGTCTTAGTTAATCCAAAAATTGCTCAAGAATCAGCAAAAAAATGTTATTTAAGTCAAGGTGAGGGTTGTCTTTCTGTTGATAAAAAACATGATGGCTTTGTTTATCGTGCTAATAAAATTACTGTTGAAGCTTATTCAATATTAGATCAAAAACAAATTACAATAACTGCAAGTGGTTATTTAAGTATTGTTTTACAACATGAAATAGATCATCTTTTTGGGATCTTATATTATGATAGAATTAATACATTTGATCCATTTAAAGTTGATAATAATGCAATTGCAATTTAATACTAATTGATTAATTCATAATATAAATATATAATAAAATCGAAGAAACAAAATATGACAATGAATGACTGTTAATTTAATTATGGAGAAAGTATGGAAAAAAGTATTATTTCACAACCGATAAAAGTATATGCCTTAGGTGGTTTAGGAGAAGTTGGTAAAAATACATATTGTGTTGAATCAAATAACTCAATTTTAATTATTGATGCTGGTGTTAAATTTCCAAATGAAACACTAGTTGGTGTTGATTATGTTGTACCAGATTACACCCAACTTAAAGATAATCAATCAAAAATTAAAGCTCTTGTAATTACTCATGGTCATGAAGACCATATTGGTGGAATTCCATTTTTAATTCAAACAATTAATGTACCTGTTATTTACGCTCCACCTCTTGCTGCGGCTTTAATTAGAAATAAATTAGAAGAACATAGAATTAGAGAAAGAGTTAAAATAGTTGAAATTCAAGAAACTGATATCATAAGTGTTGGAGAATTTAAATTATCATTTTTTAGAGTTACCCACTCTATTCCAGATGCTTTTGGAATTGTAGTTGATACACCAGCTGGAAGAATTGTTACGACTGGTGACTTTAAAATTGATTTAACTCCGGTTGGACCTGATATTAATTTAAGAAAAATTGCTCGACTTGGAGAAGAAGGCGTTGATTTATTATTAGCTGATTCAACAAATGCTGCTCTAGAAGGTTATACTCCAAGTGAAAAAAATGTTGTCAATTCAATTCACGAAATTTTTTCAAAATGTGTTTCAAGATTAATTATTTCAACTTTTTCTAGTAACATTTCAAGAATTCAACAAATTATTGATGCTTGTTTAAAATATAAAAGAAAAGTTTGTGTAATTGGCCGATCAATGGAATCAGCTGTATCTTTAGCTAGAAAAATTGGTTATATTAAAGCTCCTGATTCTACTTTTGTTGATTCAATGGATTTAAATAAATATCCATTAAATCAAATAACAATCTTATGTACTGGCTCTCAAGGCGAACCAATGGCTGCATTATCTCGAATCGCTCAAGGTGATGTTAAAGGAATTAAAATTTATCCTGGAGATACAATTGTATTTTCTTGTAATCCAATTCCTGGAAATACTTTATTAGTTAATAAATTAATCAATTTATTAACAAGACTTGGAGCTACTTGTATTACAACAAGTCAATATCCAAACATCCACTCATCTGGTCACCCATCAAAACAAGAATTAAGATTAATGTTAAAATTATTAACTCCAAAATATTTTATGCCAGCTCATGGTGAATATTACATGCTAAAATCTCATGCTGATATTGCTGAAAAAATTGGAATTCCAAGAGAAAATATCTTTATTTGTTCAAATGGAGATACATTAATTTTACAAAATCATAAAATTAGAGAAGGCGAAAGAGTCCAAGCTGATGACATATTTATTGATGGAAATGATATTAACGGTATTTCAACTGCAATTATTAGAGATCGACAAATTTTAAAAGAAGATGGCGTTGTTGAAGTGTTAGTTGCAATTGATGCCAAAAATAATATGATTTTAACTCAACCAGTTGTTAAAACGATTGGTTTTGTTGCCGAAGGTTTATATAAAGATCATTTAATGAGACACGCTTCTAGTCAAATTTATGATGCTTTACATGAATTAATGAGTTTTAATAAAGTAACGTTTGCTGATATTAAAATAACAATAAAATCTGTTGTTAGTAAATATTTCACAAGGAAAACTCAACGTAATCCAATGGTAATTCCAGTTATTATTAACAAAACTGCATGATTATTTTAGCTTCGACTTCAAAAAGAAGAATTGAATTAATTAAGAAAATTACAAATAACTATCAATGTGTTAAACCATTAATTAATGAAAAAGATTTTCATTATGGAGATAATTCATCAATTTCAAAAGAATTATCCAAAATTAAAGCTTATTCAATTTTTCCAAGTTTTAAAAATGATGTAATAATTGCTGCCGACACAATTGTTTTATTTAAAGATAAATTAATTGAAAAACCAAAAGATAAAACTGAAGCATATAATTTTTTAAAATTATTATCCAATAATACTCATGTAGTTTTAACGTCTTATACAATTCTTTATAAAAATTTTGAATTAACAAAAACTGTCAAAACTTATGTAACTTTTAATAATTTAAGTGATGAATTAATTATAAATTATTTAAAACAAAATACATATAAAGATAAAGCTGGAGGCTATGCCATCCAAGATAAAAATTTTAATTTTGTAAAATCAATTAAAGGATCTTATTATAATGTTGTTGGCTTTCCGTTAGAAGACATTAAAAAAGATTTAATTAAATATAATTTAATTGATAAATAATATGATGATTTATTTCCCAAATAAATCATCATATTCTTTTTTATTATCTAAAAAAGTTAATTCTAAATTATTATCAGTATTTATTTTTAAGTCTATTACACCATATTCTTTTAATAAATCTTCTTTTATTAATTTAATATTTTTTAAATAGACTAATAAATATTCTTCTTTATATTCAATTTTTATAATATTTTCAACGCCACCTAAATAAGAAAAAAATAGATCTCTTTTATAAATTTTATCTTCTAAATTTAATTTATTTTTATTCTTTATACTTTTATTAGATGGTTTTAAATTATCTTTAAATAATTTATATACAACAAAAATAAATACTATTAAAACGCATGCAATTAATATACTTGCAAATGTTGTTATAATTATTTCACCAGAGTCTAGCAAAAACATATTAATATTATAATTTATTCGTACAATTAAGTTAAATAATTATATTAAATCATTAAATTTTATTAAAAAGGTTTTAAATTCTACAAGTAGTTAGAGACTAATTTGACCGCTCCTTAAACATTTGACTTATTTAATCAAGTGTTTTATAATAATTTTAAGAGTTTTTAAAGTTTCAAAACGCTTACTTGAAATATAAGTTTTGTAAGCGCATGAAACTTTTTTTATTTCAAAAGTAATATATTATAAAATAAATTAAGTAAATCAAATATTTTTTATATAATATTAAAAGAGGTGATTTTATGGCTAATAACATTGAAATTGAAGCAAAGGTATTAATTGATGAAAAATCATACCAAAAAGTTAAAGAACATTATAAAAAATATGTAACTAGTCAATATACACAAACTAATTATTATATTGATACAACTGATTTTGAACTTAGAAATAAAGGAATTGGATTAAGAATTAGAGAAAAAAATAATAAATATGAATTAACACTCAAAACTCCACTTTCTGAAGGTTTACTTGAAAAAACTGATCCTATTACTCAAGAACAATTTTTAGATTTGAAAGATAAAAATATTTTCCCAGAGACAAACATTAAAACATTCAT
Source organism: uncultured Bacilli bacterium (assembly GCA_944349595.1). GTDB lineage: Bacteria > Bacillota_I > Bacilli_A > RFN20 > CAG-826 > Alectryobacillus. The sequence continues at coordinate 11,791 of CALVNF010000008.1, read as the reverse complement.
TTTAATGTTAGGATTTGATTTTGATATCTCGCAATTAAAAATTCTTGCAAGTTTAGTTACTGAAAGAATTGATGTCGAATTTGATACAGGTATATTTTCAATTGACAAAAACACATACTTAGGTCATGTTGATTACGAACTTGAAAAAGAACACAATAATTTAAAAGAAGCTGAAAACTTCTTAGTTGATGTTTGTAAAAAATGTCAAATTGATTACACAATTAATAAAGTTTCAAAAGAAGCTCGTACATTAAACGCTTTAAAAGAACAAAACAAGTAATTAGTTAATTAAATTAAATAACATACAAAAAATAGAAATCTTTCGATTTCTATTTTTTTTCTTCATCACATTTCCCGTCACAATGTTCGTATTCAGGACAATCATGGTTACACCACTTTTGAGCTAATCTTCGAGCAACAGGAATAAATGTTCTAATTTCTTCATCATTATATCCAACTTGAATTCTAGAATCGTCAACAATTATTGGTCTTTTTAAGCAAGAAGGATTTTCTTTAATAAATTTCACTAAATCTGAAACTTTCATTTCCTCAATATTAATATCATTTTCTTTAATAATTTTACTTCTCTCTGAAATTATATCTTCGGTTCCATTTTCAGACTTAGCTAAAATTTCTTTTATATCATTTTCATTTAATGATGGAGAGAATATTGATTTTTCTTTAAATGGTATATTTTGTTCTTCAAACCACTTTTTTACTTTTCGACACGAAGAACAACTTGGTGAAGTATAAATTTTGATCATAACAATATGTCCTTAACTAACATAAATTATATAGAAAATTTATTAAAATTTCTATATAATATTTTCTGCTATGAAAAAAATTGTATTAACTGGAATTAAACCAACCGGTCGATTAACACTTGGAAATTATATCGGCGTTTTAAAGAATTTAAAGAATTTCCAGGATGAATTCGAACCTTATATATTTGTTGCCGATTTACACGCTTTAACACTACCAATTGAACCCGAAGAATTAAATACCAACACTAAAGATATTGTTGCTTTTTATTTAGCTTCTGGTTTAGATATGAATAAATCTCATATATTTTTGCAATCAATGGTTTCTGCTCATGCAGAATTAAATGCAATAATGATGAATTATTTATATATGGGCGAATTGTCAAGAATGACTCAATTTAAACAAAAATCTCATCTAATGAATGAATCTGCAATTGGATTAGGATTGTTCTCTTATCCTGTCTTAATGGCTTGTGATATTATTTTATATGATGCAGATATTGTTCCAGTTGGAGAAGATCAAGTTCAACACGTTGAATTAACAAGAGATTTAGTTAGAAGATTTAATTCTCGATATAAAACTGATATTTTAAAAGAACCAAAAGCTGTTGTAAATACAACTGGAAAAAGAATTATGTCCTTATCAGATCCAACTAAAAAAATGTCAAAATCCGATCCAAAAGGTGATATTTATTTGAAAGATGATGAAAAGACAATTAGAAAAAAGATTATGTCAGCAGTCACAGATTCTGGATGTGAAGTTAAATTTGATAAGGAAAATAAACCTGGAATTTCAAATTTATTAACTATTTATTCTGCTTTAAAAAACATTACTGTCGAAGAAGCTGAACAAGAATTTAAAGGTTGTAATTATGGTACTTTTAAAAAAGCCGTTGCTGATGCAGTTGTTAATGAATTAATTCCATTCCAACAAAAATATAATGAAATTATAAATTCAAATTTAGTTGATGAAGCTCTTAATTTAGGTGCTGAAAAAGCTAAAGTTATTGCAAATAAAAAATTACAACAAGTACAAAGAATTATAGGTTTATATGAAACTAAAAAATAAATATTTAATAGCCCTCGATTTAGATGGAACACTATTAAAAGATAATAAAAAAATATCTATTAAAACTAGATATTTTTTTAAAAAACTTGCAAAACGTGGACAAATTATTATTTTTTCATCTGGAAGACCAATTAGAGCTTTACTAAATTATTACAACCAACTAAAACTTGATACTCCAATTATTTCATATAATGGAGCAAGAATTTTTGATCCTAAAAAACCAGATGCTTTTGACCAAGCAAAAACTTTTAATAAAGATATGATTAAAGAAATCATTATTGAATTAAGAAAGCATAACATAATTAAGTCAATGATGTCTGAAACTGATAGTGAAATCTGGGTTGATAAAGATGATTTATTTTTATTTGCATTCTTTTTAAATAAAAATATGGTAGTAAATCGTGGAGATTTTTTAAATATTTTAGATAAAGATCCAATTACATTTATCGTTAATTTTGTTGATAATAAACAAAATAGAGAAATAATTGAAAAAACAGTATCAAAATATCCACATATTAAAGTTAGATTTTGGCAATCTGATAATTATTTTGAATTATATTATGATGATGTTTCAAAATATAATAAGATTATTGAAATTGCAAAATATTATAATATAAGAGAAGAAAATATTTATGCATTTGGAGATGCCGATAATGATATTGAATCTTTAACCTTATTAAGTCATGGAATTGCAATGGCCAATTCTCCAGAAGAAGTCAAAGAAATTGCAAAAGATGTCACAAAAAAAGACAATAACCATAATGGTATTGTCGATTATTTGAAAAAGCACTTAAAATAAATTATATTTTTTTGTTAAAAACTATGCAAAACCTAAATATTTTTAGGTTTTGTTTTATTATTCACCATTTAAATTTATGTTATATTTTAAAACAAAATCATTGAATAATTGTTTTTCATAATTATCTGCTTCTTCTCTTGAAGTTGAAATTGCTTCAACATAAATTTTACATTTTGGTTCTGTTCCACTTGGTCTAATAGCAATCGAAGAGCCATCATCAAAGAAGAATTTTAAGACATTACTAGAATCTAAGTTTATTTTTTCTTGTCTATCATCAGTGTAACTTACTTGATTTAAGTAATCATTATATTTAATTACTTTATGCCCACATAAATAATCCATAGGGTTTCTTCTAATATAATCAATTAAATTAATCATATCATTTTGTCCTTTTGATCCTTTAAATTCAATACTATGGGTGACTGGAGTATGATAACCAAATCTTTTTTCTAATTTATCATATTGTTCATCAAGTGTTAAATTTTTTAACTTATAAAATAAAGTCATTTCTGTATATAAAAGAATTGCTTGAATACCATCTTTATCTCTGACAAATGGAGAGAGTAAACATCCATAACTTTCTTCATAACCAAATTCAAATTCTGGACCTCTATTTTCTTCATAATATTGAATTCTATCTCCAATATATTTAAATCCAGTTAAAAATTGTTCAGTTTTAATTCCATAACTTGTGGCTATCTTTTCACCTAATGAACTTGTAACAATGGTGTTATACATAACACCATTTTTTGATAAAAGACCTAGTCTTTCTTTTTCTTTAAAAATATAATTCATTAGTAAAGCTCCGCTTTCATTACCAGTATAAATACGATATTCACCATTTCTCATTTTAGAAGCAATACCTAATCTATCGCCGTCTGGATCAGTGACACAAATTAAATCAGCATCAATCTTTTTTGCATATTTAATTGCTTCACTATAAGCTCTTGGATCTTCTGGATTTGGTGATAAAGTACCAGTAAAATCAGGATCTGGAGCGCTTTGAGAAAGTACTGGATAAACATGATATCCACATTCTTTAAATGTTCTAATAGCATTAACAAAACTTGTTCCATGTTCTGGAGAATAGACAATTTTAAAGTCTTTCTTATTTAAATTTGAATTAATTTGAATACCTTTAATTAAATTTAAATAAGTTTCATCAATTTTATAATCTAAAATAATAAATTCACCTGGAGTTTTAAATTTTGGAATTTCAACATCAATTGGACTTGGTAAACCATCCATAATTTCTAATAATGATGAAATTTTATTTGGAACTAATTGACAACCATTTTCATCATAAACTTTATAACCATTATATTCTTTTGGATTATGAGATGCAGTTATCATAATTCCACCACATGCTCTTTTAAATCTAACAGCGAATGATAATTCAGGTGTTGGTCTTAAAGAGTCAAAAATAAATGCTCTAAAACCCATTTTATTTAAAACTTGGGCGCATTCAAAGACAAATTCACGAGACATGTGTCTATTATCATGAGATATAACTACACCTCTTTCTCGAGCATTTTTAAATTTTCTTGCTAAATAAATTGCAAAACCAACTGTTGCTTTTCTTATTGTATATACATTAATTCTGTTAGAACCAGGACCTAAAAGTCCTCTCATTCCGGCAGTTCCAAATTCTATATCTTTAAAAAATGCATCATCAATTTCTTGACTAGTCATTTTAGCTAATAATTCTTTATCTTTACTTGTTACTTTACTTGAATTTAACCATTCATTGTATCTTTCAATTGCATTCATAAAGCACACCTCACAAGTAGATATTATATCAAAAAATAAGTAATTATTTTAATAAACACATAATGTTTTCTAATAAAATTACACTTATTTATTTAGTTTTTTATAATTTGTGATCATTTTTGCATCAAATTTATCAAGTTTATCAATGATTCCTTCAATATAATTATGAATAATTAAATCTAATTCTTTATCAATTGCATTTGCACAATTTTTAATTTTATTTGATTGATCTTGTATATTTTCAATTTTTGATTTTAAACCTTCAAGTGGTTTATCTAAGTAAGTATTTTTTAATTTTTCATATTCTAATTTAAAATCACTTTGTTTTTGAATTTCAATTGAATATTCATAATCTTTTAATATTAAATCTTTAAATTTATTACTTAATGAAGTAATTAAATTTAAGAAAGTAACCATATAACCAGGTCTTACGACATACATATTTTTATATTCATTAACTTTTCTAATTGGTAAGTCATTATCTTGATTTAATTCTAAATTCGAAACAAGTAATGCATATTCACAATTCTTTTTAACTCTATTTTTATCTAATGTTTTATAAAAATCAGAATTTTTATGTTTGTTAGTTGAATTAATCGTGTCATTTTTCATCTCTAAACAAACAGAAGTTAATAAATCTTTTTCATTATGATTTTCATCTTTATATACTTTAAAAATAAAATCAGCTTTTGTTCCTTTATCTTCACCTTCATCCTTAATTACATCATTATCTTTATACCAAACGCAATTTAAAAAGCCATTTTGCATTCGATCTTCCATCTCATTATTACAATATTGTTCTAGATCTTCACCGACATTTTTTGTAACAAGAATAGATTTTTCATTTTTAAGTAAATTATATTGATTATTTAATAAATCATACTTTTCAGTCATTTGAGCTTTTACATCACTAATTTGTTTATTTAAAACATTAACTTCTTTTGCGTGTTGTTCAACTAAATTATTTTTTTCATTATTTAGTTTTTCAATTTTTTCTAAATAATTATCAATTGTTTTTTTGTTTTCTAATTCAATTTTATTTTTTTCTTGAAGAAATTGCTTATTTAATTCAACTTCTTTTAAGGAAATTTTAGTATTTAAATTTTCGTTAATATTTTCATTTTCAGTTTGTAATTGAATTATTGCATTTTTTAAATCATAGATTAGTTTATCTTTTTCTTTTTCAATTTTTGTATTACTTATTGTGACTTCACTTTTTAATTTTTCTTCGTATTTTAAAATTAAATCATTTTTAATATCGTTTAATTTTTTGTTATAAACTGCATCTTTATTTTCTTCAATTAATTTTAAAAGTAAAGTATCATCAACTTTTTGTAAATCTGTTAAATCAATAATATCACCTTTTTTAGCATCTTGATCTAAGATGAGAGTATTTTTATCTCTTACAATAACTTTAATTTTTTCTGCCATAATAAACACCTCAATTAATAATACTAATATTATAAATAATTTAAAAAATAAAAAATGTTTATATATGAAAAAACAGAAAATATTATGTTTTTGCTATAGTTTTTTTAAAATATTTTCAAAAAAAGCTGGAAGTTTTGCTTTAAATTTTTTATTAGATAAATATTTTAAGCACCCATCTAAATTATAAAATTGTATTTCGCTAGAATGTAAAAGCTGATAATTTAAATTAAATTCATTTTTAAATTTTTTATTAATTTCTATATTTCCATATTTTTGATCACCAACAATTGAATGATTTATATATTGCATATGAACTCTAATTTGATGAGTTCTTCCAGTTAATAATTTAACTTTTAGCAATGTAAATCCATCGTAATTTTGTAAAATACTATATTGTGTTATTGCTTTTTTTGCTTTTTCATCATCGCTTACAACAACTAAGTTTTTATTTTCTATTTTTAATAAACTTTTATTTACTTCTCCATCTTTTAAAACATCACCGCAAACTAGAGTAATATATTCTTTACTAACACTACTTTTTTCTTTAAAAATATTCATTAATTCCTGCAAAACCTTATTATTTTTTCCAAAAATTACTAAACCAGATGTATTTCTATCTAATCTATGAGCTGGAGCAGGAGTAAATAGAGAATTAGAATTATATTCATTTTTTGAATATAAATAATTTAAAACATCATTAGTAAGAGTTTCTTTTTTATTTTTACTATCACCATGAATTAATAAACCAGCTGGTTTATTAATTATTAAAATATTTTCATCTTCATAAACAATTTCATGATTAAATTTAATTTGTTTTAATTGAATATTTTTTTTAAAATCTTCTAATTGATCTTCTCTAATATAAACTTTAACTTCATCATTTTCTTTTAAAATATAATTAATATCAACATGTTTATTATTAACTTTAACATCTTTTTTTCTAAACAATTTATAAATAAATGATAAAGGTGCATTTCTTAATTGTTTTCGAATAAATTTATCAATTCTTTGATTCGATTGAGTGTCATTAATTAAATATGAAATCATATTAAACAATATAAAATATAAATTATTTATTATCAATATTTTTATGATATAATATTCAAGCACTAATTAATATTAATGGAGAAATACCCAAGTGGTTGAAGGGGCGGGCTTGGAAAGCTCGTAGGTCTGTAACAGGGCGCCAGGGTTCAAATCCCTGTTTCTCCGCCATTATGCAAATTAAATGCTTACTAAAAAGTAAGCATTTTTTATTAAAAGTATCTAAAATTAGCATATTTTACAAAAATAAAAGGCTAATTACATATTAGTCTTTTATTAAAATTAATTTAAATACTATTTATCTTCAATTAGCATTGTCGACATTTCTTTTTTACTTATACCATTTCTTTTTCCATAACGAGTCCAATATATAGTAGATGCTTTTAAGAATAGTTTCCTACTTATTGGCATGGTGTATACGAAATCTTGGTATTTTTTATTTCTAATAGAGATAGCAAATTTTTTAATCTTTCGAAATAAAAAATATTTAAAGAAAGTTGATGGAGTACCTTCCCCACTTGCTATTTTTAAAGTAGAACCATATTTATACCCTGTTTTTTTAGCAAACACTTTCATAATTCTTATAGCGATATCGTTTTGCTTTGGCTCATAAAAACCACAATTAATCATAATAGATATTGTAGGTCTATTCTCTATATTTGCTTTTTCTAGTTCTTTTAAAAATTTAAGTAAACCAACTGGAACAGCATCTGCATATAGTGGAAAGGCGAAAACTAAATCACTATAATTATTATCTTTAATTGTTTTAATTAATTGTTCGTGATTTCTGTTATTAATATTAAAATAGTCACAATTATCTTTAAATTTTTTAACAAATATTTCCGAGTACATTTTTGAATTAGATTTTGGAGCTCTTGGGCTTCCATTTAAAATAATCACTTTTCCCATTTTTCAAACTCCTTTTTAACAATTTCATCTACATTTTCAATAGTAGCAAAAATAACATTGTATTTTTTGAAATTCATATTTTTGGCATTTCTTGAAACCAATTCTTTAAAAATTTCTTTTTCTTCATCACTAATGTTTCCATATCCAATTATTGTCGCATCTTTTTCTATAACATTTCTTTGAACATGATGAGTCTCATTGTCTAAAATTCTTATAAAAGCTTGCTGAATTGGAATAGCTCTTTCAAACATTGTTTTTAGTGCAACATCATATGAGCCATACACAATATGTGAGATATATAAAACTTTTTCACTTTGAGCAATTAAAGGATAAATTTTTACCGCTTCATCTCTAATAACACATTTTCCAGGAGTTTTTGTCCAACAGCCAAAACAACCAACACAATTACTAATTTTCATTGCTGAAAGATTAAAGTAGTTTATATCTTTTTCAGATTTAATAAAATCAAATTCTTTATCACATAAAACTAATTTCATTTTTTATACCTCCTAATTAAAAATTTAACATAAAAAGGTATATAAAAAAACAAAATGCAATTATAGGTAATAGTATATGGTATAAAAATAATAAATATTAATTAAAATCGTATTCAAAGACTTTATTAAATTGTGTAATAAATTTTTTCTACAATTTTTCACCCGTCGTTAGTTTAACAAGCGAATGATGGTCGATAAAACCGACATTATGCCAATTTTGAGCCATGACTCTAACGATAGCAGTTGTTTCGGTTGCATCGATAATATTAATCTGCCACATACTTTTATGTACTTCACCTAATCAATTTGAACCTTTAAATAAATTTTCAATTGAACATTTAGCAATCATCTTACCTTCTTTTGTGTAAGAAAACATAACAGCACTTTTGCTAAAAGCAGGTTTCATTATTTCTACGTCTCCTTTTTTGCAACCTTCGACATAAAGATTTATTATATTTAATATATCTTTATAATCTTTGGCTGATAACATTCAATAAATCAAAAAAATTGAGCAGTATAAATAAACAAATATAAGAAATTAATAGTATTAAACTGCGCAAAAATACCTAATTATGAAAAATTGCGCAGTATAAATTCACTAACATAAGGATATTAATAGTATTAAACTGCGCAAAAATATTTAATTATGAAAAATTGCGCAGTATAATACTAATGTAATAAGAGGTAAGTCTATGATAATACGTGAAAAATATTTAGAACAAATAAGACCTTTTTATGACAGTGATTTAGTCAAAATAATAACTGGCATAAGAAGATGTGGTAAATCGGTCATTCTAAAAACTATATATGATGAAATAAACCATATCACTTCAAATACAATATATTTAGATTTTGAAGACGCTGCTGTTTTAAAAAAAGCTTATTCTGCTGATTTATTGTTAAATTATGTAGAGCAAAACAAAAAAGATGGAAAATGCTATATATTTTTAGATGAAGTGCAAAATGTAAAAGATTGGGCAATTGCTGTAAGAACTCTTAGACTTCATAATAACTCTGTTTTTATCTCTGGCTCTAATTCAAAATTACTATCTAAAGAATTTGCTACCGAATTATCTGGAAGATATATTTCCTTTAGGATTAGACCTTTCGTTTATAAAGAAATTGTTAAGTATTCAAATCAAATCGGAAAAACTTTTAATGTTACAGATTATCTAATATGGGGAGGTTTTCCAAAAAGATTTGATATGGACAATGGTGATGCAACAATTAGATATTTAAAAGATTTGGAAGACACAATTGTTATTAAAGATTTAATAAAAAGATATAAAATTAAAAAGCCTGATTTATTTAAAAAGTTCGTTAATTTTGTTTTGAGGAATAATTCTAGAATATTATCAGCAAGATCGATCAACAAATACCTGGCAGGCCAAGGCATTGAGTGTTCCTCAAATACAATATTAGGCTACATGCATTACCTTAAAGAGGCTTATGTTATAGATGAACTGCCACAATACTCTACAAAAGTTAAAAGAGAATTAAGTTTTAATAATAAAATATATAATTCAGATGTATCCTTTAATTCTTTAAAAGTTGATAATAATAGATATGATTTCGACCATAATTTAGAAAATATTGTATATAATGAACTTTTATTTATGGGATATGATTTAAAAGCGTTCGATAACAATGGAAAAGAAATTGATTTTATTGCATCGAAAAATGGGAAAACTTATCTAGTACAGGTCGCTTATAGTGTTGTTGATGAAAAAGCTTATAAAAGGGAATTTAGTGCATTTTCTAATTTGGATAATAGCAATCAAAAAGTATTAATAACAAACGATGCAATAGATTATTCAACATCTACGGTACGTCATATTAGACTTGAAGATTTCTTGTTAATGGATGAATTATAATATTCCATATTTGAAAGCAAAATGTCATTGCAAATATCACTACAAAGTAAAAGTTAATGTTTTGCGTTTATTTATAGAGGCACGTATATCTTTATTAGATGAAGATAAAAATTTGGTATAAGTTCATTTTAGATAGACGTTATTAATCATCACAAAACATTCAATAAATTTACTTTTATGATATTATTAAAATGTAAATCAGTAAGAGAAATTAGGTGATTTTAGATGAAAAACAAATACTTTGTTGCTTTATTGCTAAGTTCTATATTTTTATTGTTTGCTACATTGATATTTGGCATTTTATGTATCTGGCCATTATGTGATTTCTTTTTAAATAATATTAATCCAGGCCATATTGTTACTATTTTAACTATTCCTATATCATGTTTAATATTTATTGTTGCTTTGATTTTGTTTTCGGTTTACTTATTAAAATTTATCAAAATACGAAAAACAAACAATCTCGAATAAGAACTTTTAATAAGGTGCAGCTAGCATCTTTTTAAGAAAGAATCATTCACTAACAATGAACTCCCTTGAAAAAGGTGCAATAACAATTATGAAAGATTGGAAGGTGCTATTTTATGTATACGTCAGATTTATATAACGAATATGAATCTTTACTCATGAATTTAAGTAAAACAATGTTTTTTGGTTTAGCGGCTGTAACGCATTATTTAAAAGACCCAAGACTAAAAGATACTGGGTTGAAAGAGTTCTACAAGAGTCATGCTCTAGTTGTAAAGGATAAAATATCTAAAGAAAATTACATTGATGTGCGAAAAGAAGAACATCCAACTGTTTGTGGTGGAGTGACTGAATATCTTACAAAAATCAGGCTTACCAGAAACTTAAATGTTGATTTAGAAGAACTTAAATTTTTTGATGATGTTAAGAAGTCAAAATACAAAAATTTGAGCGACGAAGATCTAGCCTTTTATTTATATGAACCAGATATTATTTTTAGATCTGGCATGGGTTATACAGAGGAAATCAAGGAGCATAAAAATTTAATAATTGATAAGGCGAGAATATTATCTGATATAGCTCTAAAACTGATTTACACGAAATTTCCTATCATTACATCTATTGATTTTCACCCAGACGGTCATGTTTTATACAAAAACAAGCTGGCGATCAAAGGCGATTCCGATTTGCTGATTAACAATTGTTTAATTGATTTCAAAACTAAAAAAGACGCTTCTATTTCTCTTGAAGACAGAGCGCAACTCTTTGCTTATTCAATAAATAAATATGCAAGAGACGGAGAGGAGTACGATAAAGTTTACGTTTTAAATCCACGTTACAATTATATTGGTGAATTAGTGAGAAACGACTAACGAAAATTGAGGAGTTTTGTAATTACTTTATATTAATTGATGTAATGTTTCTCAAGATTTATTGATAAATAAATTAATTTAGCGTCTCAATATTGAAGACTGTTAAAAATTGAATAAATACGCCATCTTTCCATTATGGTTAGGTTGCTCTTTTACTCTTAAAAGTTGCCGTTGTAAGGGTGTGCAATGTATCAAAAGCGTAGTATATAGGCATATTAGAACGACATGTCTGATACAAACTTAGAACTTCTAAGGGTGTGCAGACTTTTTTTCTTTTATCTCTCCAAGATCTTAATG
>CALVNF010000007.1 GCA_944349595.1 uncultured Bacilli bacterium | reverse complement strand
TGCACCCCTCCTATTAACCTTCCAGCACTGGGCAGGCATCACCCCATATACATCGCCTTACGGCTTAGCATAGAGCTGTGTTTTTGTTAAACAGTTACTTGGGCCTCTTCACTGCGACCATCTTGCGATGGCACTTCTTCTTGCGAACTTACGAAGCAATTTTGCAGAGTTCCTTAACAACAGTTATCTCGCTCACCTTAGGATACTCTCCTTGACCACGTGTGTCCGTTCTCGGTACGAGCCGAATATACTTAAGTTAGCAGCTTTTCTTGAGAGCTGGCATCACCGACTTCTCTACTCAGACGAATCTTTTCAATCCCCATCACGCTTTCCCCTTAAGGTGGACGGATTTGCCAATCCACCAGGTACCTCGCTTAGTCCTAAATCCAATAATAGGTACGGCTAGCCCTCTCTGTCACTACATCACATATATTCGGGTGCAGGAATATCAACCTGCTATCCATCGACTACGCCTTTCGGCCTCGCCTTAGGTCCCGACTAACCCAGGGAGGACGACCCTTCCCCTGGAAACCTTAGTCAAATGGTGTATAGGATTCTCACCTATAATCGTTACTTACACCGGCATTCTCACTTCCATACAGTCCACGACTCCTTCCGGTATCGCTTCGCCCCGTATGGAACGCTCCCCTACCACTTATACAAAAGTACAAATCCGTAACTTCGGTATCATGTTTAGCCCCGGTAAATCTTCCGCGCAGAGGCACTAGACTAGTGAGCTGTTACGCACTCTTTAAATGATGGCTGCTTCTGAGCCAACATCCTAGTTGTTTATGCATCTCCACATCGTTTAACACTTAACATGAATTTAGGGACCTTAATTGACGGTCTGGGCTGTTTCCCTTTTGAGCATGGAGCTTATCCCCCACACTCTGACTGCCTACATTCCACGTATGGAATTCAGAGTTTGATTGCAATCAGTACCGTGTGTCACGGCCATCGTGCATTCAGTGCTTTACCTCCACACGCTATATCGTAGACGCTAGCCCTAAAGCTATTTCGGGGAGAACCAGCTATCTCCCAACTCGATTGGAATTTCTCCCCTATCCACAAGTCATCCACGGGCGTTTCAACGAACGTTGGTTCGGTCCTCCAGTGGGTTTTACCCCACCTTCAACCTGCTCATGGATAGATCGTCGGGTTTCGGGTCTACTCCCTCATACATAAGCCCTATTCAGACTCGCTTTCGCTATGGCTCCATCTCTTCGATTTAACCCGCATGAAAAAGTAACTCGCCGGTTCATTCTTCAATAGGCACGCCATCAGCCTTTAACGGCCTCTGACTTTTTGTAAGCATATAGTTTCAGATTCTTTTCACTCCCCTCCCGGGGTTCTTTTCACCTTTCCTTCACAGTACTGGTTCGCTATCGGTCATTAGTTAGTATTTAGCCTTATGCAGTGGTCTGCACACATTCCGACAAGATTCCACGTGCCTCGCCGTACTTTGGATACCACTAGAGTGTTATACAGATTCGGATACAGGGCTATCACCTTGTGTCGCGCACCTTCCCAAGTGCTTCTCCTACCATATAACTAATCCCACATCGTGGTCCGAACCCTATCCCAAAGGATAGTTTAGGCTCCTCCGCTTTCGCTCGCCGCTACTCACGGAATCGATATATTATCTTTCTTTTCCTCTAGGTACTGAGATGTTTCACTTCCCTAGGTGTCTCCTCACTCTGGCCCACGCCAGAGGATAGCATGGATTACATGCTGGGTTGCCCCATTCGGAAATCGACGGATCACAGCTCACATCCAGCTCCCCATCGCTTATCGCAGGTAGTCGCGTCCTTCATCGCCTTCTAATGCCAAGGCATCCACTATACGCCCTTATTAACTTAACTTCGTAAAATTTAATAATTTGCTTTAGTTTAAATGCTTGCAGCTATAGACTATCTTAGCAAGCTAAGTAAAATCTACAACTAACAGAAAGAACATGTTATATAATATTCAGTTTTCAAAGAACAAAATTTCATTAGAGAGAAACTAATCTCTCAAAACTAAATAGATGACTTTTAATTAACATCACTAACCAAGAATATTTTAGGTTAAAATTTTTGGATGTTTCTTCACATCCCTTGTATTCCATAGAAAGGAGGTGATCCATCCCCACGTTCCCGTAGGGATACCTTGTTTCGACTTAACCCCAATCACTAGTCCTACCTTAGACGTCTCCCTCTCTTGCGAGTTAAGATAACGGCTTCGAGTATTACCAGCTCTCATGGTTTGACGGGCGGTGTGTACAAGACCCGAGAACGTATTCACCGCGACATGGCTGATTCGCGATTACTAGCAATTCCGATTTCATGGAGTCGAGTTGCAGACTCCAATCCGAACTGAGACCGACTTTAGAGTTTGGCTCCACCTCGCGGTATTGCATCTCATTGTATCGGCCATTGTAGCACGTGTGTCGCCCAGGACATAAAGGGCATGATGATTTGACGTCATCCCCACCTTCCTCCAGCTTAAAACTGGCGGTATTCTTAGAGTCCCCAACTTAATGATGGTAACTAAGAACGAGGGTTGCGCTCGTTGCAGGACTTAACCTAACATCTCACGACACGAGCTGACGACAACCATGCACCACCTGTGTGAACTATAACTATCTCTCTATCTCTAGAGCCTTTAATTCCATGTCAAGCCCTGGTAAGGTTCTTCGCGTAGCGTCGAATTAAACCACATGCTCCACTGCTTGTGCGGGTCCCCGTCAATTCCTTTAAGTTTCACTCTTGCGAGCGTACTTCCCAGGCGGATAACTTAATGCGTTAGCTTCGAGACTGCCAAACGGCAATATCTAGTTATCATCGTTTACAGCATGGACTACTAGGGTATCTAATCCTATTTGCTACCCATGCTTTCGTGACTGAGCGTCAGTATCGTGCTAGTGGACCGCCTTCGCCACTGGTGTTCTTCCATATATCTACGCATTTCACCGCTACACATGGAGTTCCGTCCACCTCTCACGTACTCTAGCTGGCCAGTTTTCAAAGCGATTATGAGTTAAGCCCATAAATTTGACTTCAAACTTAACCTGCCGCCTGCTCACTCTTTACGCCCAATAATTCCGGATAACGCTTGTCACCTACGTATTACCGCGGCTGCTGGCACGTAGTTAGCCGTGACTTTCTGACAAAGTACTATCAAGCAGACCCCATTACCTGAGCCTGCAATTTATCCTTTATAACAGAGCTTTACAATCAAAAGACCTTCATCGCTCACGCGGCGTTGCTCGGTCAGGGTTTCCCCCATTGCCGAAAACTCCCTACTGCTGCCTCCCGTAGGAGTATGGGCCGTGTCTCAGTCCCATTGTGGCCGGTCATCCTCTCAGATCGGCTACATATCCTCGCCTTGGTGGGCTGTTATCTCACCAACTAGCTAATATGCCGCGGGTCCATCTATCAGCGAGGCAAAAGCCCCTTTCAAACAACTCTCATGCGAGAGAAATTCGTATTCGGTATTAGCTAAAGTTTCCTCTAGGTATCCCCAACTGAAAGGCAGGTTACCCACGTGTTACTCACCCGTTCGCCACTAGAGAGCAAGCTCTCCCGTTCGACTTGCATGTATTAGGCACGCCGCCAGCGTTCATCCTGAGCCAGGATCAAACTCTCAAAAAGTTTATATTCTAGTTCATAATAATTATTATCTTAAATAAATTGACGTTAATTAGTTGTACATCTATTTAGTTTTCAAAGATCAGTTAGCACGTTGTTTTTTACACAATTAAACCATTCAAAATGGCGTGCTTTATAATAATATCATTAAATTGTTATTAAAGTCAACAATTTAATTAATTATTTTTTATGGCCCGCAAACTTAGATATCATCCTCATTTGTTAAGCGATATTAATTATACTACTCAGGTATTTTTATAGCAAGTTTTTTTTAATTTTTTTTGCTATTTTTTGTATACCTTTTTTGTAGCACACGATTTAAAATTATAAACTTCATAAATTAATAATGCAATGCTTTTTTAAAAAAATTTTTAAAAATTTTTAAAAAATTTATTTAAGAAAAAAGTTTCACTATTTATCTTATATATATATATAATATATATGCTTGCGCCCATAGCTCAATTGGATAGAGTATTTGACTTCGAATCAAGGGGTTGCGGGTTCGATTCCTGCTGGGCGCGCCAAAAATTGATTAATAATAAAAATAAATTCTCGATTGAGAATTTATTTTTTTATTTAAATATAATTAAATTTAGAAAATAATATTGAAAAATCTTTATTGCCTACAGTTTTATATTTTTGATCTTGATATACAAAATGATTTTTATCGTAGACTTTCATTTCTCCATTATATTGACTTTTTACTAAATAAAATTTTTCACCTAATTCAAAATCACATTCTGTAAACATTACTTCATCTACTAAATTTTCTATTTCATCAAGATATTTATAATTAAAATATACTTCATCGTGCGAAATTGCTGGAGGTAAAAAGCATTTATAATACTCACCAAATTCAAAATTAACCCTATAATTTCTAATAGAATATCCAGAATATTCATCTACTTTAATTATGTACGAATTATTTATTAAAATTGATTCTACAGTATCATCTAAAAGGTAAATGTCTAAATATGAAGCATGTCCTCCTGGAGGAGGAAAACCTTTAAAATCATCATCTTTAACAGCATAACAATTTTTTAACATTTTTATTAGAGTATTAAAATCTGATTTATTATTTGTATATTTGACACTACTTATTTGATCAACAACTGCGACATAATAATTATTGTAATAAACTACTTTAATTGAATCTACTGACAATTCATCAATAAATGGATAAATTTCATTTAATGGAACATGTTTATTTAAAACACAAGAAATGACTACATCTTCATCTGGCATTTCAAATACATAATCAATGTAATTTAAACCATTTATACTTTCTTCTAAATATGGAGATAATTTTTTATTATTTATATAAACTTCTTCATCAACATCATCTTGATCAATTATAGAAAATCTTACTTCACTTCCAACTTTATAAGAATGATTTAAACCACCTTTAACAACAACACCGTTTGTTGATTCATCTAAAAATAAAGATCTATACCCTTCTTTTAAACTAATACTACTTGAATTATTATCATCACTTAAATCACAACTTGATAATAATAACCCATTTATTAAAATACTTGTCAACAATAATTTCTTTAACTTCATAACTTCATTATATAACAATTTAAAAAATAAATTAAATATTTTAAAAAAATGCTGGTAATCTCATATTACCAGCATTAAATCTTTATTATTTAATAATTAGCTACTACTTATTCACCAATTACTTCACTTAAAGCAAAATCAACTAAGAAATATGAACCGCTTGCTCCAAGAGAAACACTAATGTCAGTTTGCTTTTCATTAATTGTTTCAACTTTATTAAAAGTATATCCATACCATGGATCAAGAGATGTTAATTCAAAACCGTTTTCTGTTAATCCATTAGTAATTAATACTAATAAATCTTCATATTGAGCATCAACATTATCTCCATATTCATCAAGTCTAATTTGAAGTTGAACTTCATTTGAACTTGAGTCTGCGTAAACTCCAACACTTGTTAAATTATTACCTTCAGCTTCATAAGTTTCAAGTTTTGGAAGAGGAATATAATTTAATACTCTTGAAGGGAGAATTGCAAGAACACTATCAACGACACTTTGACTTGTAAAATAATCTTCCCATTTTGTTAAAGCTTCTGTTGATGTTGTAACTGTAGTATTTGTAACACTTGTATTTCCAATATTACTAAATGTTGTTACTTCATCATTTGTATAACTACTTTCAGATGCTTTTAAATCAAATTTAATTTGATTATTATTTGTATCAATCGTTAATTCACCTGCTTCATTTGATGTAAATAAAGAGAATAAACTACTATTTAATCCTGCAAAATATGATGGTAAATCACTTCTTAAAACATAAGTTCCGGCAGTTTCTCCTTCTTCAAATAAGACAGTTGAAATATCAAAACTTGGTAATAAATCATCGACTAATACCATTCCATCGACTAAACTGCCAAATGAATACCATGTACCTTTAATATTGGTTGCAATTTGAGCATCATAAGCAATACCTCCTGGTGCCCAACTATCTTCTTCAGATAATTGTGTATATAAATATTCATCACTTGTAACATTATCAGCGATATCACCAATATAATTTAATTGATGAATATGATTACCACCATCACTAAGAGCTTTATAATATGTATTATTTACATTTCCATACCAATCTTCTGAAATTTCTTGGGTAACAGCTGTAAAATTAGCATCTTTTAAAGAATCTAATTTTTCTTTTAAAGCTGGAATTTCTTCTCCTTCAATTGGTTTTGGAACTTCAACAACATCTACTCCCTTATTTAGAATTTCTCCAGAGAATTTAATTTTTGAAGTGTAGACAAAACCAGTGTAATCATAATCTTTAAAATGACCATCAAAAGAGACAATTTCTCCATCTTTAGTTGTTAAATTTAATTCTTCTACAACATAATCATTTGGTTCACCATAAATAAAATGAGCTAACATTCTTAAAATTGGTTCATATAAAACATTACTTGTATCCATATGATAAACAGTTGGATCATTTTCATCAATTATAAACATATCAGAAGTTAATAATGAGAATGGATTTTTAAATGTTTCATCCCATTTTAAAGCTTGATTCGTTGTTGTATCAACAACATTATTATATTGAAGTTTATTATTAGCAGCTAATTCTACTTGACTTAATTGACCAGCTTCAGGATTTTTTGCAAAAGAATAATTATAAGAAACTGTCAATCTATTAGGTTTTAAAACTTCATCTGGATTATTTCCATCTTGTGCATAAACTGCACTATATTTAGTTGCTTTTGCAAATCCATCTACCGCTTTTGTATCAACAATTCTTGCATTTCTTGTATTTGATGTAGTTCCATCATTATATGTCCAGACTTGAGTTTCATCTATTGTTGAACCCATTGAGACACCTTCTTTTAATTGAACTAACATTTCATCTAAAACATTAACATTTGTTCCAACACTACTTGTTGTAACAGTTAATTCAATATCTGAATTTGGCATCGTAAATGTAACTACATTTTCTTTTAAAGATAATGTTACACTTGAAAGACTAGTTGTAACACTACTAATTGCAAGACCTTGTTCAGCAAAAAAGGCTAAAGTAACTAAACTTCCTTCACTATAACCAGCACTATCTAATCCTACGGTAGTAAATCCACTTCCAGATACACTTACTGCATGTTTTTGTTGAACACTGATTGTAGTTGTTGTTGTCGTAGTTGTTGCACTTGAACTTGTTTGTGTATCACATGAAGTTAATCCAACTACGAGTGACAATACACCAAGAAGCGTTAATGCATTTTTAATTTTCATAATTGTTCCTCCAAAATTTTATGGTTTATTTTTAATTTATTTATAATAAAAGTCAATATAAATTTTTTTTGATTATACTTACAAAATATTAAAACAACTTATTTAATTCTTATTAATACTTGTCAATTTAATTATAATAATTATATAAAGAAAAGACCTTTTTTGGAGGTCTTTTCTTTTCATTTTATTTGACAAAATAAATAATAATTTTAACGTCTTGAATTTGCAAGAATTCTTAAGACAATTGGAAGTAAATATATAAACAATCTAATAAAATCAGTATAAAGAACTAAAGCTAAATATAAAGCTTCATTTCTAGTTTGATTAGTATATTGAGCAGTATGTTTAATTAAATTTACATCAATTACAACATAAGCCATTGTAATAATTAAAAGTAAAAAGCTAACAATCCAAAAAATCATCTCGCTTCCTAAAAATAAATTTGTCAAAGCAAGACATAAAGCTCCAATACTTAAAACTCCAACTCCTCCAATAATAAATCCAATTCTTCCTTTAAAAAGTATTCCAACAATTCCTAAAAGAATAAACATTCCAGCTGTAATTCCAATCGTAATTAAAACAGCTTGTGCATCATTAAATATTAATATTGGAGATAAAGCTAATCCGATTAAAACTGAATATATTAAATATGGAACAAGAGATATTCCGCCTTTTTTAAATACTGTAAACATCAAAATGAATACTTCGATAAAAGCAGCAATCGAACTTACAAAACATGTAATAAAAATCACATTCACTGCAATATCAAAACTAACAGTATTTAAAATTATATAAGGATATAAATAGCCAAACAAAAATGTAACTAATAAACCTAATCCCATCCAAAGCATTATCTTTCCAAAAAAGACATTACCTTTTGATTTGATTATATCAGCACTTGTTTGTTTTACGGTTGTTTTATTTTGATTTTGAACAACACTTTGATCCCCATTAATTTGAAATTCTTCCATAAATCAACCTCCTAAAATAATTGAATTTAAATATTATGAATCAATTCTTTATAAGAGTCAACTTTTAATGAAGCTCCGCCAACTAAGGCTCCATCGATATCTTTTTCTTGCATGTATTCTTTAATATTGTTTGGTTTTACAGAACCGCCATATAAAATTCTTACTTTTTCTGCTTCTTCTTTATTATATAGATCAACTAATAAAGATCTAATAAATGCACAAACATTTTCAGCAATTTCTTTAGAAGCATTTTTGCCAGTCCCAATTGACCAAACTGGTTCATAAGCAATAACGATTTTACTCAAATCTTCTAATTTTATATCTTTTAAACCTTCAACAATTTGTTCTTTTACAACATCGCATGTTCTATTATTTTCAAATTGTTCTAAAGTCTCACCAACACAATATACAGGGGTGCAATTATTTTCTAATAATTTTTTAATTTTTAAATTACATTTTTGGCTTGTTTCATTATCATAAGTTCTTCTTTCAGAATGACCTATAATACTCCAATCAATACCTAATTCTTTAAGCATTAAAACTGAAACTTCACCAGTATATGCACCACTATCTAAATAGTGACAATTTTGACTAGCTACAATTACACTGCTTGGAACATTATTTTTAATAGTTTCAAGACATAAATAAGTTGGAGCTATTCCAATGTCAATATCTTTTTCTTTAGCAAGAGTAACAAGTTCATCAATATCTTTTAAAAATTCTTTTGTTTCGGAAATTGTTTTATTCATTTTCCAATTTCCAAGTAATAATTTTTTTCGCATAAAATTAACCAATTACATCGATTCCTGGTAAATGACCATCATTTTCAATCATTTCAAGTGATGCACCACCACCGGTTGAAACGTGACTAAATTTATCTTTATAACCAAATTGTTTTGCAGCAGCAGCGCTATCACCACCACCAATTACTGAGAAGCAATCTTTATTTTCTGTAATTGCTTTACAAACTTCAATTGTTCCTGTTTGGAATTCTTTTTGTTCAAAAACACCAGTTGGACCATTCCAGAAAATTAATTTTGCTTTAGCAATTTCGTTTTTGAATAATTCAATTGTTTTTGGACCAATATCCATACCTTCAAAACCATCTGGAATATTACCTTCAACAGTTTTAATAACTCTGTCACTACCTTCATCAAATTTATCAGTTACAACAGCATCAACTGGTAAGACAATTTTTCCTGTTTCATAACATTTTTTAGCATAATCTAATTGATCTAATTCGCATGGACTTGTTCCAATTCCCTTGCCTAATGCTTTTAAGAAAGTATAAGCCATTGCACCACCAATTAAGATTTTATCAGTCTTTTTTAGTAATGATTCAATAACTTTAATTTTGTCAGAAACTTTAAATCCGCCAAGAATTGCAATATATGGATGAACATCTGCTTTAACACATCTTGATAAACTTTTAACTTCTTTTTCAACAAGATAACCAACTGCAGTTGGTTTCCCTTCTTTTTTCATTTCTTCTGGAACACCAAATGTTGAAGCGTGAGCTCTATGAGCACTACCAAAAGCGTCCATTACAAAGCCATCACCTAAACTTGCCCATTCTTTTGAAAGCTCAGGATCATTTTTAGTTTCGCCTTTTTCATATCTTGTGTTTTGAACTAATAAAACTTCACCATCTTTTAAACTATGAACTAAGTTTTTAAGTTCTTCACCTCTTGTTGCTTCAGAGAATTTAACTTCCATATTTAAAAGTTCACCTAATCTAACAGCAACTGGTTTTAATGTATTTTTAGCTTTGGCTGCTTTAACTTCTTCTTCTGTTTTCTTGAAATCAATTTTTCCAAGGTGAGACATTAAAACAACTTTAGCATGTTGACTTAATAAATATTTGATTGTTGGAAGAGCAGCAACGATTCTATTGTCATCTCTGATTGCTCCATCTTTTAATGGGACATTAAAATCAACTCTTACAATAATAACTTTATCGCTTAAATTTTTTAATTGTTCAATTGTATTCATGTTATATCTCCTTAAAAATTATAAAAAAAGGAAGGCATGATAAACCTTCCTTTAAATTAAACTATATTATTTTAATTCAGCAAAGTATTTAATTGTTCTAACCATTTGGCTAGTATATGAATTTTCATTATCATACCAAGCAACGACTTGAACTTGATAATGTTTATCATCAATTTTTGTAACCATTGTTTGAGTAGCATCAAATAATGATCCAACTGTAATTCCAATAATATCGCTTGAAACGATTGGTTCATCATTATAACCATAAGAAGCACTTACTTGAGATTTCATAAATTCATTAATTCCATCAACTGTTACTTCTTTTCCATCTTTTGGAGAAACAACTGCTACTAAGATAGTTGTTGAACCAGTTGGAACTGGAACTCTTTGTGCAGAACCAATTAATTTACCATTTAATTCTGGAATAACTAAACCGATTGCTTTTGCAGCACCAGTTGAATTTGGAACAATGTTAACTGCAGCAGCTCTTGCTCTTCTTAAATCACCTTTTCTGTGTGGTCCATCTAATACCATTTGGTCACCAGTATAAGCGTGGACTGTTGTCATAATACCAGATAAAATTTCTGCATATTTATTTAAAGCATTTGCCATTGGAGCTAAGCAGTTTGTAGTACAACTTGCTGCAGAAATAATTTGATCATCTTTAGTTAATGTATTTTCATTAACACCAAAGACGATTGTCTTTACATCATTTCCAGCTGGAGCAGAGATAACTACTTTTTTAGCACCAGCAACAATATGAGCCATTGCTTTTTCTTTCTTTGTATAAAAACCTGTACATTCTAATACGACATCAACATCTAATTCTTTCCATGGAAGTTTTGATGCATCAGGTTCTTTTAAAATTTCAATTTCTTTACCATCGACTGTAATTGAAGATTCTCCTGCTTCGACTTTATCTGCTAAAGCATATCTGCCTTGAGCTGAATCATACTTTAATAAGTGTGCAAGCATTTTAGGACTTGTTAAATCGTTAATTGCAACAATTTCATATCCTTCAGCATTGAACATTTGTCTAAATGCAAGACGGCCAATTCTTCCAAAGCCATTAATAGCAACTCTTACTGACATTATTATGTATCCTCCTTAATCAATAAAACTACTAACGTTATTATTTTATAATATTTTTGATTATAAGTGTTAAAAAATATGAAGTTTTAGTTATTTTTTTATAAAAAATAACAAACAATTTAAAATTAATATACTTTAAAAATCGGCAAGTAATTCTTTTAGTGATATTTTTAAACCTTTTGAAATTTTTAAAAGAATTTTAAAAGTCGGATTTCTTTTTCCTCTTTCTAAATCACCTAAATAATTTTTATTAATTTCACATTCAAAAGCCAAATCTTCAATAGACATATTCTTTTTTTGTCTTAACAAACGAATTCTAATTCCTAATTTTTCATAATCATTTAAATTTATCATAATTAAATCCCTTAACTTCGATATTTATCAGCAATTGTTTTGATCTTTTTAAATAGATGATAAACATTACTTCTTGACACATTAACCTTTAAATTTTCGCTCATCTTTTTTGCTAATTCATCTAAACTTGCTTCTTTATTATTTAATCTTTGATGACAAAGTTCAATTAATTTATCATTTTGTAAATTTTTAATACCAATATTTTTTTCAATTATGTTAATATCTTCTAGTTGATTTTTAGATGATTTTAAAACTTTTGAATAATTTGCAACGTCTAAATTATATAATCTATTTTCATTATTTGAATAATCTCTTTCAACTCTAATATCTTCAAAATTTAAACATCCTTCAATTGCCCCAATCATTATTAAAAATGACGAAATTAAATCAGATTTTTTAATATAAATAATATAGTCATTTCTTCTTTTTGAAATTCTAAAATTAAACTCTATATCTTTTATACCATTAACCATTTTTAATAATGATAAAGCCATGTTACTAGATGTGGTTTTAATTTCTAAATGATAATTAGATTTTTTTGGAGAATTAACACTCCCAGAAGCTAAAAAAGCTCCTTTTAAATAACCATAAATTAAGTCTTTATTTGTATAAAAATACGGATTTATTTCATCATTAAAAATGTCAATTTTTAATTTATCTAATATTTCATCTACATTTTCTACAATATCTATTATATAAAATGAAATTTTATTTAATTTAGTAGATTTATTGAAAAATAAATTATTTTTAAAATTAAAATATTTTTTTAATAACTCTAAAATATAAGAAGCAATTTTAGCATTTGATATTTTTAAAATTAATCTAGTTTTATTATTTTGAATTTTATAAATACCATTAATTTTTAAAAAAGATGAAAGAATTGCAAGGTTTTTTAAATCTGAATCTTCATTTTTGCTTGCTAATTCTTCTTTTATTTTTTTACTAAATGAAATTTTATTCTCTTCCATTTATTAAATAATCTCCAAGTTCTTTGTAGGAATTAAAACATTTAATATTATCATCTAACATTTTATAATTTCTTTCTAACATTCTCATTATTATACAAGAAACTCCACTATTTTTAGCACATAAAATATCATAATCAGTATCTCCAACAAATACTAAATTATCTTGAGTGATATTAAAATATTTTAATATTTTTTCAATTCCTTCTTTATCAGGTTTTGGTTTTTTAACATCATCTAATCCTACAATAATATCAAAAAGTCCATCAATTCCACACAATTTTAAACTATATCTAATTGAATCATGAATTTTTGAAGAACAAATTGCAAGTTTAAAACCATGATTTTTTAAGTCCACTAAAACTTCTTTACAATTTTCAAATGACTTGATGTATTTTGGATAATTAATTAGTGATAATCTTTTATATTCAGAATAACAAAAATCATATTTTAAATTTGGAAATTCATTTTTTAGGGTTTGATTAAGAGGAGGCCCTGAAAATGTTTTAAATTTTTTAACATCAATTGGAGAATCTTTTTTATATAAATGATATAAATCAATATAAGTTTGAATAATTACATCATCAGTATTGACAAGTGTTCCATCAACATCAAAACAAATAACTTTTAATTTATTTCTTTTTATCATTTTTCTTATTATTATCAACTAAAAATTCATCATTTATATCATCTAATGAATATGTTTCATTTATTTTTTTATTTTTGTTTTCATCTTCAATATCAAGATTAATATTATTATAAATATTACTTCTTTCAGCTTTACTAGTTGAAGAAGATAAATCATTTGCTAAAGCTGGTTTATAATCTTTTTCTTTATCATAATATAATCTAGCAGATAATTTTGGAAGTTTATCTTTTAATAATTGTTCAAAAATTACAAGAATAACAATTAATCCTAAACCTAAACCAATTAAAACCCATGAACTATATTCACTATTTGCAAAATAATCTTTACTACTTCTTAATGGTTCTAATATAACTCTTGTAAATCCATACCAAATTAAATATAGACCTGCGCAACCTCCAACTGGGAATGAATTACCAATTTTTTGTTTTGTTTCATAAGTAATTGGTTTAAATAAAGTTGAAACTTTATAAGTTAACTGACTAATTCCTTTTGTGATTAATTTATTTTCAAATAAATATCTAATTATAAAATAACCAGTTAAATTACTTAAAAATTCTACATAACATAATGGAAGCGCAAAACTAACACCTTGTTCAGTACTTAAAACTTCTTGAGTAAATGGATTTGTAATTCCCTCTAAATGTCCTAATTGATTTCTAATAAAACCTGGGAATATCCATGCCCAAGGGGCATTATAATCAATAACTTGATATCCATAAACTTCTTCATTAAAGAAATTGCCCCATCTTCCAATGGCTTGTGCGATTAAAATTGTTGGAACAATCATATCAATCGCATCAAGAATTTTAATATCTTTTCTTACAAAAATAACCCACAAAACACCAGATATAATTCCAAGCAAAGCGCCTCCCATAATAGCAAGGCCACCATCCCAAATTCTTAAAACAGCTAAAAAGTCGGTTGCAAATTTATCAAATTCTAAAACATAACAATACCATAATCTTGCCCCAACTATTCCCATCGGAAATGCTACAAAAAAGGTTGAAGTTAGCATATCTTTTTTGCCGTATTTTAAGTACATTCTATGATTTGACATTAAAAATACTAAAACTGCACCGCATAAAATAAAGATTGCATAAAATTGAATATGGAAACCTTCTCTTGCTTCACCTGGTTTAGTCCAATGAATTCCAGTTGAATCAATCGAAAATCCACTAATTAATGGATAAGAAAGTGGTGAATTTGTGAGCATTATACATAAAAATATAAAATCAAAAACAATTAAGCTATAAAATACAATTGAATTTATCTTTTTAAATAAATCAGATTTAATTTTTTTATAATATTTAATAATAAAATTATCAATAAAAAATAATAAACCACTAAAAAATAAAATACTTGCAATACATAACAGAGTTAGTTGAACTGCATTAAATTCATATCCTTCATTTGATCCAAAAATAATTAAAAATGCCCCTAGACCAACTACAAGACATAACGCTAATAAAATAAGATAATTAGTTAATTCTTTTTTAAAATCTTTATTAATTAATTTTGTCTTAAAACGATCAAATAACCAAAATAAATTTAAACCGGCTCCTGCTAATAAAAATATAACACCAAAAACTATTGCAATCATCCCCATTTTATTGGTCTCCTTTTAAATATTTTTTTAAATATATACCCGTATAAGAATTTTCATTTTCCATTATTTCTTCTGGAGTTCCACAAGCAACAACTTGACCACCTCTATCTCCACCATCTGGACCTAAATCAATAATGTAATCTGCCATTTTAATAACATCTAAATTGTGTTCAATAACAATTATTGTATCGCCATTATTAACAATCTCTTGTAAAATATTCAATAATTTTGAAATATCATATGGATGTAAACCAGTTGTTGGTTCATCTAAAATATATAAAGATTTTCCAGTAGGTCTTTTTTGAAGTTCATTAGCTAATTTAACTCTTTGAGCTTCACCTCCAGATAATGTAGTAGCAGGTTGCCCTAATTTCATGTAACCTAATCCAACATCATTTAATACTTTTAATTTTCGATAAATATTTTGTCTGTTTTTAAAAAATTCACATGCTTCTTCAATAGTCATTTCTAAAACATCATAAATATTTTTGCCTTTATATTCGCATTTTAAAGTTGCTTCGTTATATCTTTTTCCATTACATTCATCACAAGTTATATAAACATCAGGCAAAAAATTCATTGGAACTCTTGTAACACCTGCTCCTTGACATTTTTCACATCTTCCTCCACTTACATTAAATGAAAATCTACCTTTAGTAAATCCCATTGCTTTAGCTTCTTTTGTTTCAGCAAAAAGTTCTCTGATATCATCAAAAACTTTAACATAAGTTGCAGGATTACTTCTTGGAGTTCTTCCAATTGCTTCTTGAGAAACATTTACAACTTTATCAATAAAATTAACTCCGCTAATTTTAGTATATGGACCTGGTTCAACTTGAGTTCCATATATTTCTTTTTGAAGAATTTTATAAAGCGTTTCGTTAACTAAACTTGATTTTCCACTACCTGAAACTCCCGTAACACAAATAAATAAACCAAGTGGGAAAGTAACGTTAATTTTCTTTAAGTTATTTATAGAACAGCCATATAATTTTAAAAGTCTATTTTTATCAATCTTTTTTCTGACTGTTGGAACTTTTATTTCTCTTCTTTTTGCAAGATAATCTCCAGTTAGAGAATTTTTGGCATTCATTATGTCATCAAGTGTCCCACAAGCAACAACTTCTCCCCCATGAATTCCAGCTTTTGGTCCAATATCAACAATGTAATCAGCACTTCTAATTGTATCTTCGTCGTGTTCAACAACAATTAGTGAATTTCCAATATCAACCATTTCTTTTAAAGTTTTAATTAATTTATCGTTATCTTTTTGATGAAGCCCAATACTTGGTTCATCTAAAACATACAAAACACCGCTTAATTTTGATCCAATTTGAGTAGCTAATCTAATTCTTTGAGCTTCACCTCCAGATAAAGTCATGGCCATTCTTGATAGGGTTAAATAATCAAGACCAACATCTTTTAAAAATGTTGCTCTATTTAATATTTCTTTTAAAATTAAATTAGCAATTTCTAATTCGTTTTTATTTAATTTTGTTTTTAAATTATTAATCCAATTAATTAATTTATCAATTGATAAACATGTAACTTCATAAATATTTAATCCATCAATTTTAACGGCTAATACTTCTTTTGAAAGTCTTGAACCATGACATGTTGTACAAACATGATCGGTAATAAATTTTTCATAATATTCTCTTAAAAAATCACTACTTGTTTCTTTATAAAGTCTTTCAATATGAGTTTTAACTCCTTCAATATAATTAAAACGATTTAAAGTATTACCGCTAGATGAGACAATTGTATATTTAATTGGTTGCTTTGAACCATTTAAAATAATATCCATTTCTTCTTTAGACATATCTTTTAATGGTTTATTTTTATCAATATTATAAAGTTTTAATAAATAATCAAAATCTTGCCATTCAATATTTTTACTATTTAAGATCGATTTATAATAAATTATTCCTCCTTGATTTATACTTAATTCTTTATTAGGCATTATTAAATCAGGATTTGCTTCTTTTTTAATTCCTAAACCTAAACAATCTTTACAACAGCCTAGTGGAGAGTTAAAAGAAAATAATCGAGGTTCTAATTTTGGAACGCTAAAACCACAATATTTACAAGTATTGTGTTCACTTAATAATTTTTCGCCATCACTTGTATAAATAATTACATAGCCATGAGAATATTTAAGTGCTAATTCTAAGCTTGATAAAACTCTTTCTCGAGATTCTTGTTTTAAAATTATTCTATCAACAACTATATCAATAAAATGTCGGTTATTTTTTTCTAATTCATTAACTTCACTTAAAGATTTAAATTCTTTATCAATTCTAACTCTTTCAAAACCATCTTTTTTAAGCTCAGCAATTAAATCTTTTTGACTACCTTTTTGATTATTTACAACCGGTGATAAGATTTGAATTTTACTACCAAGAGGATAAGACATTACAATATCAGCCATTTTTGTAATTGAAAAAGAAACAATTGGCTCATTATGAGTTGGACAATATGCAACACCAATTCGAGCAAACAATAATCTTAAATAATCATAAATTTCAGTTACTGTTCCAACAGTTGATCTTGGATTATGACTTGTTGTTTTTTGTTCAATTGAAATTGCTGGTGATAAACCTTCAATTGAATCAACATCTGGTTTTTCTACATTGCCTAAAAATTGTCTAGCATAGCTTGAAAGAGATTCAACATATCTTCTTTGACCTTCGGTATATATTGTGTCAAATGCTAAAGTTGATTTACCACTTCCAGATAAACCTGTAAAAACAACTAATTTATTTTTTGGAATACTTAAAGAAATATTTTTTAAATTATTTTCTCTAGCACCTTTTACAATAATATATTTTTTACTATCTGTTTCCATATTACAAAATCACTCCATATAAAATTGCAATAAATTGAAATACGCTAGCTGCTAATACATAAAAATGAAACATACAATGTACACCTTTTTTCTTAGCGCCAATTGCATAAAATACTGCTCCAAGAGTATATAAAATTCCTCCAATTAACAATGCAATAAAAGCTAAAAACCCAAAATTTTTAGCCGTTATTGAATTATAAAAAGGAATGACAAAAATCATTATTGACCAACCTAATGCAATATATAAAATATTACTTAAAACATTGTATTTATCGACATTTATTGAATTAAAAACAATACCTAGAATAGCAAGAGACCACACTAAAATAAATAAAATAATTCCTAAAGATACATTATAAAAATAACTATCAAATAAACTAACAAGACAAAATGGCGTATAAGTTCCAGCAATTAGGAAGAATACCATATCATGATCTAAAATTCTTAATACCTTTTTTCCATTATTTCGATTTAATGCATGATAAATACAAGAAATTGTATATAAACAAATAATTGAAATTCCATATATTAAAATTGAAATTAATTTTAAATAACTAAAATTTTTATCAATAATTACAAAATATAAACTAACAATAAAAACACAAATTCCAAAAATTGCTCCTAATCCATGAGATATTGAATTCCATAATTCTTCTTTTAGAGAATATGATGGTAAACTAATTCTTTCTTTTTTTATTGTTTCTTCCATAACTAAAATATTTTACTTTAAAATGATACTTCTTTAAATAATTTTGCTATAAAAATATAAATATTTTTATTAGCAAATAATTAAAATTATTTATTACTACTTTCTTTATTCTCTCTAATTAATAAAGAATTTATACTTAAATCTTCGTTATATTTTGAAGTAATTGCTAAATAAATTAAATAAATATAAGGCATTCCAAGATTAGTTTCTATTAATGAATTAAGTATTAATGTTTGTAAACTATTTTCATTAAGTGGTCTAATTCCATTAACTAATAATGCTGCTTCCCAACAAAATTGAACACTAATTCCAATTAATAATAACCATAAAATATTAATTAATTTTTTCTTTGTAAATAAAGAGTACACAATAATTCCAATATATCCAACAAGTAAAATAATTGCCATTGCTCCATGATATTGATTAGTTGTTCTAAATGTTTGAATATTATTTGCTCCGCCCATTGCCGTAACACTTGGAATAATTAACCACCAGCCAATTATTAAAATTAACCAATATTTTAAATATTTATCTTTACTTAAACATAACCAAATAAAAGCAAAATTAGTTATTCCATAACTTAATGACATCCAAAGTAAAACTAAAGCGGTATATAAATTATCTTGAACAATTCCATCAATTGAAACAACTCTTGATCCAGATATTAAATAAAAATAGCCATAATCAACAATAAAATATAAAATTCCACCAGCCACAGCAAAAATTGTTGTTAAATATCGCTTTTTTAATATTAATAACACCAAAAACCCAACAATAAATAATGAATCTAAAATAATATATAAAAGATTAAAATTTCTAGTTGGAGTTATGTTAGAACCTAAATCAGATAAAAAATTTAAAAACATATATATTAAGCTCCTGGTTTCATACTTTTAGCACTAACTTTTGTAATTAAACTTCTTGGGAATAATCTTAAAATAAATACAGTTAATTTATTTTTTACACCAGTTATTAATAATCTTTTGCCCTTAAGAGATGCTTTATAAGCCTTTTTTGCAACAACTTCTGCAGTCATTGGTTTAATTTTTTTAAAAGTATAATCATTATGAGCAAGTTTTACAAAATTTGATAAAAATGGACCTGGACATAATGTTAAAACTTTAATTCCATATTTTTTTAATTCATAAGTAATTGATTCACTTAATTGTAAAACAAAACCCTTTGTTGCATGATATGTACACATATAAGGTCCTGGCATAAATCCAGCAATTGAAGATACATTTATAATATGACCAGATTTATTTTTGGTCATATCATCAACTACCATCTTATTTAAAAATAGTAAAGAATTGCAGTTTAATTCTGTCATTTTTATTTGTTTATCAATGTCCATATCTTTAAAATCACAACGATCACCAAATCCAGCACAATTAACTAAATTTGTAATATTAAGTTTATTTTCAATTGTAAATTGTTGTAATTTTTTTAATTCTTCAACAAGTGATAAATCACAAATATACTGCAAAACCTCAATATTTTTATTAATTTCTTTAATTTTAGAAATTAAATTTTCAATTCCTTCTTTATTGATATCTACTAATAAAAGATTGTTATTATCTTTAGCATATAATTTAGCAAATTCTTTTCCAAGACCACTTGCAGCCCCAGTAATTAATGTAATATCCATAGCAAAACCTCAATATTTTAAATTTCTTATACAATTATTATAATACAAAAAGATTACTTACTAAACAGCAATCTTTTCATTTTAATTTTTTTGTAATTGAATATATTTTAATTGTCTTTCGAAGTTGTGTATTTATTTTAAATATCATTATAAAAAAGCGTATGAATCACTTCATACGCTTATTTTAATTAATTAGTTAAACTTTTAAATATTTAAATTAAAGTTTTGCACAATCAATAGTATTTGCAAAGTAAATATTGAATGAATCTTTACCATTTACAATGCTTGGATTTTTAACTTTTAAAATTAAAATTACAGTTAATGTTGTAAAGTTTCCACTAATTGTTTCTTTATCATATGAAGTATGACCATCATCCCAATAGTAACTTAAAACTTCATATTTTTCTTCATTAACTTTAACAGAATAAGTTGCATCTGTTGTAGAATCTTCTACTGGAGTTTTTACATAGACAACATCTTCTTGAGTTGGAAGAATTGAAAGTTCGCTACCTTCATTTACAATGACTAATTCGTTGTTATGGAATTCTTCATTATAAATATTATCAGTTGAATTAAATTCACTTTGAGTAAATTTACAATCTTCAAATCTTACTTTGTTATTTGCTGCGCCATTTTGATAACCAATAAATTGAATACCATCATAACCTTCAGCATTATTGGCAATAAGTTCTGAATTTTTAACTGTTATTGTATTATTTAAGCCACTATCTTCTCCACTTGGGAATTTATAATAACCATCAATTGTAATATTTGAAAATCCATTATCTTTATCAGAGGCATGATTAACAGATTCTAAAACTGAATTATCAACAGTAATAACATCATTATTATCTTTTACATAAATTGGTCCCCAAGCTCTTACATAAGAATTTGTAAGATTTAATACAAGTCCATCATTACTTTGTAAATTAAATCCATAATAACCTTTTGCAAGGCTACCATCTTCTGTATAACTACAATCAATACTAGAATTATTAATATTTAAGACAACTTTACCTAAATTTCTTGCAATTTGGATACCATAACAACCTTTTCCGCCAGCAATACCATTGCCTTTGAAATCAACATTTTCAAGAGATACATTAACATCATTGTGATCTGTGACATTAATTAATCCATCATATGATTTATTATTGTTGTATGATTCAAAATCAACATTTTCAATAACAACATTCATGTTTTCTGGAACAATTTCATCAGCATTAGTTAAATTAATAATGTAATTCCCACTACCATCAATAGAATTTTCTTTTGAAATAATTGGTTTATTTTCAGCATCGCTACCTTTTAAAACAAAATTGTGAGTATTAATTGAAAGTTGAGAATCAATTTCATAAGTTGTTCCAGCATTTAATGTAACTTCAACACCTAAAGTTTCAGTTTCAATTAATTTTCTTGCTGCTGCAATATCTTCTTTTGTTTTAGAAAGATCAATTTTAAATGCAGCACCTTTTAATTGTTCTGCACTCATATCATCGATTGTATCGACCATATTAGGAGTAACAACTAATGGATCTTCTAAGCTACCACTTCCAGATTCAAATTTAACTCCAGCTGAAATTGTACCTTTATTTAATACATTTCCATAACCATCAATTAAAGCATCTGTATATAATTGACCATCTTCAAAATAATTTGGAGTTAATTTATTATCAAAAGTAGCTCTAATAACAAATCCATGTTCTTTCATGACAGTTGTGTAAGTATATTTTCCATTAGCATATGGAACTAAACTTCCATCAACTACAACATTATCTACAAATAATTTATCAAGATAATATCCTTCATCTGGTGTAATTGTAAATGTGACATCTTCTCCAACTAAACCTGTTTTTGTTCCATCACTTACAAGACCACCAACACTTGGAAGAATTGTATTTCCCCAAACGTCTTTTCCATCAACTCCATCTTTTCCAGCTTCGCCAGTTTCGCCTTTATCACCTTTTTCACCAGTTTCGCCTTTTTCTCCATCTTGTCCATCTTTACCTGGAAGACCTTGTGCGCCTTGTTCTCCAGTTTCACCTTTTTCGCCTTGTTCACCTTTTTCACCGACATCACCAGGTTCACCTTTTGGACCAGTAATTACAGTTGTTTCTTGAGAATCAGATGGATTACAAGATGTAAGACCTCCAACTAATAAACAAGCAAGTGCCAAAACACTTAAATATTTTTTATTTTTCATAAAATCTTCCTTTCAGTCAATTATTATATCACAAATTAAATATAAATAATACTAAATACACCAGTAATAAAAGCAAAAAGATGTGTGATTTAAATTCACACATCTTTAATTTTTTTCTTTAAATTTTTGTTAATTTAGTTTAAATTAAAATTTTATTTCGATTTTTGCAATTAATGGCTTTCCATCAGTTGTATATAATCCTTCAAATCCAACAAGACATTGTAGACTTCCAGAAACAACTTTTCCTTCGACTTTAAATGCTGCTTCAGTTGATGATCCACCTTGTCCATTATCTAATTCATAAGTCCATGAAACTACTTTTACTAAACCAACACCATCAGGTAAAATCATTCCAACTAATGTACCTGAAGCAATTTCTTCATCAGAATAATCTTGAACAACTACTTTGAAATCTTCATGGAAGTTTATTACAGTTTCAACGTCATCTTCAACGACAATAATTGTGTTATCATCTTTAAAAAAGGTACCTAAAGAAACGTTATTATCGTAATTATCTTCGCCATTAATATAAGTATTATTGTCTAATCTAATTGTATTTTTAGTTGCATCATATTGGAATGCAAAATATTGTAATCCACGATAACCTTCAGTATTAACTAAATTGAAAGTTGTATTACTAACATTTACAGTATTTCCAACACCAGCTGGTTTTTGAATCTCACCAACAATTGCACCACCATCAAATACAATACTTGAGAATGAATATCTTTTATCAGCAACATTGTTTACAGTTACAAATTCACAGTTATCAATATTAATGATGTCTTTATTATCTTTAATATAAACATTACCCCAAGCTCTAATATAAGTATTAGTAATATTTGCAACTAATCCAGTGTTATTTTGAAGATTTAATCCATAATAACTTCTCTTTAAGCTTCCATCTTCACTATAAGCTAAATCAATTGAGCTATTATTAATATTAAGTACAACATCACCCTTATTTCTTAAAATTTGGATACCATAAGCACCTACTGTGGATGTTCCTTCATTACCTTTATAACTTACATTTTCTAAATTAATTGTTGCATCTTCTTGATCTGCAATATTAATAAATGCACTAGCAATACTATTGTCAAAGTTTTCAAAATCAACATTTGTAATTGTAATATTGATATCTTTTACAACATTTTTAGCATCATTATAGTTAATAATAAATGCAGAGCCAGAAGTTGATCCTTCTTTTGAAATAACTGGTTTATTATCGGCATCAGTTCCAGTTAATGTTAAGTTAGAAGTTCTTGACATTAAAGCTTCACTAATTTCATAAGTTGTACCAGCATTTAAGATAACTTCAACACCTAATGTATCTCTTTCAAGTAATGCAAATACAGCATCAACATCTTCTTTTGCTCTTGATAAATCAACTTTAAATGCTGTGACTTTCATTTGTTCATCGCTTAATCCGTCTAACATTGAAGTTTTTGAAGTATCAACAATTAATGGATCTTCTAATGTACCACTACCAGATTCAAATTTAATTCCTTGGGTAGCTTCACCTTTATCTAATACATTTCCAAAACCATCAATTAAAGCATTTGTATATAATTGACCATCTTCGTAATATGTTGGAGTTAATGTATCATCAAATACAGCTCTTACGACAAATCCATTTTCTTTCATGACTGTTGAATAAGTATAAACTCCATTTTCATATGGGACTAAACTTCCATCAACTAATTGATTGTCAACATAGAATTCATCAAGGAAATATCCTTCATCAGGTGTAATTGTAAATGTGATATCTTCTCCAACTAAACCAGTTTTTGTGCCATCTGTTACAAAACCACCAACACTTGGAATAATTGTATTTCCCCAAACATCTTTTCCATCAACGCCGTCTTCCCCAGCTTCACCAGTTTCACCTTTGTCACCTTTGTCACCAGTTTCACCTTTTTCACCGTCTTGACCATCTTTTCCAGGTTGACCTTGTGCACCTTGTTCCCCAGTTTCACCTTTTTCACCTTGTTCACCTTTTGGACCTGTGTCACCAGTTTCACCTTTTGGACCAGTAACCACAGTAGTTTCTTGAGAATCGCTTGGACTACAAGACGTAAGTCCAACGACTAATAAACAAGCAATGGCTAAAGCTCCAATAAATTTCTTGTTTTTCATAACTTCTCCTTTTCTTTTATTTATAAAATAAATAAAAATATATTTATATTATATATTTTTCAATTGGAATTAGCATAAACAATTAGTTAAAACAAAAAATTCTATTCTTTTGATAAATTTTTATTAAATTTTTTCTTTATTTCGCGGTCATTTTATATTTTAATAAATAATAACAATGAAAGAAAAAATTAAAAAAATATTAACATTAATTGAAGCATTACTAATTTTAGTTAGTATTGCATTTTTCTATGTATTTTTTATCACCACTTTATTAAAAGAAGGTTCTGAAAATGTTAATTTTCTTCCAGCAATAATTTATTTAACTTTTGGAGGAATGAGTATATTAATTTGTCTTTCAATGTTTCAATTTTATAAAAAGCACGATAGTGATTTTTTACAATCAGGATATGACTATATATTTAATTGCATTGCCATTTCACAATTAATTTCTTGTAGTTTTTATTATATTAAAATAAATGATTCATATTTTATAAGAATCGAAAACGATCCAAATTATATACTTTCAATTATTGTATTATTAGTCGGTTATATTGTTTTATATGGTATATTCTTTAAGTATAAATTCTTTAAATTATTTAGATTTGTACCTTATTTAGCATTAATAATTTGTATTGTTTTATTTATCAATATTAATTTAGATCCATATTTAATTTCAAGTTGTGTGTTAATGATAATTTGTATTTTAATTGCAATAATTAAATCATTTTTAATAACAAAAACAAAAAACAATCAAACTAAAGAAGAAAATAATACTAGCGAAAATTAATTATTTATTATTAATTGAAAATTCGCAACCACAATATTCTTGCAAATATAGACCTAGATCTCTTGCTTTTTTATAACCTTCTTCACTCCAGCCGTGTTTTTTAAAATCACTATAAAAATATTTAATATCTTTAAATTCACTAGATATTTTTTCAGCAATTTGATTTATTATTTTTGAACTTTTTTGTCTTGATGAAGTCATTACCGTACAAACATAATCAAAATTATTTTTACTAGCTAAAACAAAAGTTTCTCTTAATCTTTTTTTATAACATAAAAAACATCTTTTACCACCTTCTTTTTCATCTTTTAAAGGTAATAAATCTTTCATATATTCTTTATGGTTATATTCACCTTTTATAACTTCTATATTAATGTTTTCATTTTTTAAGATATTTATATATTCAAGTAAAGTATTATATCTTTTTTCAAATTCATTATGTGGATATATATTTGGATTATAAAATAAAACACTTATTTTAAAAAAATTACTTAAAAATCTTAATGGAAATATACTACAAGGACCACAACAAACATGAATTAAAAGTTTTGGTTTTTCCTTGCAATTCTCAACTATTTTTAATAATTCTTGTTCAGATTCTAGTAAATAATTTCTTTCTTTCATATCAATATATAAACATTGCATCGCCAAAAGAAAAGAATCTATATTTTTCTTCAACAGCATGTTTATAACAAGCTAGTGTATAATCAATATCTCCAATAAAAGATGAAACCAACATAATTAAAGTAGACTTTGGAAGATGGAAATTTGTAATTAAACAATCAACAGCTTTCCATTTATATCCTGGAGAAATAAATATATCTGTTTCTTCTTTACAAGCTTTAAATTTTCCATATTTTGTAATATTTGCTTCAAGTGTTCGAACACTTGTTGTTCCAACAGCAATTATTCTTTGATGATTTTCT
Organism: uncultured Bacilli bacterium; assembly: GCA_944349595.1. Lineage (GTDB taxonomy): Bacteria > Bacillota_I > Bacilli_A > RFN20 > CAG-826 > Alectryobacillus. The sequence continues at coordinate 6,736 of CALVNF010000007.1, read as the reverse complement.
TTTGCACTATTTAATTTATTAGCAGCTTCAAAAGATATTTCATATTCTTCTTTATGCATAATGTGATCTTTTGTATCACTAACTTTAATTGGTCTAAATGTTCCAAGTCCAATATTTAAAGTAATATCAATAATTTCTACACCTATTTCTTTAATTTTTTCTAACAATTCCTCACTAAAATGAAATCCAGCAGTTGGTGCAGCTGCACTTCCTAAAACTTTGGCATATACTGTTTGATATTCATTATTATCTTCGACTTGCTTTTTTATATATGGAGGGAGAGGCATTAAGCCAATTTTATCTAATATTTCTAAAAATATTCCATCATAATAAAATTTAATTATTCTTATACCTTCTTGTTTTCTTTCAATACATTCTCCAATTAATAAATCATTTCCAAAAGAAATTCTACTTCCAGTTTTAATTGTTTTTGAATTTCCAACTAAACACTCCCACTTATCATCACCTAAATCTTTTAATAATAAAACTTCAACATGGGCACCGGTTTCTTTTTTTATTCCATATAATCTAGCCGGAATTACTTTGGTATTATTTCTAACTAATACATCGCCTTTTTTAAAATACTTTAAAATGTCATAAAAATGTTCATCTTTGAATTCTTTTTTTGTTTTATTTATTGTTAAAAGTCTGCAGTTCTCACGTTTTTCTAGTGGAGATTGTGCAATTAAATTTTCTGGTAAATCAAAATTAAATATATTAACATCCATTATTAAAATTCTCTTTCTTGATATTTTTTAATTAATTCATTTTTAAATTCTAAATATCTATCTTCTTTTATTGCTTGACGGATATCTTCACATAATTTAATTAAAAATCTTAAATTATGATAACTTAATAATCTTTTAGCATTTACTTCTTCACAAACATAAAGATGTCTTAAGTAAGCTTTTGTATAATTTTTACATGTATAACAATCACAATTTGGATCAAGTGGCGTAAAATCTTCTTTATATTTTTGATTTTTAATATTTATTCTTCCATTTGAAGTCATTAAAGTTCCGTGGCGTGCAATTCTTGTTGGTAAAACACAATCAAACATATCAACGCCTCTTTCAATTGCTTCTAAAATATAACCAACTGTTCCAACACCCATTAAATAACGAGGTTTATCTTTTGGAAGATATGGAGTTGAATATGAAACCATCTTAATAAATTCTTCTTTAGGCTCTCCAATTGAAGCTCCTCCAATTGCATAACCATCAAATCCTATTTTTACTAATTCTTCTGCACAATATTTTCTAAGTTCTTCATTATTAGAGCCTTGAACAATACCAAATAAGGCTTGATCAGATGTTTTAGCATCTTTCCCTCTTTTCGCCCATCTTAGCGTTCTTTCAACAGATTTTTTAATGTATTCATAACTACTTGGATATGGAATACATTCATCAAAAGACATGATTATATCCGCTCCAATTTCTTCTTGTTTTTTAATTGAAATTTCTGGAGAGAAAAATAATTTATCACCATTTAAGTGATTTTTAAAGGTAACTCCTTCTTCAGTTATACTTCTTTTTTTAGCAAGTGAAAATACTTGAAATCCGCCACTATCGGTTAAAGTTGGTCCATTATAATTCATAAATTTTGAAAGACCGCCAGCTTTTTTAATAACTTCTGTTCCAGGTCTTAGTGTTAAATGATATGTATTTGATAAAATTACTCCAGCTTTCATTTGATATAAATCTTCATTTGAAATTCCTTTTACATTAGCAAGTGTTCCAACTGGCATAAACATTGGTGTTTCAAAATCACCATGAGGAGTGTGTAATATCCCATAGCGTGCTTTCGTATTTTTGTCTTCGTGAATTAGTTCAAAATAAAATTTATCGTTTACCATTTTGCATTTAAATTAATTTTTACATCTAGTTTTTCTAAAATTGTACGACTTTTTTTCAAAGTTACCATTAATATTATATATCCTATTATAGATATACATACAAATTCTCCTAAAAATACATATCCAAATGATACATAATACATTGAAGCTTCTGGTACTCCAAAAAGAAATGTTAATTCAGCTCCAACTATTAATCCATTTGTAATACATGGAATTAAACTTGCAATAAATAATCTTTTTGTATAAGGTATTATTAATCCTGCAAGTAAAGTTGCACTACTTCCAATTACTGCATCTAAATATCCAGCTGTTCCAAATATATTTCCAGATCCAGCTAAATTAGATAAGAAGCATCCAATTGTTAATCCAATTACAAAGTCTTTTCTAAAAAAGCATAATAACATTAATAATTCACTTAACCTAAATTGGATTAATCCATAACTTAATGGAAAAGTAGCCAGTGTTAATACAAAATAAATTGCTGCTAAAAATGCGTTTTCAACAATCTTTTTTGTGGTTAAAGTCATATATTTCAAACCTCCTTGTTTTTTAAAAGATGGTTAGGCAAGGACAACATCTTTTCTTTTAAACCTTAATATTATAGTAAGAATTAAATAAAATATTAAGTTATTTTATTAAAATGCTAAATTTATTAAAATTATGCAACTTTTTTTATTAAAAACATCAATTTTATAATAAAAAATATGCATAAAATTTTTCAAAATTTTGAATTATTATATCGATTTTATCGGCATTTTATATGAAAGTGTTTTCAGTAACCGTTTACAGAATTTTAATTCTTTAAATAATGTTTTAATATATTCTCGAAGTTAAGAAAAAGAATTAACTTCAAAAAATAAGGAGGATTAAATTTATGTTTAACGAAAATATTGAAAGAAATCCTAGATATGAAAACGAGGACAGACAATTAGAACAAATGACATTCATGACAACTAATATGTACCTTGCTTCTAGCTCAATTGGTCTCAATAATCCTTGTGTCATATCCTCAATGGGATTTATTGATTAATTTTAAAAATTTATTATAACTACATAAAAACAAACGCTTCACGATTGTGAAGCGTTTTTTATTATATTTAATTATTTATTTAAAAATTTAATTATATCTTTTATAACTTCATCTTTGAAATCTTCATTTAATATTTCGTGTCTTCCATCATAATATATTGAATTAATTTTATCGTGACCACAATTTTTATATATTTTAATTAGTTTATTTAATGTTTTAGTATTTTTTGAAACTGGATCATATTTTCCAGATAAAATTAAAATATCTAAATTAGGATCTATGTTTTTAATTTTATCTTTATTAAATAAATTAGCTAATCCTTTAATTAAATATAAATAAAATCCATTAGAACATTGATAATTACAAGCCTTATCAGCTAAATATTTATTAACATTCTCTTTATTAAAACTTAACCAATCAGCTTTTGTTTGTTTATTTTTAATTGCTTTTTCATATTGACCAATACTTAGTGTTTTTAATAATTTAGCTGGTTTATTAAAATTATTTTTATTTACAATTAATCTAGCTAGTAAATATCCAATTTTAGAACCTAAAATTGGTCCACTTGATCCAATTAATATTAATTTATCAGTTGAAAATTTATGTCTTTGAATCATATTTTGACAAATAAATGATCCCATAGAATGACTAATTATATAAATAGGAACATCATATTGATTTTTTAGCGTGCAATATAATTCAAATATTGAATCTGACATCTTGTTAAAAAAATCTTTGCAAACTATTCCATAAGATTTTTCATCAATTACATTTTCGCCTTGTCCATAATGATCTAAACAATATACTTGATAATAATTTTCATTAAGTTTATTTGCTAAATAATCATATCTATTACAATGTTCTTGCATTCCAGTTACTAAAATAACTATTTTTTTAAAATCATCTTTACTCCAGAGTTTTCCTTTTAGTTTATCTCCATAAGAATTTATAAAATTAAAATTTTGTTTCATTTTTTAAACCTCTTGTTAAATTATTCTATCATTTTTATCATTTATAAAAAATGAAACATTAACTACTTTTATTTTATTAACTATTTAATGTAGTAATATTTAGGGAAATTTTCATATTTTAAACAATAAACACATATAAATTTTATATAATAATAAAGCTAGGAAATTTAATTATGAAAACAAAAGATAAATCATGTTTAAAATATATAAATTCAACTGTAAAAAATACTAAAAATAAAACAATATTATTAAACGGGGCAACTGGTAGTATTGGCTATGAAGTTGTTAAATTTTTAAGTTATTTAAATAATAATTTAATAATTTTAGTTAGAAACACAGAAAATGGATTAAAAATAAAACATGAATTTGAATCATTATATAAAAATAAGATTTACGTTTTATATTTTGATTATTTAAATAAAGACTCAATTAATAACGTTATTAGTTATCTAAAAACTAATAACGTTAATTTAGATATTTTTATTAATATTAGTGGAATTTATCATCAAAAATACCAAATTATTGATGAATTAGAAAAAACATATTTAGTTAATTATTTAATGCCAATTAAATTTATTAATGATTTATTTAATTTATATAACGATTTAAAAGTAATTATTACAGATAGTGTTACTTATCACTTTAATCTTAATAATAAAAAATTATTAAAAATAAAAAATAAACAAGATTATATAAACTACTTAAACTCCATAAAGAATAAAACAAAAAGATATGGCATAACTAAAAGATTATTATTAGAATATTTAACTAATTTAAAATATTTACAAAATAAAAATATTATTTTTGCACATCCTGGAATTTCTGGAACAAATTTATTTAAAGCAAAAAATAAAGCTTTTAATAAAGTATTTTATTTATTTGTTCCAAGTTTAATGAAGTTAATTTTTATGTCTCCAAATAAAGCTTCTTTATCTTTAATTAAAGCGTGTGATGTTGACAAAATTGAGATTAATAAATGGATTGGACCAAGAGCTTTTATTCATTGTTGGGGTTATCCAAAAATTTATAACCTTAGTAAAAAAGCTTATGATAAAAAAATTACAAATAAAGTATATGAATTAACAAATCTATTATGAAAAAAGCAATTTTAATATATTTTACCGGAACTGGAAATACAAAATTACTTGCAGAATCCATAAAAAATAGATTTTACTTAGAAAATCTATATGATGTAAATTTATTTGAAATTAATATTGATACTAAAGTAATTGATTTAAAAGATTATGATTTAATAATATTTTCATATCCAATATATGCTTTTAATACACCAATTATTTTTGATAAATATATTAAAAAATTAAAATTATTAAATAAAAAATATTTAATAATTAAACAAAGTGGAGAACCTTTAAAGCTCAATGATACTTCTTCATATAAATTAAGGAAATGGATAAAGAAAAATAATGGGGAATTGCTAGGAGAATATCACTTTTTATATCCTTATAATATTCATTTTAAATATCCAGATAATTTAGTTAAAGAATTATATATTTTAAATAATAAATTAATGGATATTTTAATTTATGAAATAAAAAATAATATCAAAAACACTGCAAAACTCAACTATTTTTATATTTTAAACTCTAAATTATTTAAAATACAAAGATTAGGTGGTCCTATTAATTCTTTATTTTATAAAGTTGATAAAAATAAATGTATTAATTGTAATTTATGCATTAATAATTGTCCAACTCATAATATTGAATTAAAAAATAAAAAAATAAAATTTCATTCAAAATGTATTATGTGTATGAGATGTTCATTTTTTTGTCCAACAGATGCAATAAATATTGGTATGCTTCAATCTTGGAAAGTAAATGGAGCTTATGATTATAATAAAATAATTAAAAATGATAATCTTGATGGAAAATTTATTGAACATAATCAAACTAGATTTTATAAATTATTTAATAAAAAAATAAAAAATATTGAAGAATTACACAATTTTTATTTTAAAAAATAAATTGAAACTCTATATTGTAATTATATAAGATATTAATTATTTTGATAAAAATTTACAAATTTGTGATCATTTTACTCATAAACTTCGGATTATTTTACTCATAAACTTCGGATTTATATTGAATACACATTTTTAAATTGGTAAAAAACTACCACGAAAAAAGATTATATACCTCGTTTATTTGATTAAATTCTAGATTTTTCTTTAAAAACAAAAGGGGCTGTTTTAGTTGTTGGACCTAAATGGTGTCGTACAACAACAACTTGTTCAAAACACGCAAAAACAATAATTGAATTATTACTGAATATTCTAGTGTTTGGGAGCCACCAGAATATTCAATGCCTACATACTACGCTTTTGATACATTGCACACCCTTACAATGGCAACAACGGCAACTTTTAAATGCTACAAATTTATAATTGTGAATTTATTTCCAATAATCATCGATATCTTGTTTTTTTGATTGCCCATTTTCTATTAGAGGTTCAATAGGCTTATCTTCATCATTTTTAAATTTTATACGGCCATATATCTCAATATATAAAACGATAGGAATAAAATAGATAAGTCCTATAACCATAGTAAGTATTGTCCATAAAAAGAACCAAGAAAAAACCTCTGATAAAGTAAATATAACAATATGAATTATCAAAAATATTGGCTCTCCAATTATTAGGCGTTTCATAAAAATATTATTTGCCCATTTCCATTTTTTTACTGATGAAAGAGCAAATGGTGTTCTATAACCAAATACATAATTTAAATCGACGTCTTTTTTTATAAAAACGATGGCTAAAATAATCAAAAGTAAATAAATGACAATTCCAGCTATTCCAAAACAATAAATATATATTGGGTTTAAAACATCTAAATCTATTGAATCAACTAAAAACAC
>CALVNF010000006.1 GCA_944349595.1 uncultured Bacilli bacterium | reverse complement strand
GTGTTTTTAGTTGATTCAATAGATTTAGATGTTTTAAACCCAATATATATTTATTGTTTTGGAATAGCTGGAATTGTTATTTATTTACTTTTGATTATTTTAGCTATCGTTTTTATAAAAAAAGACGTCGATTTAAATTATGTATTTGGTTATAGAACACCATTTGCCCTTTCATCAGTAAAAAAATGGAAATGGGCAAATAATATTTTTATGAAATGCCTACTAATTGGAGAGCCAATATTTTTGATAATTCATATTGTTATATTTACTTTATCAGCGGTTTTTTCTTGGTTCTTTTTATGGACAATACTTACTATGGTTATAGGACTTATATATTTTATTCCTATCGTTTTATATATTGAGATATATGGCCATATAAAATTTAAAAATGATATAGATAAGCCTATTGAACCTCTAATAGAAAATGAACAATCCAAAAAAGCAAGATATCGATGATTATTGGAAATAAATTCACAATTGTAAATTTGTAGCATTTAAAAGTTGCCGTTGTTGCCATTGTAAGGGTGCGCAATGTATCAAAAGCGTAGTATGTAGGCATCGAATACAATATTTAGCATAATTAATTGTGTTAAATTATCAATATTTGCTCGAGAAATCGAGCTTTTTTAATAGTTTTAATATAATATATAAATTGTTTCGATTTACAAATATTAAAAATTTAGTTCTAATAGAAAAGGAAAGATTTCTAGAAAAACCTCATCTCGCTTCAATCGTTATTTAAGTAAAAAAGTTTATTTTAAATTTTTAAAACTTTAATAGACATTTATAACATTGAATTCTTTTAATTACTATATTTTTCAAAAAGGTTTCTTAAAAAACTACTTTTGGTTTTTAATATAAGTTAAAAAATATGAGGATATGGGAAAATGTGAAATAATTAAGTTTGTAGATGGTGATTCCGAATTAGATGTTAATGTGTCGTCTTTGCAAACCACAATTTAGTTAACTCAGGATCAGATTGCTAAACTTTTTGAAAAATCTCCTTCAACAATTACTGAACATTTCAATGATATTTTTTTCGAAGGAGAACTAACTGAAATGACGTTCGTCGGAAATTCCGACATAACTAATCACAAACCTGAAAAATTATATAATCATGATGTTATATTTGCTGTTGGTTACCGTGTCAAATAGAAAATAGGAATTTTATTTAGAAGGTGAACAACGGCCGTTTTAAAAGATTATTTAATTAAAGGTTGTTTGCTACAAGCAAAATCTTAAAAACTTTTCAGTTATAGTGAACGCTTTTGCTTTTTTTGAAATATTGTTCAGTTTTAGTGAACAGTTTTATTGATTTTAGTAAAATTGTTCAGTATAATGTTTACAAGATTATGATTATTAGAGAAAATTATTTAAAAAAAATAAGACAATTTTATGAAAGTGATTTAGTAAAAGTAATCACTGGTATTAGACGTTGTGGAAAATCCGTTATTTTAAATCAAGTAATTGATGAAATAAAACAAAAATCAGATAATATCATTTATCTAAATTTCGAAAGAGTAACTAATTTAATTAATATTTCAAATTATCAGGAATTAATAAATTATATTAATTCGCACAAAAAAGAAGGAAAATGTTATATATTCTTAGACGAGATTCAAGAAATTGATCATTGGGAAATAGCAATAAAAGATTTACGTCTTGATAATAACTCGATATTTATCACAGGTAGCAATTCAAAGCTATTATCAAATGAAATATTAACTCAATTAAGTGGAAGATTTGTAAATTTTAGAGTTAGACCATTCGTTTATTTAGAAATTGAGGAATATTTAAACCAATTAAATAAAAAAATTGATGTTAATGAATATTTAATTTGGGGTGGATTCCCAGGTAGATTTTTATATGATTCAAAAGATGCTCAAATTAATTATTTAACAGATTTACAAAATACAATAATTTATAACGATATCGTTAAAAGATATAAAATTAAAAAAGAAATTCTTTTTAAAAAAATAGTCAATTTTATCTTACAAAGCAATTCAAGAATAATTTCAATAAGAAACATTTATAAATACATAACTAATGAATATGGAAGTGTTTCTATAAATACTGTTTTAAAATATTTTGAGTATCTAAAACAAGCTTATATCATTGATGAAATTCCCCAATATTCTAATAAAACTAAAAAAGAGCTTGCTTATTATTATAAAATTTATGATGCTGATGTTTGTTTTAACTCATTATATGTATTAAATAATCGATATGATTTAGATCATAATTTAGAAAACATTGTTTATAATGAATTAATTTATAGAGGATTTAATTTAAAAGTTTTTAATAACAATAACAAAGAAATTGATTTTTATGCAACAAAAGATGGGAAGGAATATTTTATCCAAGTATCCTATTCAATTGTCAATGAAAAAACTTATAATCGTGAATTTGAAGCTTTTAAAAACATTGATAACCTATCTCAAAAAATTATAATAACAACAGATGAAATAGATTATTCAACAAGCTGTATTAGACACATTTCACTAAAAGATTTTCTTAAAATGGAATCTTTATAATTATTTAAAACTCTGCAAAAATCAATTATTTTAAAATAATTTAACTCTAGAAACTGGAACATAATCACTAGGTGGATTATATGGATTTACTTCTCCATATTCGTTTCCGGCAGTTACATTTCCAAACATTTCTCCCCAACCATTATAATAATTTAAATATTCTTGGAAGTCGTTATAATGATTATAAGTATAAAATACATATCTGTCTTCAAGATCAGTTATTGGATTCCCATTATAATACGATCTTGAATAAACAATTCTTGCTGCGCCTCGAGTAATTGAATGAATTCCATCATTATAAATTTCTGGTTCATAATCACTAGAACAAGTTGTGCCAGTTGTTCCAATATCAACTTCATAATAATTTAAATTTCCACCATTTCCACTAATATCTGGTAAAGCTGGTTCAGTTGGGAAATCGTTAATGTCTCCAGAAAAGTATTGATTATTTAATCTTAAGTATTCTCCCCATGGTGATTCTTTTGGATGTGGTCTTGTATCTGGATCCGCCCAATAATTAACCGGTACATCACCAAAAGCATAAATATAGGCAGCAACTTCTTCTAGAGTAATATATGCTCCTCCATAATGAACATCAAATTGTTTTTCTCCATCGACATTATAAACGGTATATGTTTTATTATTATTTGAATAATATTCTCCGCTATTTTTAATTAATAAACCATAAGCAGTAGGTCTATTTTCTTCTATTATTGGAGCTTCATCTGGTACTATGATACTTCCAGACATTAAATATTCTTCACTTCTATAAACAGAATCTTGATAACTACTTGCCCTTTGATAATTAGAATAAAATTCATCTTTATCTATATTGATATATGGATTTCCTTCAACTACGCTAATTTTTAAAGTATTACTAATTAATCCTTCTTCATTTTCAAAATAAAATGAAGTACTTCCAACCTTCATACCAATTAAAATTTTATTATAAGATGTTGGATCATTATCAAATTTAATAATATCTGGATCATCAATATGATATGTAAATTTATAATTATTTAACGAATCTTTTATTTTAACTCTTGTGTATTTATTAACTTCAACACTTTCAGATGATAAAGCAATATCAAAATCATATAAATTAAAAGTTAATATATTTGAATAATTACCTTTACATTCAGCTTGAATTGTAACTTTACCACTTTTATTGGCATAAATCTCTGTCCCTTCAATAGAAATTAAATCTTCACCTTCTAAAACATTAATTTTTACGCTAGAAATTAATTCTTCTGGATCAATTTTAATTTGTAATGGAATGAATGAATTTACTTTAAATTCATTTTCATTATTACTAAAAGAAATTTCAAAGTTATTTATAACTGCTTCAACAACATTAATTTCTATACTACTAATAACATCTCCAATTTTAGCACTAATTGTTGCAATTCCAGTTTTTAGAGTTTTTATTAAATAAGTATCATTATTAATAATTTGGACTACTTCTTCATTACTGCTTGATAAAATTGGCTTAAGATCGCTATTTTTAACTTCGATATTTAAAAAATAAGTTGAATCAGCTTCAATTTTTAATGGATTTTCTTCCTTAAAAATAATTTCAACTTTATTTTCGCTCGTTGTTGTAGTTGTTGTACTCGTTGTTGTAGTTGTGGTTGTATTAGTTGTTAAAGAACTACTACTTGAGCTAGTAGATGTTAAATTATTACAACTAGTTGTTGTAAATAATACTAGAGTTGTTAATAAAACACTAATTTTTTTAAATTTTTTCATACATTTATATAATTATACTTACTTTTTCTTAATTCTTTTTATTTTTTTTATTTTAATTTTAAAAAAGTTTTTCGATGCTATTAAATAATTTAAAACCAAAAATATACCTGAAAATAAAAACAATACAAAAACCATCACATTACTTGGAACATTTTGTCCAAAGAAATTTAAATCTAGTGTAAATGAATTTTCTAAATTATTTACAAAATTTAATGCATCACTTGAAATTGAACCATCTGATAATAAGTTAGCATTAAAAATTGCATCTTTTAATTGATTAATTGGAGTTTGTAAAAAATAATTTCTTAAAAGACCAGCTGAATAAGTTCCAGGAAAGAAATTAGTAATTGCGGCAATTGATTTTGGAAGCATGCTAATTGGTAAATATGCACCAATTAAAAATCCAATAGCTGCTGAAACAATTGCTACAACAGGAGATAAAACTGATTCTGTTTTAATAAATGAACATATAAAAAATGTTAATAGTGATGCAGATAAACAAGATAATAATATGATTCCAATTATAGCAAAAAAATCTAACACTGAAATCATATATGCTCCATATCCTAATAAATAAATTAAACAAATAATATAAACTAAAATATTAATAACAAACGTTACAATCATATTAAAAAAGAAATATGATAACATTATTAATCTTGAAGAAACTGGAGATGAAATAAAATCTCTACTGACTCCACTTTCTTTATCTCTAACATATAAATAACATGAATTAATTGAAACAGTTATACAAGAAACAGCTAAAACTCCTGAGATCATCCAAGAATCTGCAAGTGCATAAACTTTATTACTAAATTCAATGTTTGATGGAATATTAATTGTAGTAGTATCAATCATTTCTTTAATAACATCAACCTCAAGTGGTCTTAAAAATAATGCATAGACAGCTAAAATTACTAATGGAACCATTAAAGTAAAAATAATAGTTACCCAATTTTTAAAAAATACTAAAAAATGTCTTTTAACAAGAGTTAAAAATAATGAAGAATTGCTAGTAATTTTATTAATAATTTTATTTTTCATTATTTTCTTCCTCGTTATTAAAATTTCCAGTTACATTTAAAAATACATCATCCATATTACCTTTAATAACTTCAAAATCTTTAACTTTTGCGGAGTTTTTTGAAATAAACTCTTTTATTTCTTTACTATTTTTAAATTTAATTTTATAGTTTGAATTATCTTTATTATATTTAAATTCTTTATTTTCTTGTTTTAAATTATCTTCTAATTCTTGATCTTTTTTTGAATAAATTAACAAATAATCTCCAGAATAAATATTTTTTAGTTCATTTGGGGTACCTTCAGCAATTATTTTTCCTTTATTAATTATTACAACATAACTAGATTTTTCTGCTTCTTCCATATAATGAGTCGTTAAAAATACAGTCATTTTAGTCTTTTCTCGTAAATAATTAATTAAATTCCAAACAGAAATTCTAGTTTGTGGATCTAAACCCGTTGTTGGTTCATCAAGAATTAAAAATTTAGGACTATGAACAATTGCTCGGGCAATATCTACTCTTCTTTTTTGTCCGCCAGATAATTTATTTAAAGGTTTATTATAAAATGGCTCTAATTCAAGCATTTCAACAATTGTTTTTTCTCTTTTTTTCCACTCCTCACCCTTAATTCCATAATATGCGGCTCTGAGTATTAAATTTTCTTTTGCTGATAATACATTATCTAAAACAGAACTTTGAAAAACTATTCCAATATTTCTTTTAATATCATCATTATTATTATCTATATCTAAATTATCAAATAATATTTCGCCATGATCTTTTTTAATAATACCAGAAATTATATTTATTGTAGTTGATTTTCCAGCACCATTTACGCCTAAAAAAGCAAATAAAGAACCTTTTTTAACACTAAAAGAAATATCATTAACCGCAATAAAATTATTATATTTTTTAGTTAAGTTTTTAACTATTAATATATTTTCATTATTTATATTATTTTCTTTTTCATCATTTATTAATTTAGTCATCTAAATATTAAGTTTTATTGATTAGAACCAAATAATCTAACTAAATCATTATAAATTGAGTCGTTTGAGAAGAAGATAATTCTATCTCCTGGAAAAATAACTGTTTCACCATTTGGAATAATTAATTCTTCTCCATGATAAATTGCTATTAATAAACAATCTTTTGGTAAGGATAAAGTTGCAATCTTTTTACCAGATGCAAGACAAGATTCGGCTGCAACAAGTTGAACAATTGAATGACCACCTTTTGATAATTTCATTAATGTTAAGAAGTTCTTCATTGACATTTCTTCAACAACCATGTGACCAATAATATCAGCTTGATTAACCGCAGCATCAACACCCATTCCAATATTAAATAACCAAGAATTACTAGGATTATTGACTCTTCCAACAACCCTTGGAGATTGGAATTCAAATTTTGCAATCATTGAGGCAACTAAATTAACTTCATCTCTTCCAGTAACACAAGCAACAACATCAGCTTCTTGAATTTTTACACTAGATAAGATTGTAGGATCAGTTCCATCACCATAACAAGCGTGTTCTTGACCAAATTTTTTAATTAATTTTTCTACATTATCGTGATTTGAATCAACAACTACAAAATCAATTTTACTTTTTAATAATAATTCGGCCATATATGAACCGATTTGACCACCACCAATAATAACTACGTACATATATAACCTCCTTAAATTCCTAATAATATTTTTAATTTTCTCTTGTCATCAGTTTTAATAACAAAATATAAAATATCATTAATTTGAATTTCATCATCATCTTTTGCAATAAATGAATTTGAATTTCTAACAATTGAAAATAATTTAAAACTACCACTTTCATTAATTTCTTTAACAGTCATTCCATCAACATTTGGAGTTGCAACAATTCTAACAATTTCATTACTTCCATCACTTCCAAGCAGTGATAAAGAATCAATCATATTAAATGATAATAATTCAATTGCTCTATTAATTGAAAATCCAGTTGTTGAAATTGTTTTAATACCTAATGCTTCAAAAATTTTGGCCTTTCTTGGATTATAAATTCTTGCAATAACATATTTTACAAAATATTTATCTTTTCCAATTTTTGCTGCAACAGCATTAATATCATCACTTCCAGTAACACAAACTAAAGCATCAGCATAATCAATTTCTGCTTCTTCTAATACATTTTGATCATATCCATTTCCAACATAAGTATTACCATTAAAATCTCCACCTAAACGATAAAAACTAGCTGGATCTTTATCAACTATTGAAATAGTATGACCTTTTTTATAAAGCTCAATTGCAAGGCTGGCACCAAGTTTACCACATCCTATAATTAATATTTTCATTAATTTACCTCCTTTATGCTAAGCTTTTTCTTTCTTATAATTAATTTTCTTACTTCTTCTATCATAAATACAATAAATGGGAAGGTAAGCATAACTAACCAAATTTTATAATCATAAACGGCGTTTGTTTCAAAAACCTCTGTATTAAGGAATGGAACAAATATAACTATCATTAATAATATTATCTCAAAAATTATTCCAATATTAATCTCTTTATTTGAAAAAATTCCAATTTCAAAGACACTTTGTTTATCACTACGGCAATTAAATACCATACCAACTTGACAAAAGACTATTGAAATTAAGACAACACTTGTTGATTGCATCCAAATTTCTGGATGATTTGTTTGATTAAAGATTGTAAATGAAATACCCATATTTTGACTTGTAAATAACAAGAATAAGAAATAAGCGCCGACTGATAAAATAGATGTCATTAACCCATAATATAAAGCTTTACCATATAATTTTTTAGTAATTAAATGCTCATTTAATTTACGAGGTGGGCGATCCATAATACCTTTTGTTGGTTTTTCGCTTCCTAAACCAAGAGCTGGAAGCATATCTGTTCCAATATCAATTAGTAAAACTTCAAGAATTGTTAACATTGGAGGAATCTGATTAATTGTTAATAATGGAAGCAAGAATGGAATTGCTTCTGGAATATTCGAATTAAAGATATAAGTGATAAATTTCTTAATATTATTAAATATCGCTCTACCTTCTTCAATTGCTTTAACAATTGAAACAAAATTATCATCAGTTAGAATCATATCAGCTGCTTCTTTTGCAACATCAGTTCCAGTGATTCCCATGGCAATACCAATATCTGCCTTTTTTAAAGCTGGTGCATCATTAACACCATCTCCGGTTACAGCAACAATTTCGCCATTTTCTTGAAGACAAGAAACAACTCGATATTTTTGCTCTGGTGCCATTCTTGCAAAAATAATTTGACCTTTTAAATATTCTTTTAATTCATCATCATTAATTTTATCAAGTTCGTTACCAGAAATAATTTTTACATCATCACCTTTTACAATCCCAATTTTTTTTGCAATTGCAAGTGCAGTAAGTGAATAATCACCAGTTATCATAATAACTTTAATTCCGGCTTTATGACAAACACTAACAGCTTCTTTAATTCCTTCTCGTGGAGGATCTTGCATTGCTTGTAAACCAAAAAAGACTAAATTATTTTCAATATTTTCAGAATTATATTCAGAAATTGCAAGTGGAATTGTTCGATCATCTCTTCTTAATAATCTTCCAGCCATTGCAAGAACTCTTAGTCCTTCTTTTGCATATTCATCGTTTTGTTTAATTATTTTATTTTTATCATCTTCAGTAATTTCTCGAACTTTTCCGTGTTCAAAAATATATTTAACTTGTTTTAATAAATCATTTGGAGAACCTTTTGTAAAAGCAATTCTTTGAGCATTTTCAATTGGTCTTTCTAATTGATGAATTGTAGACATCATTTTTCTAACAGAATCAAAAGTAATTTCTCTAATTCTAGGCATAATTCTTGTCTGATTATCAGCATTTAATAAACCTTTTTCAGCTGCAACTGTTAAACAAGCTTCGGTTGGATCACCTAAAACTAAATAACTCCCATCTTCTTTTTTTCTAATTTTTGCATTATTACAAAGTGCTCCACACATTAAAGTCATCTTTAAATCAATATTATTTAAAGATGTTTGCTTATTACCTTTTTCATCAACAATCTCACCTTTTGGAGAATAGCCATCACCTTTAACATCATATTTTCTATTTAATAGATAAATAGATTTAACAGTCATTTCGTTTTTTGTTAAAGTCCCAGTTTTATCACTACAAATAACTGTTGTTGAACCAAGAGTTTCAGCACTTGATAAATTTTTAATTAAAGCGCCTTCTTTAGCCAATCTTTGGACAGCTTTTGCAAGAGATAAACTAACAGTTGGCGATAAACCTTCTGGAATAAATGCAACAACCATTCCAAGAGCAGTAACAAATTGATTTAAATATAATGATGGATTCGAAAACCCTCCATTATTTGTTCCTGTTATTCCATTAATAACGATTCCTAAAATTAAAACAACTAAACCGATTGAAAAAGCAATTGCTGCAATAACTTTAGTTAATTTTTCAATTTCTTTTTCAAGAGGCGACTTCTTTTGTTTAATTTCTTGAGTTAATGAAGCAATTTTCCCAAATTCAGTTTTCATACCAGTTGCAAAAACAATACATCTTGCAGTTCCACTTGATACGGATGTTCCAGCATAAACAACATTATTAGCTCGAACAGAATTTTCTGGAAGTTCACTCATTGGTTCATATTTTTTTCTATTTGGAGTTGCTTCTCCATCAAGAGCTGATTGATTACAAGTTAAGTCGTTGCAGTTTAAAATTCTTGCATCGGCTGAAATTTTATCACCTTCATTTAAAATCATTATGTCGCCGATTGTTAAATCGGCAGCTTCAATTTGTTTTTCTTCTCCATCTCTAATAACTCGAGCATAAGTTGGAAGCATTTTTGATAATGCTTCGGTTGATTTATTCGCTTTAAATTGTTGGACAAAAGAAAAAACACCATTAATAATATTAACTAAAAATATTGCAATTCCTAAATAAAGCATTCCAGGATCTTTTAAAACACCTATACTTGATGAAGACTCTGGAGCAATAAAACATGAAATTATAGCAATACAGCCAGCAAACCATAATAAGATTGCAAGCATTGATACAAAGTTTTTAAAAAATAATTTGATAACAGATTCTTTTTTCTTTTTTTGAATAACATTTTTTCCATATTCAGTTAATCTTTTTTCTGCTTCTTGTTGAGAAAGGCCATGTGCAGAACTTTTTAAATCTAAAAATAATTGTCTTGAAGTACCTTTATATATCTTTTCTAAAAATTCATCCATAGTTAACTTAATTCCTAAACATATATTAGTATATATGTTTAAAAGTAATTTTCATAGAGTGGAAAATAATAAAGAGATTAAAATATTAAAATATATTATAAAAATTGATTATTTTTATAAAAATATTTAGGTTTTGCTGTGAATTTTATAAATTATCCTTGATATATAGGTTCAAAAAACACATTTTTAATATCACCATCTTTATTTACATAACACTCCCAATCTTTAATTTCTTTTGTGATATTATGTTTTTTAATTATATATCCTTTATATTGTTCTAGTATATATTTATAACCTTCACTTCCAAGACGATCATAAGAAAATATAAAACTTAATTCTTTAGTAGGCTTATAAATAAAATAAGCACAACGTTCAAAATCATCATCAATATTAGTGTTTATTACTGGACCAGTTTGATAAACTAATGGATCAAACTCTTCTTTATAAGAACTTCCACAACTTGTTAATAATATTATAAATAAGGCAAAAATTAAACTTTTTTTCATACTCTACTCCTTAAACTTCTTCATAAAATAAATAAATATTTGTATCTTCAAATAATTCTTTATTTTCATAAACATCATCAATATTTAAAGATAATAATGCTTTTTTATAAGAATATGATTTATTTGTACTACCTCCAGCAGGACCTCCATAATCAATATAGAATAAGCCCATACCACCATCTAAACTAGAATCAATTTCAAACAAACTTCCCTTTTCTAAGGCAACCGTAAAAACCTTTTTTACTTCATTAAAATATCCGTCTTCATCTTTATTATCAAATGCTCGATAAATATGCACATTAATAAAGTTTTCTTTATAATCTTGTTCATATTGATTTTCATAAGTCTCACCACAAGAATTTAGAAACAAAAGAGAGAATAAAAACATTGGAATTAATTTATTTTTAATATGTAAAAACTTAAAGGACATTATATCACCTCTTTCTTTTTTTAATGTTATCACATAAAACTTTTAAAAAAAATACAAAAGTGAATTAATTGTCAGTTTATTTTTAAAAATTTAGTTATTAATAACAAAATAATATTTCATTTATTTTGAATTATGGATATTATTCTTCATCATCCTTAACTTGATTTAATTGATCTTCGGTTATTAAATTTTCTTTTTTTCCCATATTTATGGCATTTTCAGAATAATTTGTAATTTTATTTATCGGCCCATTTAATTCTTGTCGCTTTTTATTCAATGTTTCAAATGTACTATCTAATGATAACCATTTATCTTTTAATTTTTTTGAAACATCACTTACTTTTTTTATTTCCAATAAAACCTTGTCGATATTTTCATGAATCTCTAAGTTGATTTTAAAGTATTTAATATTAGCTAAAACTGGTTGGATTGTAGAAGGACAGCAAATAATAACATCATTTTTAGTGGCAAATTCAATTACATTTTTATATAAATAATCGTTACATTGTATAAAATTAAATATGGAATCAGATGGAATAAACATTAAAGCATACATATATGTTATATTTTTAATAATATAATTATCGTGAATTTTTTTGACTTGCTCAACAAGTCTTGATTTTAGTGTAGTTAATTCTACATTTTCAATTTTTCGAGGATCTTTTTCAAATATTTTATTAAATTCTGTAAATGAAAATTTTGAATCGATACATAAAATTGTATTATTATCTATAAAAATAACTGCATCTGGTCGGACTTTTTCTCCTTCATTATTTTTTACTTCATATTGAGTTTTATATAAACCATTTACTTCTCCAAAAATATTACTTAAAATTGTTTCAAGTTGAATCTCTCCAAATCTACCTCTTATTTGATTGTTGTTAAACACTTTATTTAATTCATTAATTTCTTCATTTAATCTAGATAAATTTTTTGAAGATTCATCAATTCTTCCAACTGATTCTTTTACATTATTTAAAGTTTTGTTATTTGTATTAATATTATCAATTAATTTATTATTAAAACCTTCAAAATTTGATTGAAGAATTTTTAATATATTATCTTTATTTTCGTTATTATTTTTTAATATATTTAACATTTCATCTTTAATTACATTTTTAATTTGTAAATCAATCATATTTGATAATTCATTTGTATTTATATTATTTGTATTAGTGTTTTTTCTGTTTATAAAAATATATATAACAATTCCAAATAAAATTATTAAAATAACTAATAAAATTATACTAATAATAATTAAAGTATTTGTATCAATTGTTAAAAACATAAAAAAATTCTCCTTAAAAATATATAAAAATTATATCAAAACTTAACTATTTTTTAAAATATCTCCATATAAAAAGTCATCAAGTTGTCTTGATGACTTTTTATTAATTTAAGTTATATAATTATTTGTTTTCGCTATCAGAAGCTAGTTTTTCTTCACTTGGTTGACTATTTTCTTGATATTCAGAGAAAATTTCTTCTTTTTCTCTTTCTTTGAAATCAAAGCTTGAAATATATTCATTTTGAATTTCTTTCATAGCATTTCCAATGTCAAACTTAGAAATTAATTCATCTTCTTGTTCTTCATTTAATAAGCCTCTTCCAGCTGGAATTAATCTACCAGTAATGACATTTTCTTTTAAGCCATGAAGTGTATCAACCTTACCTCTAATTGCAGCATCTGTTAAGACTCTTGTTGTCTCTTGGAAGCTTGCAGCACTTAACCAAGAATCAGTTTCAAGTGCAGCTTTTGCAATACCAAGAATTAAAGGTCTAGCAACTGCTGGATGTTTTCCTTCAGCAAGTACTTTGGAGTTTTCTTTTGTAAATTCATTTAAGCTAACTTTTGTACCTGGAAGTAAAGCTGTGTCTCCAGAGTCAACGATATAAACTTTTCTAAGCATTTGTCTTACGATAATTTCAATGTGCTTATCAGAAATTTCAATACCTTGACTTCGATAAACTTTATGAACTTCTTTCATAATGTATTTTTCAACAGCATTAATATCAGCAACTTCTAGTAATTTCTTTGGAGAAATTGCACCTTCGGTAATTTTTTGACCATTTACAATTTGATCTCCAACTTTTACTCTAAGTTTAGCACCAAATGTTGTTTCATAAACTTTTTCTTCTAAATCATTTTTGACAGTTACTTTATATCTACCTTGATCGGCTTCAATTTTTGTAACTTCACCTTTAATTTCAGAAATTAATGATTCACCTTTTGGAGTTCTAGCTTCAAAAAGTTCTTGAACTCTTGGTAAACCTTGAGTAATATCGCCTCCAGCAACACCACCAGTATGGAATGTTCTCATAGTTAATTGAGTACCAGGTTCACCAATTGATTGAGCAGCCATAATACCAACAGCTTGTCCAACCTCAACTACTTGACCAGTTGGTAAGTTTCTTCCATAACAGTGTACACAGACACCATCTTTTGTTTCACAACCAAATATTGATCTAATTTCAACTTCTTTTATTCCAGCATTTACAATTCTTTCAGCTTGTTTTTCATCAATCATTGTATTTGCTTCAACAATTACTTCTTTTGTATTTGGATCAACTACATCGTGAAGTGCAAATCTTCCAACTAATCTATCATATAATGGAACAACAATTGTATTTCTAGAAGTATCAATAATATCTTTTACAATACTACCATGGTCACTATGACAATCTTCTTCTCTAACAACGACATCTTGAGCGACATCAACTAATCTTCTTGTTAAATAACCACTATCAGCAGTTTTTAAAGCAGTATCAGCACCACCTTTTCTTGAACCGTGAGTTCCAGTGAAGAATTCAGAAACAGTAAGACCTTCAATAAAGCAAGACTTAATTGGAATTTCAATTGTTTCACCAGCGGTATTGGACATCAAACCTCTCATACCCATTAATTGAGTGAATTGATTGATGTTACCTCTTGCTCCACTATCAGACATAATATAAAGTGGGTTTCTTGTATTTGATTCAAGTTGATTTTTAACATCAACTTCAACTTTTGACTTAACACCTTCCCAAACTTTAACAGTTATATCATGTTTTTCTTCTTCATTTAATAAACCTTTTTTAAATTGTTTATTAATTTGAGTGATTTTTGCATCACCTTCTGCAAGATATTCTTGTTTATGTGGTGCAACTTTAATATCAGAGAATGCAACTGTAACACCGCTTCTTGTTGAATATTTAAATCCTTGATCTTTAATCTTATCAATAACAACAGATGTTTTTCTTGTTCCATATTTATGGAAGATTTCAGAAATAATTAATGATAAATCACTCTTTTTAAAGGCAGATTTAAGTGGTAATTCACTAATATATTTTTTAATATCAGTACCCTTTGAAACAAAGAATTTAATTTGATCTTGTTTAATATTTGCTTCACCACGTTCATTTAAATATGGGAAATCTTCTGGGAAGATTAAGTTAAAGATAACCTTACCAACAGTTGTAATAAGATAAGAATTATTCATTTCTTCATTAAAACCTGATTTTAATAAAGCACTACCTAAAATAGCAATTCTATTATGTAAATGAACTTTCTTTTCTTGATATGCAATTAAGACTTCATCAACGCTTGCGAATACTTTACCTTCAGCTAAAGCATAACCTTCGTATAATTCAGCTTCATTAAAGTCTTTTTCATCTCTTAAAGCTTGAGCTTTTGTTAAGTAATAATTTTTGTCAGCTTCAAGAGTTAAATAATAGTTTCCAATAATAATATCTTGAGAAGGAGTAACGATTGGTTTTCCATCTCTTGGAGATAAAATATTGTTACTAGCTAACATTAAATCAATTGCTTCTTCTTGAGCTTTCTTTGAAAGTGGAACGTGAACACCCATTTGGTCACCATCAAAGTCAGCGTTAAATCCTGTACAAACAAGAGGATGTAATCTAATTGCTCTTCCATCGACTAATTTTGGTTGGAATGCTTGAATACCGAGTCTATGAAGTGTTGGAGCTCTGTTGAGTAAAACTGGGTGTTTATCAATAATTTTTTCAACAGCATCAAAAACTTCTTCTGTTTGTCGATCAATCATTTTATCTGCAACAGCGTGAGATGTTGCAATTTTATTTTCCATTAATTCATGAGCGATAAATGGTCTTAATAATTTAATAGCCATTTCTCGAGGTAAACCACATTGATACATCTTTAAATCTGGTCCAATTGCAATAACACTACGACCAGAGTAGTCGACTCTCTTACCTAATAAGTTTTGTCTAAATCGACCTTGTTTACCTTTTAAAATACCAGTTAATGATTTTAATGGTCTTTGACCAGCGCCTAAAACTGGTTTTCCATTTCTTCTTCCATTATCAATTAAAGCATCGACTGCTTCTTGAAGCATTCTTGATTCATTTGCAAGTAATACTTTTGGAGAGTTATTTTCTTTTAATTTCTTTAAACGGTTATTTCTTGTAATAACTCTACGATATAAATCATTTAAATCAGAAGTTGCATATCTTCCACCATCAAGAGGAAGCATTGGTCTTAAATCTGGTGGAATAACTGGAAGTACTTTAATAACCATCCATTCAGGTTTGTTTCCACTAGTTCTAAAAGCTTCGATAACTTCTAATCTTTTAACTAATTTAACAGCCCTTTGAGTTGAAGCATTTTTGAGCTCTTTTCTAATAGCTAAAGATTCTTTTTCTAAATCAACATCTTTTAAAAGTTGTTCAATTGCTTCAGCGCCTTCTCCAAGTTTTGCACCAGTATATTTTGAAATTAATGGTGAAATACCATAATAGTCAAAACTTTGATTTCTTGGATTTTGAAGAGTTTCAATATAATCAGAAATAAGGGTGAAATCATAAGATGATTTATCAACCATATTATCTAATATTTCTTGTAAAACTGGAACAAAATCAATTTTTCCAGTTTTTTCATCGATATATTGTTTGTATTTTAATTTTGTAGATGTTCCTGGATCTAAAACGATGTGAGCATTGTAATAGATAATATCTTCAAGTTGTTTTGGAGAAATATCTAATACTAAACCCATTCTTGAAGGAATTCCTTTTAAAAACCAGATGTGAGAACAAGGGATTGCAAGAGCAATATGTCCCATTCTTTCTCTTCTTACATCTTTTGTAGTGATTTCAACACCACATTTTTCACAAACAACACCTTGAAATTTAACTTTTTTATATTTTCCACAATGACATTCATAGTCTTTAGCAGGACCAAATATTCTTTCACAGAATAATCCATCCATTTCTGGCTTTTGACTACGATAGTTAATTGTTTCTGGTTTTGTTACTTCGCCTTTTGACCAACTTAAGATCTTTTCACTGGAGGCAAGTCCAATTTTAATTGCTTTTAATTGTGTAGCATCAAACATAATCTTTTCTCCTTTCAAGTTTAGTTAGCCAATTCAGAGGCTTCTTCTTGTGTTAAAGTTTGATTGTAGTCATCTTCAACAGGTTTATTTTTAATTTCTTGATTAGCTTTTTTAACTTGTTTTGAAATTTCACGAGCTAAAACATCCATATCAATTTCTTCTTGTTTTTCATTATATAATGTAACATCTAATGCTAAACCTTTTAACTCTTTAATAAATACTCTACAAGCTTCTGGAATAGAAGGTTTTGGTAATTCTCTACCTCTAATAATTGCACTATATGTTGCAGTTCTTCCAACTCTATCATCAGATTTAATTGTTAAAATTTCTTGAAGAGTATAAGCAGCGCCATATGCTTCAAGTGCCCAAACTTCCATTTCACCGAATTTTTGACCACCGTTTTGAGCTTTACCACCAAGAGGTTGTTGGGTAACTAAACTGTATGGTCCAGTTGCTCTTGCGTGTAATTTATCATCAACCATGTGGACAAGTTTAATCATATACATGACACCAACTGAAATCTTTTCATCAAATCTTTCACCGGTTCTTCCATCATATAAGACAGTTTTTCCATCTTCACTTAATCCAGCTTTTTTAATTAAATCCATAATTTCTTCATTTGAAATACCATCAAAAACTGGAGTTGCAATTTTAATTCCAAGTTTTCGACATGCAAGACCTAAATGAAGTTCAAGAATTTGACCAATGTTCATACGGGATGGAACACCACAAGGATTTAATAAGATATCAACAGGTGTACCATCTGGTAAATATGGCATATCTTGGACAGGTAATATTCTAGAAATAACACCTTTATTACCGTGTCTTCCAGACATCTTATCACCTTCAGAAATTTTTCTTCTTTGAGCAATATAAACTCTTATTTTTTCATTAACATTTGGTGGAAGTTCATCGCCATTTGCTCTTGAAAAGCATTTGACATCAACAACGATACCAGAGCCACCATGAGGAACTCTTAAACTTGAATCTTTACCATCTTTGGATTTATCTCCAAAAATTGCCATAAAGATACGTTCTTCTGGAAGTGGTTCGTTTTGTCCTTTTGGAGTAGTTTTTCCGACTAAAATATCCCCTTCTTTAACTTCGCTTCCAACAATAATAATACCTCTTTCATCTAAATATTTTTTAGCAATATCAGAAGTATTTGGAATATCTCTTGTAATTGTTTCTGGTCCAAGTTTTGTTTCTCTACATTCTAAATCATAACTTTCAATATGAATTGAAGTATAGACATCATCTTGAACTAATCTTTGAGACATAATAACAGCATCTTCGTAGTTATAACCTTCCCAAGTTGTAAATGCTACAACTACATTTTTTCCGAGTGCTAAATCACCATGATCCATACTTGGGCCATCAGCAATTATTTCACCTTTATGTACTCTTTGATTTAATTTAACAATACTATGTTGATTAATACATGTACCATTGTTACTTCTTTCAAATTTTTGAAGAACATAAACATCAATTGTACCTGCATCATTTTTAACTTGAATTTGTTTTGAATCGGTGTAAACAACAACACCAGGATTTTTTGCAATAACTGCAAGACCACTATCATGAGCAACAATATATTCCATACCAGTTCCAACATATGGAGCTTCTGGATCAACAAGTGGTAAAGCTTGTCTTTGCATGTTAGCACCCATAAGAGCTCTTGTGTTATCATCGTTTTCAAGGAATGGAATACAAGATGTAGCAACTGAAATAATTTGTTTTGGAGATACGTCAATATAATCAGCATCTTTTGTAGCGCAAATTATATTTTCACCATTATATCTTGCAACAACACTTTCTTGTAAAATTTCTCTATTTTCACCTAATTTAACGTTAGCTTGAGCGATTCTATGATTTCTTTCTTGGTCAGCTGAGAAATATTTTGTCTCTTCTGTAACATAAGAATGAATTTTTCCATCGCTTTCTTCTACATGTTTAATTAATCTATATGGAGTTTCAATAAATCCATAATTATTAACTCTTGCATAAGTTGCAAGGTTATTAATTAAACCAATGTTTTGACCTTCAGGAGTTTCAATAGGACAAATTCTTCCATAGTGAGTAAAGTGAACATCTCTAACTTCCATGGATGCTCTATCTCTAGTTAATCCGCCTGGTCCTAAAGCGCTGATTCTTCTTTTATTAGTAAGTTCTGCTAATGGATTTGTTTGATCCATAAATTGAGATAATTGACTGGAGTTAAAGAAATCTTTAACAGAACTTGAAATAAGTCTAACATTTAATAAACTTTGAAGTGATAAATCTTCAACATTAGAAACAGATAACTTTTGTAAAACAGCTTTTGCCATTTTAGTTAATCCGATTCTAAATTGAGTTTGTAAAAGTTCACCGATTCTTCTAATTCTACGGTTTGACAAATTATCAATATCATCAGTTTCACCAAATCCATCCATGATATTAATAAAATATGAAAATGTTGCAACAATATCACTAATTGTTACTCTATGAATTGTTAAATTAATATCATTTGCAACAATTTTACAAACTTTTGATTTTGTTTCATCATTATAAACATTAATAATATAGACACTTGTATTTTCATCTAAGTCTTTATTTAATGGTAATTCATATCTATATTTACAATTTTCGTTTTCAAATAACTTAGTCTTTTTTAAATTTGAAACATCATCTTTAGTCATTAAATGACCTTTTTCAAATAAGACTTCACCATCTTCATTAACAAGATTTTCTGCTAAAACTCGATTAATTAAACGGTTATAAGGACCAAGTTTTTTATTATATTTATATCTACCTGGAGCACCAATATCATATCTTTTTTCATCAAAGAATTTTTGAATTAAGAAATTAACAATACCTTCATTGGTAATTGGTTCGCCTGGTTTTAATTTAACAAATATTTCTCTTAAAGCAGCTTGTGGGTTTTTAGCAACTGGATCTTTTTCCCAAGTTTCTTTTAAAGCTTGGCATTCACCAAATAAACTTTCTAATTCTTCATAAGTTGTAAAACCTAATGCCTTAAGTAAAACTGTTACTGGCATTTTTCTTTGTCTATCAATTCTTACACCTAATTGACCTTTAATATCAGATTCAAATTCTAACCATGTACCTCTACTTGGAATTAAATCTGCATTATACATAAATCTTCCATATTTATCTCTAGACTTTGATAAATATGCGCCTGGTGATCTAACGATTTGAGAGACAATAACTTTTTCACCACCATTAATAACAAAAGTTCCACTTTCAGTCATCATTGGTAAATCACCAATAAAAACAGTGGATTGTTTAATTTCGTTACTTCCAGTTTCAGATTCTTTTCTTTCTAATCTAATAACAGCTTTTAAAGGTCTTGAATAAGTTAAATTTCTAGCTTTACATTCAAGAGCACTATATTTGCAATCTTCTAAAAAGAAATTATCAAAACTAATTATAGTTTTCTTATCATAAGATTCGATTGGAAAAACATCTTTAAAAACTTCTTCTAAGCCTTTATCAAGAAACCACTTAAAAGATTCTGTTTGAATTTCAACTAAATAAGGAAGAGGCATTGTGCCTGATACTTTTGAAAAATCAATTCTATCATTGTTTAATCTTTTATAATTTTTGTAAATTTCCATTATAGCTTCTCTCCTTTTTATTTGTTTTCAGCTTGTATTATTTGATAAGTTGTATTTTGATTTATAATTTTGATATTATTTTCTCCAAATACATTCTCTAATACTTTATAAATAACAATTGCTCCCTTAATCATCTTTATTAATATATATAAAGAACCATTTTTATTAAGAGATAATTTTAAACTAGTAAATATTTTATTTAATTCATCTATTGATATCTTAGTTGATGTCTTTAAGAAAATATTATCAAAATTATAATTTTCAACATCTTTCAAATAATCAAACTTTAAGATACTAACTTTTGAAGCAACATTTAAATTAAATCTGTTAAACTCAATAAAATCTATTATCTCTTTATTATTTTCAATAATATAAAACTTCTTATCTTTAAATAATTTAGCAAGAATAAGACTTATATATCCTAAATTGAAATTTAATTCTAAATTCGCCTTGCCTTTAATATTTTTATAAAGTGTATCAAGTATAAAATAGGATCCATCATCCATTTTTTTGCTTTTAGTTAGATTTGAATTTGATGTAATAAATTCATAATTCTCATCTAAAAATTTTATATTTATTACTTTGAAATTTTTGTTTTTTAATAATAAATCTTTATCGAATTTAGCCATTTTTTAATACTTAATAAATGCACAAAAACCTGCCTACACATTTTTAAATATGTAGACAGGTTAAAAATTAAAATTAAATTAATTATTTAATTTCGACTTCAGCACCAGCTTCAACTAATGCTTTTTTGTGTTCTTCAGCTTCAGTTTGACTGATGTGTTCTTTGACTGCAACTGGAGCACCATCGACTAATTTTTTAGCATCCATTAAGCCTAAACCAGTGATAGCTTGAACTGCTTTGATGACTTTAACTTTGGAATCACCAACAGATTTAATCCATAAAGCAACTTCGCTTGGTCCTTTCTTAACTTCTTCTTCTTCAGCAGCTGGAGCAGCAGCAACTGGAGCAGCAGCTGTAACACCGAATTCTTGTTCAACTGCCTTTACTAAATCATTTAATTCTAAAACTGTATATTCTTTTAATGAAGCAACAATTTCTTCAATACTTAATTTTGCCATTTTTAAATCCTCCTTAATAAATAAATGTATATTTTTTGGCTTAAATTTTATTTTTCAGCAACTGCTTTAACAGTTAAAGCAAATTGACGAACTGGTGCATTTAACACTGATAAGAACATAGAGAGTAAACCTTCTCTTCCAGGAATCTTAGCGATTTCTTTGATTTTTGATTTATCAATGAATCTTCCTTCTACAAGTCCACTTTTAATTTGAACTTCTTCATTTCTTTTAGCAAATTTTGTTAAAACTTTTAAACCTGCAGAAATGTCTTTTGAAAATAATATTGCATTAGGACCTTTTAATTCACTAGCGAATTCATTATGACCTAAATCTTCAAAAGCTCTCTTTGTTAATGTATTTTTAAATACACAAACTTTGGAATTAGCTTTAAGTAAATCTCTTCTTAAAGATGTTAAAGCACTAACAGATAATCCACGATATTCAAATAAAACAACAGTTTGTGATTCTTGAACATCTTTTTTAACTTCTTCAACGAGATCTTGTTTTGCTTTTAAGACACTTTCGTTCATTCCTATACCTCCTTTTTTATATTGAAGGCATCAATATACTTTATTATTTACTATTTAAATACCTGCGTAACATTATTAAGCATCTAAGGCCGTTACGGTCTAGGGTATATTGAATGCACTTAACCAAAATTAATTAATAATTATCTTCCAGCAAATGTAAAATGGATTGCTGGTCCCATTGTTGTATGCATAACTGCATTTCTAATATAAGTACCTTTAACGGAAGCTGGTTTTGCCTTGACAATAGCACCTGTTAAAGCTTCGATATTTTCAACAATTTTTTCTGTATCAAAACTTACTCTTGCAACTGATACATGCATATTACCTTCTTTATCAACACGGTATTCAACTTTACCAGCTTTAATATCTTTAACAGCTTTTGCAATATCAGGTGAAACAGTTCCAACTTTTGGGTTTGGCATTAAACCTTTAGGACCTAAAATTCTAGCGATTTTACCAATTTCTCCCATCATATCTGGGGTTGCAACAATGACATCAAAATCAAACCAGTTTTCAGATTTAATTTTATCAACCATTTCTTTTCCGCCAGCAATATCAGCACCGGCTTGTTTTGCTTCTTCGACTTTACTTGTAATTGCTAAAACTTTTTTAGTTTTACCATTACCATGAGGAAGAACAATGGTACCTCTAACTTGTTGGTCAGCTTGTCTTGGATCAACATTTAATCTAAAAGATAAATCAATTGTTGCATCAAATTTAACTGTAGTTGTTTGTTTTACTAATTCAACTGCTTCTTTCAATTCATAAATTTTACTAGCATCAACTAATTTTGAAACAGCAGTATATTTTTTACTTCTTTTCATTCTCTTTCAAATTCCTTTCTTAGTCATCAATGGCAATGCCCATATTTTTTGCACTACCAGCAATAATTTTCATTGCTGCTTCAACATCATTACAATTCAAATCTGGTAATTTGTATTCAGCAATTTCTTTAAGTTTAGCCCTTGAAATATGGCCAACGATCTTTTTGGAATTTGAAGAACCTTTTGAAATTCCAGCAGCTTTTAATAATAAACCAGCAACAGGGGATGTTTTAATTACGTAATCAAAACTCTTGTCTTCATAAGCTGTAATAATTACAGGTACGATTTCGCCTCTTCTATCAGCTGTTTTAGCATTAAAATCTGTACAAAACTTTGGCATTACGATACCAGCGGAAGCTAATTTTGGTCCTGGTTTTGCTTCACCACCAGGTAGTTCCATTTTAACTACTTTAGCGATTTTTTTAGCCACGATAATTTCCTCCTAAATAAAATTCTGTGGTTGTGGTTCGAATAATCGTAAATTCTTCCACACATCATTCCGTTTATTTTTATATAAAAAATAACGCCTATTAATAATACTACTAATAGGCGTAAAAACCAAACATTTTTTTATAAATTTTATAAGTTTAGAAAAATATTAAGGTTTTGCAGTGTTTTTTTAAATAAATTAAATTTTTTCAATAATTGAGAATTGTAATTCAAGTCTAGTTGGACGGCCAAAGAAGACAGCATTTATAACAACAGTTTGATTTTCTGGGTTAATTTCAATGATATCTCCATCAAGTCCATTAAATGTTCCAGCAACGACTTTAACATGGTCTCCAACGTTGTATCTTGTAAGCATAGAATCGTCAACAAGGCCAATTCTTTTTAAGACTGATTCAATTTCATTTGTTGGAACTGGAGTTGGTTTTGCACCACCACCACTTGATCCTACAATACCAGTAACTCCTGGAGTATTTCTGACCATATACCAAGTTTCATCAGTCATAATCATTTCAACATAGATATAACCTGGATATATATTTTTCATTTTTTCTTTAATTTTTCCAGAAGGTGTTTTAATTTGAACTTTTTCCTCGGCAACAATTACTCTAAATACTTGATCTTGTAAACCAAAAGATTCAATTCTTTTTCTTATATTTTCTGCAACTTTATTTTCATGAGCTGAATAAGTTGTTGCAATATACCAAGCTTTATATGAAACATTTTTATTTGACTGATTATTAACTGGTGTATTTTCTTCACTAGTTTTAGTTTCACTTGGTGTTACATTTTCATTTAAATTAATATCATCCATATTCTAACCTCCTTAAAAATTAAACAGCAGAACTTGCGGTACTTGTTGCAGTAGTTGCAAGTGGTTCAAATACATCTCTTAATGAATTCATTAAACTTAAACCGGTCCAATTTTCAAACATTAAGATTAAACCAGAAATAATTAAGACTACCATAACAACAGTAAAAACACTAATAAATGAGCTAAAATCTGGCCATCTTACTTTTTTACCTTGATGGATAACTTCTTGGAAATATCTCTTTGGTGATGTCATAATCTTCCTCCTTACTTGCTCTCTTTATGAATGGTGTATTCATTACAATGAGGGCAATATTTTTTAATTTCTAATCTTTCACTACTTGTTTGTTTTTTGGTTGTAGTGTAATTTCTTGCTAAGCATTTTGAGCAAATTAAAATAATTTTTTTTCTCATATACTAAATTAACGCAATAATTATAGCACTCAGTCAATTATTTTGCAATAAAATACGTATATAAAAAACGAGTTTTGAACTCGTTTTTTAAATCTTATATTTATTTTATATTTTAGTTTTGTTTTACTTCATTTTCACTTGAATCATTTTTCTTTTCAAGAGATTCAAGATTAAGAGTAGTTCTTTTTGATTTACTAGCTTCAAGATTTGTTTTTTGATCTTTACTTTTAGATGTAACATATGCAGTAATTAAATAAATTACTAAAGCAAGACCGACTAAAATTAAACCATAATATCTCCAAGAAAAACCATTTACACCAAATATTGGAAGAGTATTTTGTTCTGCAATTTTAATAAAGTTACCATATTCTAAATAATCTCCAGTAATTGATAAAATAATTAAAATTAAGCCAAATAAAACTAATAATACTGCAATTACATATGCAGTAATTTCATAAATTAAATTTCTTCTATTTCTTTGTTCAAGTGTTAATTTTTTATTTGCCATATTAATTATTCCTTAGCTTCCGTATTTACTTGAGCTTTATTTTTTTCTTGTTCTTCTTTTGCCTTTCTTGCATCATTAATCATTTCTCTAACTAATGGTTCATATAATTGTTTAAATTTTGGTTCTGCATCGCCAACAAATGTATTAATATCTTTTAAAACATTTGTCATTTCATCATTCCATTTTAAACCTTTTGGTAAATCTCTTCTTCCAGACATCATTTCAATTAAATTGTTTAATGCATCTAAAGCATTTGTATAAATAACATCTGTACAAGTAGCTCTTTGTTTTGTTAAATTGAATAAATTAACTAATTTAGCAATATCTTTTTCAACAAAATTACTTGCAGCACTTCTTTGTCCTTTATTTTCAGACATAATTTTATTAAATTCACCAAATTGATCTCTTAATTCAAAAAAGAGACTAAGTAGTGCAACTGCTCTATAAAATCTTTCATCAGCATCAATTAATTTATTAATTGAATCGTCTAATTCATTTTTTTCTAATGCTGCTTTTTTATGTAATAATACAATACTTTCAAGTTCTTCATGTAATGGTAAAACTGCTTCTAAAATTGCCATATGTTGGGCATGATCAACTCTTAAACCATCATCAGCTAATTTTAAAATTGTCGAACTTGGACCATAAACTAAATCTCCAAAGTCTTCAATTTTCTTTAATAATTTTTGTCCATTTTCACCATTTGCATCAATAAATCTTTTAAGTGGTGAATTAACTTTAATTTCATTTAAAATACCATTTTGTTTGTATTTAAAGAAATTAACATCATAAGTTGGTTTTTTCATTACATATTCAAGAGTGTCTCTAATTAAACCATTATAATAAATAAAAGATAAAATAATTTTACTCATACTATATTTCATTAAAACACCGTCTTGAGATTGAACATTTTTATTTTCTTCTGCCATAATACCCTCACTGTTCTATTTAATTAGATTATTATAATAAATAATCTTTTAAATCACTAAATCGTTTAATAATATTTTTTGCATTTTTTTGAACACCAGCATTTGCATGTGACATACAAAATGAATGCTCATAATATTTTTTAAACATTGGAACATCATTTCCAGAATCTCCAATTACATAAATTTGATCTTTATCTAAATTATGATTCTTTACATAAATGTCAATTCCTTCACCTTTATTAACACCAAGTGGAGTTAACTCAATTGAAATTGATGAACTTGAAGCCTCACAAAATTTTTCGTTTTTTCTAAGATAGCTTGAAACAATTGTAGCCTTTGATTCAGCTAATTTAGTCAAACCAAAAAATATCATGACTTTGAATATTTTATCACTTTTTAAAATATTATAAAACTTTTCTTTATTAACTAATATATATGGTTCTTTATACACCCCTTGAGATAAACTCCAAAATGGATAAAACATATTAGTTAAGACTTTAAATTTTAATGGGCAAACAACTAAATTATTTTTGTCTGTCATTACTGCTAAACTTGATGGAGCAAATTTGTCAATAATCATATTAAGATATTCAATTAATTTATCATTTTCAAAATGTTTTTCATAAACCAATTTATCTCCATCAAACATTAAAGCGCTATTGCATCCAAAAAAATCAACTTTTCGTTTGATTTTATTCATAACTTTTTTACTAAATTCAAAATTGCGCCCACTAGCAATGACTAACTTATTGCCTTCATCAATAAAATCTTGTAAAAATTTAATACTTTTCTTAGGGATTAATCTTAATTTTCTTTTCGGATAAAAAAGAGTACCATCTAAATCAGTAACTAGAACTTTAAATTCTTTTTCTGCCATTTTTAATGTATTTTGTTTTATTGTTTAGTTTTCTAATTAATCACTTACTTTATTTTCGACTTCAATTACTCCATATCCGCCCATTTCTCTTTTATATACTACACAAACTTTTTCATCGTCACTATCTAAGTAGATATAAAAACTATGGTCAAGGGCTTCAAGGTGTTTAATTGCTTCATCTAATGTAATTGGTTCTAAATAAATTGATTTAGAACGAACAACTTGCATATTTTCTTCTTCAGTTTGTTCTTCTTTTAAATTTTCTAAAACTACTGCTTTTCCTAAACTAATTTTATCTTTTTTACGATCTAATTTAGTTTTTAGTTTACGCATTTGACCTTCTAATTTATCAATTACTTTATCAATTCCATCATATAAATCATTGTCAGTAACTTCTGCTCTAAAATCATAATTATAAGGAGTAAAAATTGTAACTTCAATTTTTGTTCCAACTTTGTAAGTTCTAACAACGACTCTTGCCATTATACTATCATCTTTATTATCAAAATATTTATCCATTTTTGATAATTTTTTAGTAATGGCTTGTTTAATACCATCAGTAACGCTAATATTTTTTCCAACTATTTGAATATTCATATTATACTGGTCTCCTTTATATTTTTTTATATATTTTAATTATACATTAAAATATAAAAATAAAATACTTAAAAATATAAAATTTAAGCAATAAATTTAATGATTATAAATTTAAAAAACTATGCGAATCCTTAATATTTTTTTATGTTAATTATTAAATAATTTCAAAATTATATATATTTATATTCTCATCAATTCGAGCAGCAAATTTAATTTTACCAGCTTTTAGCGTTTTAATTTTATATTGATTAACAGCTTCTACAACATCACTTGAACAACTGATATTTCTACGGCAAAACCACAATCAATTCCAGTTTTCTCCAAATCATATCATATGTATATCCAGGTTCCATATAATACCAAAGATAATCAGAAGTAATATTTCTAGCATATTCCATTATGCATATTAAATGAACTCTAATGTTATCTTTTCTATTTTCAATTTTTGCAGTTAAAGTTATTGTTTTATTTTCACTTTTTAATTGTTTTATTCTAAAAGCATTATCGCTTAAATGACTTATTTCAATATAATTTTGCTCAGAATATTCAAACTAAATATCATTAGGATTTCCATCAGTGTCAATTATTAGATCATAATAAAAAGCCCCACTATTATCATAATCAATCCATATTGCATCATCTGTTTTAATTTCAATATAATTAACATTAAAATCACATCCTGTTATAGAAAATAATAATGGTAAAAGATAAATAATTTTGAGTTTTTTCATAAACAACACACCTTTAATTACTTGTAAATAAAATAATTAATCTACAAATTAATAAAATTTTACTTTAATTGTTTATTACAAACGTTTTCCATAGTTGTTTTATATCATGAAAATAATGACTAATCAATAATTTAAGGGTTTAATTTAACAATTACAAAAATTTGTTTTTTGTCATTTTTTAATTAATCATTAATAAAAAAATAATTTGAAAATTTTAATCTATAATATGATATGATTTCTTATATTTAAACATAAAATAAACTAAAAACGTAATTATAGATCGCCAGGTTCATCTCCGATAGGGTAATTTATGTCATGATCTGGATCATACTCATATGGTTTATCTGGTTTTGGATTATATGGAACATAATGAAGTATCGCCATATTATAAACTTTTTCAAATTCGCCAATTTTTGCAATAAAACAAAAACGACCATCTTTTATAGTTTTTATTTTATTTTGTTCAACAACATCAAAAAATTCTAAGCCATCCATAGGATATAATTCAATGGCAAAACCACAATCGTTTTTTTCTGTTCTCCACATCATATCATAAGTATAACCAGGCGCAAACACGCGCCATATATAACCAACTTTTATATCAGTTACATCTTCTAATTTATAAACTAAATGCACTCTAATACTATCTTCTATATATCCTAATTTTGCTTTTAAAGTAATTGTTTTATTCTCTTTTTTTAATTGTGTTACTCTATAAACGTTTTCTTTTAAATGACTTACTTCAATATAATTTTCTTCAGAATATGCGAACTGTATATTATCATAATTTCCATTTGTATCAATTGTAAAATCATAATAAGAAAGGTTATTATCGTCATAACCAATCCAAATAGCTTTATCTTCTTTAATATCAATATAATTATCATTAAATTTGCAGCCGGATATAGAAAACAATAATGGTAATAAATAGAATATTTTAAGTTTTTTCACAATACACTCAACCTTTCACTTAATTTTGTAATTTTGTTTTTTATTAATTTATAATACATTTTGAATTACAAAATTAAATTATTTCAAACTCATAAGTTTTAATATTTTGATCAATTCTTGCACCAAATTTTATTTTACCTGGTTTGATTGTTTCAATTTTATATTGGTCAACAATATTAAAACAGTCTAAACCTTGAATTGGAAAAAGTTCAATTGCAAATTTTGAATCATTTAAATCACTATTGATAAAATTCCAATCAAAATCATATGTTTTACCAGATTCTAACACTTTTGATGTTTCTAGAAGCTCAAATTCATCATAAGCTTTATAATGTATTTTGAGTGTATCTTCAAAACCATTACATTTAACAGTTAAAAAAGCAGTTCCTCTTTCTCCATATATATTCATAATACTTAAACTAAAAACATTATTAACATATTGAGTTTCATTGTAAAAAAACCATGAAAAATTATTTGATATAAATTCAACTTCGTTTTCTTTTAAATCAATATTTGTGTCAATTTTAAATCTAAAAAATGATTTGGCCCAAATAACATTGCTTCCATCAATTTTAAAATATAAATCTTTTTGATTATCACAAGATGTAAAAAACACTAAAAATACTGGTATGAGAACTATTTTTGATATTTTTTTAATAATATTTTTAAGCATAATTTATCACCTTCAATTATTATAAGTCGCCATATTCCCCATCAGGAGGCATGTTTACATCTCCTGGATCATAAGGCATTGGTTCTGTCGGATTAGGATCATATTTAACATTATCGCTGACTTCCATAACAAAAGTATTATAAATATCGCCTATCCTAGCTATAAAGAAAAATTGTCCTTCTTTAAGAGTTTTAATTTTATTTTGTTCAACAATTTCAATATTGCTAAAATAATTATAGTCATATAATTCTACTGCAAATCCACAATTTCTTTCTTCAGTCCTCCACATCATGTCATAAGTATAACCTGGAGCAACGTAATACCATAAATAATCAGAAATTATATTTCCTGCTTCTTCCAACTTATAAACTAAATGTACCCTAATACTATCTTCTTTATTTCCTAATTTTGCTTTTAAAGTTATTGTTTTATTTTCAATTTTTAATTGTTTTACTCTAAAAGCATTATCTCTTAAATGACTTACTTCAATATAACCATCATGAGAATATTCAAATTTAATATCATTAGGGTTTCCGTCTGTATCAATTAAAATATCATAAAAAGAAGTTCCGTTATCATCATAATTAATCCAAATTGCTTTTTCAGCTTCAATTTTTAAGTCAGAAACTTCCTCTTTAATATTACATCCGCTTATTGAAAACATAATTGGAATTAAAAATATGATCTTAGATAAATTAAATAATAATTTCATAAACTAACTCCTTTCTAAAAAATTTGATACGTTGCACAATAACGATATCCTTCTTTATTAGGCACACTTCTATTTAATAATTGAAATATAAAATTAAGATTACCCGAAAAATTAGAATGTCTAAATTTTGCAGCATAATAAACACTTTTTGATTCCCCAATTTTTTGTCCAAAGCTAGTAAAACCATAAATGTCAGGTTTAGGAAATTCAATATCTAATTCCCCATTTGAATTATAAATTGAACTCACTGAAATGTTTACTTCTTTTGTGTTTTCAATATATAAATTAAAATTATAAAAAACATCAAGAATTTTATCATGAGAAACATTACTTATAGGATAAAAATATTTTGTATTCATTGCTTTTTCAAATGAAATAATACCAAATCCTGCCTCTCTATCAAAGATCAAACTATTTCTTACTTTGTTTGTTGAGTTAATGAGAGTAGACTTAACTAATTCAGGATATTTTTTATAATTCGAATCCTTTTGCATTAATAAAGATACTATACCAGTAACAATTGGTGTACTAAAACTGGTACCACTTAAAGGTTCGAAATTTGACAAACCAGTTAGTTGATCTCCAGGAGCAATTATATCTGGTTTGACCATTAATTCATCAAATTCAACATTGCTATTGTAACCACTATTTTCTTTTTCATAATTAAAAGTAATATCATTAAATTTAAATCCATTGGTACTAAAACAACTTACATAATTATTTTTTGAAGAAGAACCTACTGATATAGCATTGTAAGAATTAGATGGGGCATAACAGCAATATGCATCCCATTTATCTTTTTTTATTCCATTTACGACCTCTCCATTATTATCAAGTAAACGTGTATTTCCAGAAGCCGCTACAAAAGAAATATTATAATTTGAAATAATTTTATCTGTATAAGCACTAAGTAAATTATAACTATCGCGTGAACCAAAACTACAATTTATAACATTTACATTTTGAGAAACTAGCCAGTCAATACAATTCATATATTTTGTATAGTCATCATTACCTTCAGCATTAGTAAATGAAACAAAATAAAAATCAGATTCAGGAGATATCATTTTTACAATTGATAATGTCTGACTTGCATGTGAGGTTCTGTAAGTAGAATCAGGATTTATAACATATTTAATATCATTTAAATATTCACTTTTTGGAATTCCGCTTTCTATAAAACCAATCTTTACACCTGTTCCATCATATTTAGTATTAAAATCAAATTCTATGTCACTTAATGCTTCATTTATAGGATAATCTTCACCATCATCATATAATTTATTATTTTCTAAAATATTTTCTAATGTCTCATCCTCATAGGAACTATTATTTGAGTTTTTTAAAATATAAACACTATTAACAAAAGTGTTGTTAATAGAACTAAGCTTATTAATATCAACATTTAAATCATCTATTTTATCATAGTTATAAATAAGAATAGGAAGTGTTTTACTTATAAAATAACTTTCATAATTTTTAAAAGAAATTTTATCAAAAAGATTTAAATTAAAAGATAAATTAGATTTCATTAGAGCGTTATTTGATAATGAATTTGATGAAATAAAATCATCAAATTCTTTATTATTTAAGTTAATTATAATTTGATAATAATCATTTAAATCTTTATTACTTTCAATTTCTGCCAAATCGCAATTTTGATATTTGTAACTATTGTTGCCTTCTTTTACAAATATTTTATTTTCAATGTTTTGCCTATTTTCTTTATAAGCAAAAGCAAAACAACTTCCTTGTATGTTTAATAAAAGTAATAGCAATAATGTTTTAGAAGTGACTAATTTCACAATTATTTTATATCATAGAACAGGCGATTTTTCAATCTGCACCACAAATATTTTGTATTGTTAATTATTATTTATTTTAATAATCTTTTAATTTGTTCAACTTTATCTAATTTTTCCCAAGGAAGATTTAAATCACCTCTTCCAAAATGTCCATAATTAGCTGTATCTTTGTATTTAAAATGAGGTTTATCTAAAGAAAATTGTTTGATAATACTATATGGTCTTGCATCAAAAATTTTGTTGATTATTTTTAATATAACTTCATCACTATATTTAGAAGTTTTAAATGTTGATAAAGAAATACTAATTGGATCAGCTAATCCAATTCCATAAGATAATTGAATTTCTAATCTGTCAGCAACTCCAGCTGCTACTAAATTTTTAGCCATATATCTTGCATAATATGCAGCACTTCTGTCAACTTTACTTGGATCTTTTCCAGAAAATGAACCTCCACCATGTCTTGAAGCTCCACCATAAGTATCAACTATAATCTTTCTTCCAGTAAGACCAGTATCACCTTCTGGTCCTCCAATT
The DNA here is from genome assembly GCA_944349595.1 of uncultured Bacilli bacterium. Classification (GTDB taxonomy): domain Bacteria; phylum Bacillota_I; class Bacilli_A; order RFN20; family CAG-826; genus Alectryobacillus. Next base: position 60,137 of record CALVNF010000006.1, on the reverse strand, counting down.
ACAAATCTACCAGTTGGATTAATATATGAAACAAAATCAGTATTTAAATTAAAAGATTTAGCTACTTTTACCATTATTTCATCATGAATATATTTTCTAAATTCTTCTAAATCAATATTATCATCATGTTGAACAGACATTAAAATTGTGTCAATTTTAATATTATTTGAGTCTGTATAATCAATTGTAACTTGAGATTTCATGTCTGGTCTTGCATGTTTAAAATCACCTGATTTTCTTAAATTAGATGCAACTCTAACTAATTTATGAGCAATTGATATTGCAAGAGGCATATAACCTTTAGTTTCATTTGTTGCATAACCAAACATAATACCTTGATCGCCAGCTCCTTGTTCCATTTTATTTTCTTTATTTACTCCAAGAGCTATATCATTACTTTGTTGTTTAATTTTTACTTTAATTTTTACGTTTTTATAGTCAAAACCTAAACATTTTTTATCATAGCCAATATCTTTAATAACATCACGAGCTATTTTTTTATAATTAATTTTTGCATTAGTTGTAATTTCTCCAGCAATTAATAAAAATTGTTTAGTAGCAAGACATTCACAAGCAACTCTAGAATTACTATCTTGTCTTAAACATTCATCTAATATAGCATCTGCAATTTGATCACATACTTTATCAGGGTGCCCTTCTGATACTGATTCACTAGTAAATAATAATTTTTGTTCCATAAATAAACCTCTTTATATAAAAAAATTTCTTCAAAGCTTGAAGAAATTACTTTACTATTCTACAAGCTTATCGTTCAATAGATTATTTAGTATAATCTAATTGCTTATATGAAGCACTTACTATTAATTATTAATAATAGAGTTGCTACTAACTTATTTCACATATATTTAGTTAGTTCTTGATAAGCTTTATTATTATATCAAATATAAAACTTAATTAAAATAACAATTTATACTATTAAAAAGTCTGCAAAACCTCACTATTTTTTTAATAAGTAATTAATAATCTATTTATATTTATGATTTATTTTATTATTAGAAATTGTAAATTTATATATCAAAACTTAATTATTTTAGTTAAATTAAATCGAAAAATCCGCTAATTCTTATATATTTTAGTTAAAAAATAAGGTAAAATATTAAAGTATTAAGTAAAAATGAAGAGGAGAATTCAATGAAAAGAAAAATTTTTGCTTTATTTGGCAGTCTTTTTGTTGCAAGTTTATTAATTACTTCTTGTCATCCATCAGATAATCCAACTAGTATGACAAGTTCAACAAGTAATCAAACAACTACTAGTACAACTACAACTAATACTAGCACAACTTCAACAACTACTGCTACTACAAGTACAACGACTACTAGTACTACCACAGGTACAACAACTACAACTACTACCACAACTAGTATTGAAACTTATTATGAAAGTGTAATATTAGATTCAGTTGGTGGTAAAGTTACTCAAGATAAGTCTAAGGCTCTCGTTGGTGAGGTCATAACTTATACAGCAACCCCAGATGAAGGATATAGTGTTAAAGGAATTAAAGTTAATAATGAAATAAAAACAGTTGATTCTAATAACCAAGTAAAAGTATCAATGCCTGAAGGTGGTTTAACAGCTGAAGGATTATTTGAAGTAATCCCTCCAACATTATATGATGTAAATATTATTGAAAGTGTTGGTGGAACTCTAACTGCATCTTTAATGAAAGCTGAAGTTGGAGAAGAAATTACATTCACTTTAAAAGCAGATGAAGGATATGAAGTAACAGGATTGTTAATTAATGATGAATCTGTAACTTTAACAGCCGATAATACTTATACAACTACAATGGTTGAAGGTGGATTAAAAGCTCAAGGTCAATTTAGTGAACTTCCACCAGTTCCTCAAGTTTATAAAGTAACAATTAAAGATACAACAGGTGGAACAGTAACTGCATCTCCAATGGAAGGATTAGTTGGAGATAAGATTCAATTTAGACTTCAAGCAAATGAAGGATATGAAATTAAAGGTTTAATTGTAAATAATGTCACAAAAGAATTCACTACTACTGTTTATGAAACTACAATGGTTGAAGGTGGATTAACAGTTCAAGGTGTATTCACTATGAAAGCTGCTGAACAATATACTTCTACAATAATTCCAAGTGAAGGTGGAAGTGTTAGCGTTGATAAAGAAAGTGCAATTGCTGGAGAAACAATTACTTATACATTAACAGCTAATATTGGATATAAAGCAAAAGCAATTATAATTAATGAAAAAGAATATCAATTAGAAGAAAACACTACTACTTATACAACTACCATGGCTGAAGGTGGCAATAAAGTACAAGGTGTTTTTGAGAAATTAGAAGATAGATTTACAAAAATTTATTTTGTTGATAAACAATGGTGGCATAAAGATGCCGCAGAAACATATATTTATGTATGGAATTCAAAAGATACTTCTATAGAAAATGTCTGGCCAGGAGAAAAAATGAATCATGATATCTGGGATCCATTCTATCAAGATGGAGCTGGAAGAAATCTTAGATACTTTGAATTTAATACTACTTTATATGATTCATTTAAATTTGTAAGAATTAAAAATGCATTTGACAAAGAAACAACAGAATTTAATGAAAGCGAATATTATTTAGGTGCTGAAACTGATGATTTATCATTTAATTCTACAACTACATTATATGAATTAAGTGATGATGCTAAATGGAAAGATTCAACTGATGAAGCACTTCGAGGTTATGCTGAAGTAACTGCAAGCAGTTATGATGATGGAGTTTGGTCTCCAATGAGAAAATCATATGCTTCTACAATTAGCGAAGTAACTGGAGGAAGTGTTACTGCTAGTGAAAACGAAACTAAATATGGCCAACCTGTAACTTATACTGCTACTCCAGATGAAAATTATAAAGTATTAGGTATTAAAATTAATGATAAAGAATACCCAGTTGATGAAAATAATCAAGTAACTGTTAACATGCCACTAAATGGTAATAAAGTTGAAGGTATGTTTGAAAAACAACAAGATAAGATAGTTAGAATTTATTTTGTTGATAAAACTTGGTGGCATCAAGGCGGAGCTGCTACATTTGTTTATGCTTGGGATTCAAATGATGAAACAAATAAAATTGATAATGTATGGCCTGGTGAAATTATGAGCCATGATATCTGGGATCCATTCTATCAAGATGGAGCTGGTAGAAATCTTAGATATTTTGATTTAAATACAACATTATATGATTCATTTAAATTTGTTAGAATGAATTCTGAATTTGATAAAGAAACTCAAGATTGGCATGATACATCAATTGGTTATTGGGGAGCTCAAACTAGCGATATTAAGTTTGATGAAACAACAACCTTATATGAATTAAGTGATGATGCTAAATGGTATAATTTCGACGATGGTAAATCTAAAGATTATGCAGAAGTTACTGCAAAAGCCTATGTTGATACAGATTGGCAACCAATGAGAGAATCATATACATCAACAATCACTGAAGTAACTGGAGGCACTGTTACTGTTAGTGCCGATGAAGTTAAATATGGTCAAACAGTAACTTATACTGCAACTCCAGATGAAGGATATGTTGCAAAAGCAATTAAAGTTAATGGTGTTGAACATAACGTTAGTGCTGCTAATAAAGTTACTGTCAATATGGCATTAAATGGAAATACAGTTGAAGGTATTTTTGAAAAAGGTACTGCACCAGATCCAGATGAAAATATTGTAACAATTTACTTTATCGATCAAGGTTGGTGGAACGAATCAGCTGCAGCTACTGGCATATATTTATTTGATGATGATGGCAATCCTAAAGTAGCATGGCCTGGAGAAGCAATGATTATTGCAAAAGAATATGATTCTACTCTTAAACGAAATGTTTGGTCATTTGAAGTAGATGTTAGTATTTATAATAATTTAATATTTGTTAGAGGTGAAGTAAAAGATGGAACTTTTATTTCATGGAATAAACAAACAGTAGATATTAAATATGAAGAAGGTAAAAATGCATATTTATTATGTGAAACTGGGGATACTAGCAAAGGTGATGAAAAAGCTACTGTTACATCTGGAGTTTGGGATGGCAATTACGGTTTACGTTAAAATCTCAAAATAATAAATAATATAAAAAAGGAACTACGGTTCCTTTTTATTTATCTCTTATTTATATAAACAATCTAATAATAATCTTAATCTTCATTGACAATTTTAAAAGTTAAAATGTAATTTAAATTTTTTTGTAATTTAATTAATAAAAATAACTATATATTTTAAAAATTTAAAATTATAAATGTTTCTAATAACTAAAACTAGTTCGATATATTAGTAAAACTTAATAAAACAAAAATATTAAAAACATTAAGAATCATAAGGTACTATTTCAAAATATAAATTAGCCTGAAATGCACCTTGTTTAAAATACGTAATGTGTTCTAATATATCATATTTTGTCATTTTAAAATAATTAACGGTAAATAAGGATTCGCTTTTGTATTTTTCATTAATTTCAAAATTAACCTCAAATTTATATAAAGTTTCAAAACTTAATTCCATTCCAGGATTTCTAACTGAACCATGTCCTTTATATCCTAAAATCATAACATTATAAACACTTAATGGTTTTAAATAATCTTCTTTATCAAAAGAAACTTCTCTTTCAATTTGATAAAAATCTATTACGGTAATATTTGGATTTGGGGTTAAATCATCACCAGGAAGTGTTGTATTTTCGTTATTTTTTGAACAAGAACTTATTAATATACTTATTAATAATAAAAATAATATTTTCTTCATAAATTAAAACTCCCTTTTTACTAATTCATCAAAACTATAAAAGTATATAGTTGCATCTTCTTTTACTATATGAGAAAAATCGTAATAAGAAAAATTTCCTATGATTTGAGATTCGTTTATCATTACGTAATCATCAAACACAACTAAATGATAGATAGTATAATCTTTGTCTTTAAAATCTGGAGGGACTAATTTCTCTTCATATTCTAACAATTCTTCTACTCCGTATACATTTTCTTCCTCGTAAAAATTACCTCCACATATTTCTGTATTTTCTTTTAAATTTCGAATAAATTTATCAGTAAAAGTAATTTTATTATTTATAACTTCTACTCTTTGAAATGTAATTTCATAATAAGTTTCACTACAAGATATTAATGAAAAATTTAATAAAGCTAGCAAAGATAGATTTAAAAATTTCTTATACATATTCTTTCTCCTTTCCAGTAGGTATCGCAATTGGTGTGTCGTTTGTATTTTTTACTGCACCACATTCACATAAACCATATAGTTTTGCATTTATATATGTTTCATGGTCATATATATGTTCATTACAATAAACGTATTTACAAAAACATTTTTGATAATGTATCTCACTATCAATGTATTGATAATTATAATCATGTATATGCGTTGATAATTTACATGAACAAAGATTTATGTTTCTTTTAAAGTCTAAGAAATTATTTGAACATTCGTGTTTAAAACTTTCAGGAAAAGTTAAGTAATAAAAATCGGTCAACACATTAAACTCATCAAAAAAATTAACTTGTTGTTTTAAATTCATTTGTCCCATATTTGTAACCAATACTTTATTATTATTTTCGTCAATATATACATCATATATTATAACAGCGTGACCATAACCGTCTTTTGTTCTTCCTCCAGCAATTACTGGTATTCCTTTTGAAACAACATCATATAATAAAGATATTAATCTATTATGTTCATTTTTAAAAATTTCTAGAATGGAATCCGATTCTAAATTATTATCTATATAATCAATATATTGAGAATAAATGCTACTATCAATTTCTTCTACATTCAATGTAAAATTTCTTGAACCAATATATCGGTTAAGATATTCAGTAATAACATCAACCATTAAACCTAAAGAAACTCCTAACGAAGTCTGATAATGATCATTTTCTGGACTTTTAAACTCTATATAACCTAGTCTCTTGGCGATAGTTAACAATTCACCAAATAATCCTCCTGCTATTACATTCTTATCGTAAAAATCTTTAACTGCATCATTTTTTTCGTCTTCTGTCATTGAATCGTCAATAATTAACGGTCCTCCGTCTCTTTTATTGTCACATCCTGGTGACACAGTCCATAAACTTTTTTCTGAATAAAATGATGAACTCGATTCATATTTATCCGGTAAAAAATTATCATTCCAGTAATTATCATAATAAGAAAAAAGCATACTCATTGCAGTATAACCACAGATGCTGCTGTCGTTTTGTATAATATTATCTTTTAAATATTTAAAATATTGTACGTTAAACCTTTTACTGTAAGATATTCCAGGATTTAATCTTGAATCAATAGCATCAGTGTCATTTGGCTTGTTGATATTTCCATCTATTTTCCCATCAAAACTAGGATCAATATAATCGTTTTTATTTCCTCCAATGCCAGGAATCCCTCCTGGCGGAAAGTTTTTTCCACCTTCTCCATCACCATCATCACCATCGCTATTATCACCACCATTATCACCATCATCAAAATAAAGAATATTATTTTCTCTTGGAAGATTACTCGTTATATTTTTATTATTATAATAAATTCCTTTTAAATTAAATAAAATGCTTAAAATGAAAAATCCCTTTAGCAACATATCGTAATCTCCTTTATTTTTTTATTTTAATAAATAGTTTTATATATTGTCAATATTTTTTTATAAATTGTGCTTTTTTATTTTAAACTTATTATTTAAAAAATATTTGGTATGATAAAAAGGGAATATTTATAGTAATTAAATACAAATTTTATCACAAATAAAAAAATTATTTTGTATATTGATTAAAAATTGTAAATATTAATGTATTAAGTGTTGAAATATAAATAGAATTATTACAAATATGTTTAAAAATTATAGCTTATTATAAACCCCAGTCATCAGGATTAAAAACCAACCAATCAACTTGCATTCCACTATATAAACTACCACCATCTTTTGTAGCATATAAATTATATGAAGCATTATATGGTATATTTTCAGTCTTTCCACCCCAATACATATAATTATCATTTTCATCAAAATGACTTCCAGGAACAAAGCTAGGATTAACTCTTGTAAAAATCATTGTATCATATAGAGATGTATCAAATTCATATGATCTTAGTTTTCTTCCATTACCATTATCATAACTTGCATCATAAGTAACTTCTTCCATTGGAAGTCCTGGAAAAGAACTATTAATTGCAGATGTTTCACTATTAAAACAATATATATATGTATCTGGACTTCCAGTATGCCAATATTTTTTTTCAACAAAATATATTGTAACTATATTTTCATTAACACTACTAGTTGCTTTTCCAATCATATTAAATGATAAATCATCATCTGGAACACTAATAAATAATGAACTTGTTAAAGATATTGTAAATAAACTAAATATAGATATTATAGAAGTTATTAATAATTTATTTGATTTATTAGGCATTATTAACATCCTCCGTATTATCATTTATATATTTATTAAATTCATCATTAAATATATTTTTAAAACTTAAATAATATTTGTTTTGTTTTTTATCTATTACATTATCTTTATTATTATTATTTTCTTCATCATCTTTTTTATCTTCAGCAATATATAAACCTAAAAAGATAAAAAACAAAACAAAACTAATACCAAATAATCCATAATATGAATTAATATATAAAGTTATTATTCCAATACCAGGAATTTTAGCTACATATTTACCTTTAATATTTTCAAATGGAATTAAACCATCAACAGTATTATTTGCATCACCTTTTGTAACTACATATCCTTTATCATCTTTAATTACTATTTCATATACTCTATGAGTTACTAATTGATTATTATCAGTAACATATGTAACTACATCATTTACTTTTAGATCATCTATAGAATTTACTTCCATATTAAAAATAAGATCATTTTTATATAATCTATTATCAATACCTTCTAATGATTCTTTATTAGATTCACTAACATATGACATAGAATCAGAAGATATAACACAACTTCTTAAACCAAAACAAGAAAAGTTATATCCACTAGCTCTATCAATTATATTCCATAATGAACTTCCAATAATCAATATTAAAATTATATAAATAAACCATTTATATATATTAAATAAAACCTTCATATATATTACAAAATAATATATTAATTAAATAAACAAATAATTACAAGAAATTCCTAAGGACCGAAGTCCTTAGGAATTATTAATTTAATTATTGACCTCCAGTAGTGGTGTTAACCTCCCATTTAGATCCACTTGCAACATTGCCACCACCCCAATAAATAATGTCAACATTTGCAGGTGCTTTTTGATTATTATTAGGATGTGAATATGTATCTCCAATTTTACCTAGAAATTCAGTACCTTCTGGAAGTAATGTACTGCTTCCAACCCACATCCATTCAAAGGCAGTGGATGAATAAATGTTAGGAACCATTCTATAAGCATCTTCTTCAGCCCAACCATTCATACCACCAACAAGATATGCTGATTGATAATCATCACCGACTTCTTCAAATGAGATATTAATAGTTAATTCACTTTCAGCAACACTTAAGAAGTTAGTTTTTCCATCTTCTGTTAAACCTAATGAAAGAACTGCTTTTGTTCCGCTTGTTCCATCAACAGTTGCATTTAATACGCCAGTTAATGATGAATAATCACCTTCTGGAGCTAATGTTAATGTATTAAAGATAGTTTGATCTTCTCCATTAAAGAAATATGTAGAAGCATTTTCATCTCCTGGAGTTTGTTCATAAGTTAATTTCATTCCACCTTGGAGATATTTAAGTGCATCTTTATTACCACTAACAGTAACTGTTAATTTTCCAGTTACGTATGGTTGAGTATAGTTATCACCTAATTTTGCACCTAACTTATATTCAACTGATAATCCTTGACCTGGATTAATAGTTGTATTATTTGTTACAACTTCTTGTTTTGTAATTGTGTAAGCTACATCTGTATCTGTTGAAATACCAACTGTAAAACCTGCATCATCTGGAGCACTAATATATAAAGCTAATGATGTGCAAACAGCAGCAACTGAACCGACAGAAGCAACTAATAAACCTAATAATTTTTTATTCATCTTCATATCCTCCCATTATGCTACAGCTGTAATACCATCTTCGCTAATTGTATAATTAGCTACACCAACATTATTGTAAGTTAATGATGCCTTAAATGTTGCACTTAATTCTAATTCTTCTTGACCTTTTACAGGTGGATGACTTAATGACAATCTAAAATATAATGTGATGTCATTTGTAAATTCTGTAACAGAAAAGCTCATTGTTTCATCTAAGTTGTCCTTATCAACTGTGAATAAAATATCTTCAGCCGTTACAGAACCTTTTGTAAAGTCTTTATCTGATACTTCTACCATAAAGCCATCATTTGTAGCTAATGTGAAAGTTAAATCAACTGTACCACTAGTTATGCTTGCAGACATTTGTGGTGCTTTAACTGTTAATGATTTAAATTTAGATTCACCATAAATCATTGTACCTGGATCTGCTTTAAAGCCTTCTTCATCATCTCCCCAGTCTAAATAAATAGCTGAATCTAAATTACCAGAAACACTCTCAGTTGCTGCTTTATAAATAAAAGCACTTGATGTTGCTATACCAGCAAGAGCAAGAACCATACCCAATGCTAGTAGCGTTTTCTTTCTTTTGTTCATATTATTTTCCTCCGAACAATTTTTTATATTTAATAACTTAATATCTAATTATCATTAGAAATGTATAATTAGATATAAATTATATAAATAACTAAATAATTAATTAAAGAAGTCCATATTCGTTATCCCAAACTCCAGATGTAACAGTAGCTTTTTCATCACCATTGCTAACATCCCCAGTTTCACATAATAAATATGCATTTTTACCTTCTTCATATTTAATATCTACTGTTTGTTTATTCCATGAAATAAAAGTTCCATCTTTTACTTCACCTCTAACAAATATTAAATTATTATAAATACTAACATCTACTTCAAATGACCAAACATTTCGTTTAAGAGTAGAATCATATTCTTTTGCAATACTCATTGCTTCTCCAGGCCATGCTACTTTAGGATTGTTATCGTCATCAAATAAATATATACCGGTAGCTGCTGCATAATCATTCCACCAACCTTGATCAATAAAGTAAATCGTTTCAAGATTTTCATTTATACTTGTACTACTAGTTGTATCAGTATTTGTTGTAGTATCAGTTGTTGGATTACTAGTTGTAGTAGTTTGACTTGTTTGATTTCCAATATCACTATAATCTCCAGTATAATTCCAAGTTGCATGATACATCTTTATACCTTCAATAACAGATGTTGTATAAGATATTGTTTCATCTTCATCATTAATATAAGCCCAACCAGCAAATTCATTATCTTTAACACTTGAGGTTATTTCATCTTTTTCAGGTAATGTATCACCTACATTAAGAGTTAATAATAATCCATTTTCAACATAATAATCTTCTAAATTATTACCCTTAGCTCCGTTATATAAACCATTTGGAGTTAAGTTTAATATAACTTGATTTTCTTCAAGCATTTGAGCTAATTGATTATTTTTTAATTCTTGTTTAATTGAATTATCACTATTAGTATTACCACAAGATGTTAATACTAATAAAGAACTTAAAATTAATACCAACTTTTTCATATATATATCTTTACTCCTTAACGACAACTAAACCATATTGATTAAGTGAAGTATCACTTGCATTATATTTAAATACTACTTCCGCATCTCCAATATCATAATCAACACTACTATTTCCAATATTAACCCAAACTTTATATGTTTTTTGATAACTTTCACTAGGATTAATTACATAATGATAACAATTTTGAAGTGCTACATCATATTTATACGCAACCATATCTCCATTACTTGGGAAGTCAGATGATCCTTTAATTTCACAAATTGCTTTATAGAAATTAAACATTGAATCTTGATCTTCTTTTTGAAGATCAAGATTATCTAATTGCATATTATATTCATCATATTTAATATCATAACCACCTGCAAAACTATAATTTGGTCTTTCATCAACATTGGCCCATTTAAATGCTTGTCTATAATATCTATCTATATTATTTGTATTTCCAGCAATATCTGGAATATCTTCCGTTGTATTTGAAGACATACCAAGTTCATCACCATAATAAATAAAGCTAACTCCAGGTTGTAAGATTGTTAAAGCTGCATATAATTTAGCTTTATTTAATTGAGTAGTGTTTCCAGTTATTTTTACATTTTCTTCAACACCAGTTTCACTAGTCTTTTTAGCATTTACATGGTTTATTGCTCTTAATAAGTCATGATTTGATGTAAATGATGCATTAATATAATCACTTCGATAACTTCTAAATATATCATCTTTATTATTTACTTTATCTACTAAAGTATTTGCTCCCATTCCAGAGATTCCTGCAAATAAGTTATTTGCTAAATCATAATAATTACAAAAATCTAATTGAGAATCTAAAGATTGATAATATGGGGCAACTCTTTGATCCCAACCATCTAAGTTTTCCGCAGTTAAGAAACAATCTGGATATTGTGCTTTTAATTTTATTGAAAATTCTTTCCAGAAATTAATATTTTTTGTTTTATTTGTTGAATAATCATATTCTGTTGTAACAAAATCATTCATTTCTTCATCAAAATAAGTTCTAGTTCCAGTATCTTCTTCAATTTCATCACTTGCTTTTGGATCAACTTCATCTTTCATATAAATATGTTTAACAGCATCAAGTCTAAAGCCATCAACACCCATTCCTAAATAATGAAGTGCCATATCAATAACAAAATCTCTTGTTACTTGATTATCATAATTTAATTCAGCCATATCACTTGCAAATTTTGCAAAATAGTAATAATTTGACTCTCCATCTTGATACCAGTCACTAGATTCTTCAACTTTTACTCCATTTACAACATCACCTTTAAATTTAAAATGAAATAAATCTCGATAATTAAATTCGTTTCCAAATTTATCAACACCTTTTTCACCTCTTTGAGCTTTTTTAAACCAAACTGATGAGGTTGATGTGTGGTTGATAACTAAATCCATTAAAACTTTGATACCTTTTTGATGAGCTTTATAAATTAATTCTTTAAAGTCATCCATGGTACCAAATTTTTCATCTACTTCATAATAATCAACTGTATCATAACCATGATATGAATTACATTTTAAAAATGGAGATAACCATAAAGTATCAACATTTAATTCTTTTAAATAATCAAGTTTATTTATAACGCCTCTTAAATCTCCATATCCATCATTATTAGAATCACAAAATGATGGAACAAATATTTGATAACCAACTTTTGCACTTGTTTTAAATTTTTGACTAGTAATTGGATTTGGATAAGTTGAGGTACTTGAATCTAAATTACTTTCACTTCTATATTTACCAGTTGTATCATTTGCAATTGGATTTTCATAAACTTCTTCATTGTAATAATATCTTGGAGATGTGACACTACCTTGAACTAAAAATACATGAATTGATCCATTATCTCTAAAAGATGTTTGAACATCTTCTAAAAATGAATCTGCTCCTCCATCACTAGTCCAGTGAGTTCCTCCACCCATTGAATCAAGTTGAACAATTAAATAACCAATTCTATTAACATCGGCATAACTAATATCTGTCCCGGCTTTTCCAGACTTATATATTTTAGTTAAATCAATATCAATCATTGCTCCAGCTTGATCAACTGGCTCACCTGAGTCTCCAATACTATCAACCCAACCAGCACCACCAAGATTAGATATAGTTGAAGGAAGAGAGTTTGCAAAAAGTACACCATCTTTTGCAATTGGCCACATCCATAAACCATATTGATTATAATCTTCAATAGTTGCTCCTGGTCTTAAATAATGAATATATAAGTGATTTGCTTCACTATAACTATCGGCATATTCATCATAATTTTCAATTGGACCTGGAGGTATTGTTATAGTTGTATTTGTAGTTGTAGTTGTTGTAGTTGTAGTTGTTGTTGTTTGATTACTTGTAGTAGTTGATGATTCACCTTGATTTGTTGGTCCACAAGAAGATAGTAATAATACAAATAAAGTTGATAGTAATAATAATTTATTCTTTTTCATAATTTAACCTCAAAATAAATAAGTAAATAATTAGTTATTATTCTTATATATAACTAATTGATACATATCTTGTAATTCATAATAATCAACACCATTTTCACTATGGAATACTGGAGATGTAGATGAATTATTAAATATTAAACTTAAATTTGGATCGCTAAAGCTACTTCCTTGATGTCTTGAATTACTTGTAAACCATGAACCATTATGTCTTCCATTTAATAATATTACATAAGTTTCATTATCTTTACCTCTTCTATATCCAGCAAGTCTTGTAGTATTTGCAGTATTATCCCAAACTTCAATATCATCAGTAGAATCAATATTATTTGGGTAAGGAATCATATATAATTCTTTTCTTAAATTAACTAAGTCTTTATACATATTAAAGTAATCTAAGAATTTAACTTTTCTATCATATTGATAAGCATTTGTTTCATCACTACTAGAATATGAATTATGAGAAATTTTTTCTCCATACATTTCCTTATAAGTTGATTCAAGTGCTGAATCATCGTATTCAACTTTACTTCTAAATAATTCTTCTCCACCATTAATAAAGGCAACACCATTTGACATTAATATAAAGCCATTTACAGCAACACTTGCTCTTGCAACTTCATATTCATCTGGTTTTGTCGTACCTCCATCTGGAGAAAGAGTCCAATTAAGTTGATCAAATAATGTAAAGTTATCATGACATGATGCATAATTAATTGTTTGTCTTGGATTTGCACCTGAATTAGTTGAACCTTTAAACATATTAGCCATTTGATTTAATATATCAGTTGTCATATCAGATTCACCTTTTGAAATGAATCCATAACCTGGATCATTATTTCCTTTTAAGGCATTTCTTCCATCATCATTAAATCCACCAACTTGACCTCTTGTACCGTTATAACCATCCCAAAGCATTGAATAAACTTGAGGTTTTAAAGCATATTCAGTATTATCCCAAACACCATCTGCTCTCCAAGGTTCACCATAAATTACAATATCTGGATCAACTTCATATAAAGCTTGTTTTACTTTAATCATGGTATTCACATCAAGTAATCCCATTAAATCAAATCTAAATCCTTTAATCTTATATGTTGATGCCCAGAAAGTAACACTATCTACAATAAACTTAGATGCCATTGGTCTTTGAGAATTAAATTCATTACCACATGCAGCTCCATCTAAATAATTAAGTTCATCATCAACTCTAAAATAATAATATGGAACAATTAAAGAAAAATTACTTAAAGCAACTTTTGATACGTGATTATAAACAACATCCATTATAATTCTTGTATGATTTTTATTATTTGCATAATGAGTAACAAGTTGTTTAAATTCTTTAATTCTAGCAAATCCATCTTTTGGATTTGATGAATAACTACCTTCTAAAACATTATAATTAAGTGGATTATAACCCCAGTTATAAGCACTATTTATTTCATAATTATCTTGATCAAAAAATGGAAGAATTTGAATAGCATTAACACCTAATTCTTCTAAGTGATCTGCTCCAGTTTTGACAGTTACGCCAGATTCAGTATCAGTATATGTAGTTCCAGATTTTGCAAAACCTAAATATGTACCTTTTAAATCTTGATCTTCTTCTCTATTTGACCAAGTTTCATCCATTGTTAAATCTCTAATATGATTTTCTGAAATTATTAAATCTTGACTAGAAATAATATCATAGCCTTCAACTCCGTTCCAGACTTGTGGAACTTTATCAAATTCTTCATCCTTTAATTCATCACTTTCAAAATCAACTACCATTCCTCTAACACCATTTAATCCAGCTGATTTTGCATATGGATCAACTACTTTATTATTGCCCATACTTCCAATTACTGTATATGTATAATAAACACCATTTAAATCTTCATCTACAGTATATTGCCATACTCCGGTGTTAGTTAATTCCATATTATAATTAATATATGGATAATCATATTCACTTTTTTGAGTAGTTGTTAAATTTTCATCCTCAAATGAAGAATCATTTCCATATTTATATAAACTTAATCTAACTAAAGATGCAGTTGGTGCCCATAATTTAAATGTTGTACTTTCTTTATCACTAGCTACTACAGCACCTAAATCATCACCATTATAAACAAGAGATGAAAATTCTTCACTATCATATAAGCTTTGATATGTTACAGTAGATATTTTTGTTTTAAATTGATCGCTATGAAAACTACTTCTAACTTCATATGTATAATTAAATTTAAAATCTTCAATTGGAATATTAATTTCTGTTACATTTTCTTCTTGTGTATAAGTTTCATCAAATATTTTATATTTAGTTCTTAAAATATTTTGTTGATTTTCAGGTAGTGCATAATAAGTTGAATCATAACGATAAACTCTAACTCGTTTAATAGCGTTTGTTCCAACTAAATGAAGTTTTTTAAAATCATCAATTACTTCATTAACACTCATTTTATCTCCAAGAGCATCTTTTTTATTATCAAAAATATCTAAACTACCAGAGGTTCCACTAACAGCAAATAATTCTAGTGTTGATACACCATCAACTAAATAAGGTTTATAATCTTCATACATTATTGGAGTATCAGTTGTTTTTCCATTCCAAGTTCCGGCTTCTTTAATTAAGAAATAAAAACCTTTATCGGCAACACCTTCTCCAAATAATTCATCTGGATTAAATGTATAATACATTCCAAAATCATCAACACCAGTTTTTTCAATCTCTTGGTCAAGTTCAACGGTATCAGTCCATAACCAATATCTTAAATTATCATATGAATTAGATTCATTATGAAATCTAATAGTAACATTAACTGGAGGAATATCAGTATAATCTCGATTAATTACTTCATCCCCACCATCTGATGTAGTAGTTGTAACACCACTTGTTGTATTAGTAACCGACGTATCTAAATATGAAGTGGTATTAGAAGAATTATTGTCTTCACTTGTTGTATTATCACATGAAGTAATACTAGTAATTATTAGCGTTAATAAAGCACACGCTTTTATTATTTTATTTTTCATAATAAAATGAAAGCCCTTTCACAATAATAATATACTAACACTTTTTAGCACTTTTAGTAAGGATTTTTTATGATATACAAATAATAAAAAGTACGCAATTATAGAGATTAGAAAAATTATTTTCTAACTTCGCTTAAACTATTTTTATATGCTAATCTTAAATATTTTTCATCAAAATCAAAATCTTGATAACCTTTTAAACATGTATTTAAATATGTTTGACTTGGAGGCATTATTTTTCTTGTATTTTCATTCATTATATAAATAATACCAGTTATTTTCTCATCATTAAAATCAATACTTAATTCTTCTTTTCTATAAAAACGAGGATAGCCTTCATATATATCTAAATTTAGTTCATCATCACTAGATATTTTAAAAATACCTAGTGGAACTTCACTATTTTTATTTTCTTTAATTGTTAAATAATATCTAAATTCTAATTCATATCCTTTTAAAATTACTGATCCAACTTTAATTACATCTTTACAGCGGTGTTTAATTTGTTCAAGATTTAAATTAGATCCATAAGCAAAATAATATTTAGACATTATTATTTAACCTCTAACGAATCATAAAATTCTGCTATTTCTTTTAATAATTCAGGAATTTTAATTTTTTGAGGACACTTTGTTTCACATAATTTACAATTTACACAACTACTAGCTCTATCATCAGTTAATATTGTGTATTGTTTATAAAACATTTTTATATCTTTATTAAAGTTGTATAAATTATATAAAAAGAAATTTAATGGAATATTTACTCCATTTGGACATGGCATGCAATATCGGCATTTAGTGCATGGAATTTTAAAGTTTTTTAGCATTAAATGTTTAATATCTTTAATGGTTACTTTTTCATATGTATTAAGTGGAGTTAAATGATTAAATATTTCAATATTTTCTTTAACTTGATCTAAACTAGACATTCCACTTAAAATAACTTTACAATTTTGATGAGCAGCAAGCCATCTAAATGAATAACTAGCAATTGGAGCATATGGATTAATTCGCTTAAACATATCTTCTAAATGTTTTGGAAGATTTGCAAGAGTTCCGCCCTTTAAAGGTTCCATAATAATTAATGGAACATTTAATTTTTCAGCTATTGAATAGCCTTTATTTCCAGCTTGAATATCTTCATCTAAATAATTGTATTGAATTTGGGCAAAATCCCATTCATAATTAACAATTATTTTTTCAAATACTTCGTATTCATCATGAAATGAAAAACCAATATTTCTTATTTTTCCTTGTTGTTTTAAAGTTGTTAGGTATTCAAAAATATTTAAATTAGCAAGTGTTTCAAATCTTTCTTTATTCATGGCGTGAATTAAATAAAAATCTATATAATCAACTTGTAATCTTTTAAATTGTTCATCAATTATTCTTTTTACATCATCTAGTGTTTTTACATCCCAAATTGGAAGTTTTGTTGCAATATATAATTTACTTCGATCATATTTTTTAATATATCTTCCAACAAATTCTTCACTTTTCCCACTCATATATGGAAATGCTGTATCTAAATAATTAACTCCGTGTTCTATTGCATAATCTAACATTTCAGTAGTCTTTTTTTCATCAATACTAACACCATCTTCTAGTGTTGGAAATCTCATACATCCAAATCCAAGTAATGATATTTTACAATTATTAATTTCTCGATATTCCATAATTAAAACCTCTAATTAATTTTAATATAAATAAAATAATCTTTAAATTATTATTTAATAAATACAAATCATTGATCAAACTTTTAATTAAATTTAGCTAAATGTTTAAAAAAAATAATTAGTTTTTATTATTAATGTAATAATACATAACCGCAAAACTTTAAAAAATTAATTTTTTGCGGTTAGTTTAAGTCTATTTAGATAACTTTAAAATATTTAATTAATTTTTAAATAAATGCATCTAATTAATAGATGTTAATGGATATGTAATAACTAAAGTAATTGTATCAACAGGATTTGTTGGACTTCCATCATTAGCTTTACATGAAATGCTACATATAAAATAACGATTATCTTGAGTTATTACACCTTTTTTCTCTTGAATTAAAAAAGCACCTTTTCTAGCAGCTCCTGCTGGTTCTTTTGGAATACTGACTAAATTTGCAGCATCGGTTGAAAATAAAACTGATTCATTTGTTGGAACTTTTTTTGGATCATTTTCATTAATTTCAACATTAAAGAAGTATTGCATATAATAAGTATCAGTATTTTGGTCATATAAATCAGGATTAAATTCTAAATTTAATACTTTTTTCCCATCTTCTTGAGTTTTTATTTTGTTACCAGACATATCAAGTATTTCAACTGTTTCGATATAAACAACTGGAGAAATATTTTGAGGTTGTACTCCAAAAAAGGCGACAATAATTACACCAACTAAACAAATTAATCCAATAATTAACATAACTGACTTCTTCATATTAATCACCTTCTTTATAGATTAGTTTAATTTTATAATAATAAATCCAAATACTACTAGATATATAAATTAAACCAATAATAAATAATTTTATATAATGAGCAAATAATGGTTGTTGTCCACTATTAGTTAAAAATAAATAAAATAATAAACATATAACAATTGATAATAAGAAAGCTAAAAATGTTGAATTTCGTGTAGCTTTACTTGTTGTTCCAGTATTATTAAATAAACTTGAAATACTAGAAAAATCAACTTGTGCACTATATAACATATGGCCAATGTAAAGTAAAATTACTCCAAGAGTTAAAAACACACTGCTAACTATATCATTTAAAAAGAAGTTATTAAAAATAATACTAGAAACTAATATTGATAAACTTCCAATAATCATTGGAATTATTAATTTACTAGTTAACATAAAATATCCTTTATTAGGATATGTTTTATTTAATTTAAAAGCTTCGCCTTCTTTTGAATATGCAGTTGCAATTATTGTATTAGTATTCAGTGCAATTAATAAAATAATTGCTAAAACAATAACTTGACTATACATAAATCCTCTTGTATTTACACCCATTGCTCCAAATACTTTTGAAATTAATAAAATTATTATTGGAAGGGTGATAAAACTAGCAAGTATTGAAAGAATAATTGAATCTCCATCTTTAAATAACAATAATTCTTTTTTAATTTGAGAGATATAAAAGTTATGTTTTTTATTAACTTTTACACGATTTGATTCTTTACTTTCAACTTCAAATCCACTTGAAGTTAATTTAAAGTATATTGGATTTATTATAAATAAAGCTAGTGTAAAGAATAATAAGATAGCTAATATTAAGAAAATAAATGTATATAATCCTTCAAAAGAGAATATTAAATAAGAAAATCCATCTAATTTTCCAAGAGTAAACATACTTAAATAATATAACCCGGCAAAATAATCACTAAATCCTTTTAAGAAGGCTTGAATTGAATTAAAGTATGGTCCCCAATTTGTAAATATATCAATATTTTCTGGAATTAATAAAACAACATAAACTCCAAGAGATATTATTGTTATATAAAAGATTACATATAATATTGTTTTTAATAAAGAGAATCTTTTTAAAAACATCATTATATAATAAGTTGGAATTGAAAATAAACTTGCTAATAATACTTCAAATAAAGTAATAAAAATAAATGCAATAAATATATAAAAATACATCACAACTGGAGCATTCATAACTATCATATAACCAATTAATAATGGAATTTGAATTGTGATATTTCTTATATATTCATTAATAAAATAGACTAATAATCTTGCAAAAAATATCGTACTTCCATTACATGGATATGTAATCATTATTTGATTATCTTTTGATAAATACAACGCTTTTGTTAAATTAATTAGTAAAGAAAAGAAACCAAAAATTAATAAAAATGACATTATTAAACTAGGTACAGTTAAAGGAATATATTTTAAAACAGAAAAAATATTAAGCATAACTGCCACTTGATAAAAAACATTTGAAACTGCACACAAAACAATAAATAAAATAGCTAATGAAATAATTTTAACAAGTGATTGTTTTTTGTTAGCTTTAAAAGAAATTTTCATTTTATCCTTTAATAACATCGAGGTTAAAATGAATAATTTTTTAAAGCTTATCCCATAATTTAGTACAAAATCACTAGTTTTATTACTGTTTACTTTCTGCATTAATTAGCTCCTTTACTTCTTCTTGGCTATCCGCAGTTTTTTCAATAAATAACTCTTCTAAATCAACTTTATTTTTCTTTAAGTTTGTCAAAGTGTCTCGATAAATAAATTCACCTTTTTTAATAATAATAACTTCATCACATAAATTTTTAACAACATCAATTAAGTGTGATGAGAAGAAGACAATATTACCTTTTTTAGCGTGATCTTTCATAACTTCTTTAATTTGGAAAATAGAAATTGGATCAACCCCAGTCATAGGTTCATCTAAAATCCAAATTTTTGGATCATGAATTAAAGCAGCAATTATTGTTGTTTTTTGTTTCATACCGTGAGAATAAGTTTTAATTTGTTTATCAAATTTATCTTTAAGTTCAAGTTTATCTAGTAAATTATTTAATCTTTCATCACGGTCTTTTTTGCTGACATTATATAAGTCAGCAATGTAATTTATATATTCTCGGCCAGTTAATGATTCATATAAAGCATAATGATCTGGAACAAAACCTATTAATGATTTAGCTTCAACTTCTTGGAATTTATTATCGTATCCACAAATTTTTATACTTCCTCCATCAAATGTATGCATTCCAACAATAGATTTAATAATTGTTGATTTTCCAGCACCATTTTTACCTAAGAATCCATAGATTTTTCCTCCATCTAAATGTAGTGAAAAATCATTAATTGTATAGAATTTATTATTTCCGTATTTCTTTTTTAAATGTTCGATATCTAAAGATATAACTAAGTTATTATAATCAATATTTGAATGGTTTTTGTTTTTATCTTTTTTCATATCTATACCTTCTTTCTTTTGAGAATTAATAAATTCATAATAAGTTTTGTTATATACAATATTTTTTTCATGAAGTAACACCAAACTATCAACAACTTTAAATAATAATTCATAAATATACCACATCAATAAGGCTAGAATTACATATACTAAATAAAATGTTAATAAATAATATGGTCTAAATATAATTTCTTTATCACCAGTATTTATAATTATTGATATATCAAAAATATCTTCTGCCCAAGTACCTAATTTAGATACAATAAAATTATCATTTAAGAAGAAGAAATTTGTATCAAAGAAAGCATTTAGAATAACACATAAAATAAAATATATTAAAAATCCAGCCATTGAATAAAAGAAATATTTCATTTTAGGTCTTTCATATACTCCAAGAAGCACAATTAAAATTGGCATAAAGAAAGCATATAAGTGATTTATATAAAATTCACTTACTTCCATTGAAAATATACCAAGGGATTCAGAATAATTTGGCATTAATAAAGCTAAAAATGCCCCAATAACATTAATAAACATTGTAAAGTAAAATACTTGATGAGATTTAAATATTAAAGTTAATGGAATTATATACATTGCAGTATTACATAAGTGTAGTGGTAAACCAGATACACTACTCCAAGTATTATCGTATCTTCTAAATGCAATATAACAGAAAAATACTGCTAAAGATATAAATAATAAGAATGCTCTTCTATGTTTTATATCATAGCGATATAAAATAACAAAATATATAATTGGTAAAATAAATGAAATGTAAACTAACAATCGATGTGTAAAGTTTAAATCAAGTGGTAATTCTAAAAAATATAAAGAACTTGGAAATATTGTTTTTGGAGTATAAGCATTAATTCCAGTTATTAAAATTAAAAAGATAGTTATAAAAAATGTATATAAAAATGATTTATTAAAATCCCATTTAAAAGATTTAAACCATGTATAAACTAAATAACTTAATAATATTCCATATTCAAATCCAAGTAAAACAACTCTAAATCCATATGGATCATAATTATTATTCGTTAAATCATATATATTTCCAATTATTCCTTCAACCATATAAGGCATAATAAAGGTTGAAATAATAACTAATGGAGTAACAATATATTTAATAATTTTGTTAAATAACTCGGAATTTATAAATTCATTAATAATAACTAAAATGATACATGCAATATACCACTGATTAAAAAACACTGCAAATCCTGTTTCAATTGAATTCATAAAGGTTGAATCAAAATTATTTACATATCTAAAATAATCTTGTCCACCAATTACTCTAGCTAGTAAAAATAAACCTAAAAATACAACTAAAACTTTTCTAATAAAAGCAATTTTGTTCTTTTTAAATACAAAATATGCTTTTATTTTGTTTATTAAACGATATTTTGATTCTTTAAATTTAGGATTAGAGTCTTTTAAAAAATAATCTAAACATAAAAAACTAGCTAGATAAATTATAAATATAATAAAACTAGCTAGATAAAAAAATCTCATTGCTCCATATAAAGAAGTAAGCAGAATTAAAGATATAAGTATAATAAAGCTTGAAATACTTATAAATAAAACTTCTTTTGTTAAATACTTCTTTATATTAGCAACAAGATTCATTTTTTTTATAATAAATTTAATTAAGTTTAATTAAATTAATAAATAGTTTTTTAAATTAATAGTTAAGTTATTAATTATCTAATAATTCAACAATTAATCCATAAGAATTAGTGCCAGTAAAGTTAGCATAACCATTAATTAAATCATTAACACTAGCTCTTGGAGCAGCTTCACTTTGTGTAGAAGTAGCTGCAGTAATATCTAAATAAATTGTTAAATATTTAGAATTTTTAAAATCAGAATAATTTTTAAGATCATCAACTGGAGTAATTATTGTATCTAAAATATCAGCATATTCTGGATATGTTTGTTTAATTGCACCACTAATTAAATTTACAACTGGAGAAAGGTTCATTTGGTTATCAGGTGCTAAATATAAATCATTTGTACCATGAGTTTTAAATAAAAAACCTTGAGTCATTAATTTTGCAAAATACAATGCTCCATATTCAGTTTTATATAAATCTTGAGCAAATCCTAACATTGTCATTGGATTTGATGGATTTACAGTTTTATAATCAGTGTCAACTTTTTCTTTATCGCCAGTTGTATCAATTGAAATATCTTCTCCAATATTAATTTGAGCAATCATACCACTACCAAGTGGTTCAGCTGATTCCATATTAGTATTCATATTTAATGCGATTGCATTAAATAATTCATAATCACCTTCAGCTTTTGTAAATGTTTTTCCATATTTTTTAAATCCTGGATTAACTAAACTCTTTAATAATCCAATTGCACTTTGTGCACCATAAATTTGGAACCATCCACCTTGACCTGTTACATAATTATCAAGAATTGTTGTATCATCAATATCAATAATAGTTCCTTTAATTTTACTTGGATCAGTTCCATACCAAGATTTATTATTGCTATCTCCGTATGGATTGGATTGGTTAATAAATAAGAAACCACCACTATTTGATAAAACAGAATGTTCTACTTCAGTTTTTGTTTCTGAATAATTAAATAACATTGTTGAGAAGCAATCAAACATCTTAGAATCTTTAATACTAGTTGTTGGTTGATATCCATTTTCGCCAAGTACATCTTTATTACTTGGACCATCATTAACATTTATTGTAAAGAAATTATTTACAACAGTATTATTAAATAATAAGTTATTTTTAAATTTAGTTAATAATAAACCACCTTCAAGTAATCCAGTTTCTTCATTTCTTTGATCTGTTTCTAAAACACCTTGATTTCCAGTAATTGATACATCAAAGAATCTAAATTGATAACTACAATTTTCTGGACTTGATACAGGATTTCCAAATAATGTTGTATGAGAATTAATAGCTGTAGCACTTGAATCTGGTAGAGTTGGTGCAGTAGGACTACTTGATTCTGTTAAGATATATGGGAAAGTTTCTCCTAATGCAATATGGTTATAATTTCCATAAATTGTACAATTTCCAGTAGCTGAAGTTGGTGTATGAGCATAAACCCATAGCCAGTCTTTTAAAGTATTATTTAATTCTTTTGGTAAGCTTTCATAATTTTCAGATTTATATATTACTCTTTCTGGTAAATCTTCTAATTCAATTGAAATATCGTTAAATAATACAAAGTTTTCAAAAGAGAATTTTGCATCTTCTAAAGAATCATTATTTAATACTTCTTTTTTCATACTAAGAGTATTTTCATCACTATAATAATTATCAATTAAAATTAATTCTTTAGCATCAGTTATATTATAACCATCAACAATTGTTATATTATATCTTAATTCTGGGAAGCTATCTTCATCAGTTGAATTAGTATATTTTAAAACTAAAGTTACATCTCTTGTTAAAATACTATCTAAATCTTCTTTAAATTTAATACTTAAAGTTGGTTTTAAATTATCAATTGCATCTTGAGTAAAATAATCATCTAAAGCTAATTGTTTTGGAGTAGAATCTTGAGATTCAAGAGATATTTCAACTCCATCTGGTAATTCACTTAATGTAGAAACGCTACCAGTTGATGGAATAATGCAGTTTATAGTTGGTAATAAATTAACAGCATTATAATTTCCAATATAAAACTTACCTTCATTAGATATAAATGATGATGTTCCATCATTTTCAAATGAAGCATTTTCTTTTTTAGATAAATAATTTGCGTAATTTACATTATAAGTCCAGTTTGTTGGAATAGCATCATCAGTATTTGTTTTTTCTTTAACACTATATTTGATTGAATCTGTTAAAGTTGTTTCTACATCATCTAACGTATATGTATAACTAACTTCAAAATCAAATTCACCAACACTTTCAGTAGAAATAGGTTTTGTTATTTTAATTGAATTTTTATTATCTCTATATAATAAATTTTGAGTAGTATTATCTGATTTATTTAATGTAATTAATAAATCATTATAATATACATCAGTTATTTCTTGTCCGAGTGTATAACTAGTATTTATACTACTTTCATCAATTTTAATACTATTAACTTCGACACTTGTATTATCGCATCCAACTAATAAAGCAGACAATAATACAACACTACTTGTTAAAGTTAGTAATTTTTTCATATAAAAGCCTCCTTTAATAAAATAATGGCTAAAATTATTTTATCATAAGTAAATAAAAAAGGAAGTTTTTCAACTTCCTTTTATATATTTATAATTTATTTTATAAATTATGCTCCATAAACTTTAATTGCAAATAAGAAGCCTCTATTTTGAGAAGAAATCTTAACTTCAGAACCAAAGTTTCCTTCGAAAGTTAATGTTTCAGCGGTTCCAGTTTCATTATAAGGGGCTAATAATTTCTCACCATTTACAACAAAGTAATTTGAATTTGTTGGATTTTGAGCAGATTTTTTATACCAATCAAAACAAAGTAATTCAACTTTTGTAATATTCTTACCTTCAAAAATCATCGTAAATGTTCCGGTATTACTTTTTGTACCCATTTTAATCAAGCCACCTTGCATTGGAAAAGCACCACCGGTAGCATTACCATCATTAAGATTTTCAACATCTTTAACATCTGTTAATGGATTTGTTTCACCAGTAAAACATGCATCTTCTTTAAACAATTCTTCTAATGTTTCTGCAGTAAATCTAGGTGTTACTGAATAATCCAATCCTTCTTCAGCACCTATATCTTTAAATGGGTGATTAGCTGCTTTAATATCATAAGTTCCAAGTAAAGTTTCTTCAACTTCAACATATGGTACGACAGTAATATCATATGTAGCTTTTACATTAGCATCTAGTTTAGATGTAGCTGTAATTGTAACACTACCTTCGGTAACACCAGTTACAACACCTTCACTTGAGACAGTTGCTTTTTTTGTATCTGAACTTGTCCAATTAACATCACTACTTGCATTTGCTGGAGTTGGAGTAACTGATAATTGTAATGTTCTACTAACTTCAACTTCATTACTAGAAGCAGTAATTGCTAATGCTGTTGGAGCATCTAAACTAATTAATTCTGCTTTTGTAATAATAATTAAGTTTCTTGAAATGTCGCCTGCATTTACAGCATAACCAATCATATATCCTTCAATATTGAATTGTCTTCCATTATTTACAGAATCAAATCCATATATTGATTCAGGATATGCAATTCTTCCTTCAGTTGTAGCACCAGGAACAGTAAAGTAAGGATAACTTTTTGCTCCTTCATTTACATAATTGAAAGTTACGTTTTCTAATCTTACTTTTGAATTTCCATATGTTCTATCTGAACTATATGCATCAAATTCAGTTGCTGTCCAAGTTGTGACAGTTTCATTAATTGTTGGTTTAGTACCTGTTGCTTCTTCTATTTTTGCACCTTCAATAAATTGTGGAAGATCATTATAAACATCTAAAGTACCGGAAACATTAATAAAGTCACCAATATCCCAATTTGCAGCTTCTTCATAAACAAATAGTAAAATTGAAGCAGTACCATCGTTAATTAATAGACTTCTTTGGTTTTTAGCAACAATAATACCTTGAGTTTGTGCAGATGCGCCTTCACCCATTTCACAAACTTCTGCAATTGTTGAGTATTGAACTTCCGGTCTTTCTTGATCGATACTACCAGTAATTTGTTTTGTACCTTTATAGTCAGATCTAATTGCTAACATTGTGAATTTATCACCAACTTTTAATGCTGGAGTATTATCAACAATAAAGTTTTTAGCATTTGTAAATGAGAAGTGACTATTGAAATATCTAAATGAATCATCAATATATCTATTTAATCCATATACCATGATTTCATTACCAGAATCATCTTTAACAATCATATTTCCATAATCAGATGGTTTATCTACGATAGTTCCATCATTTTCAGAATATCCTTTAACTGTAACTTCAATTCTATATAAATCTGAATTCATAGCATCGCCAGTTAAAGCAATAACATCAGCTAATGTTGAATCTTTTGGATCTGGTTGTTCAACAATTTGAACTGTTGTTTCATCAGAAATTTCTGGTTTTGTAGCAGATGTAACTTTATATGTAACACTACCTACTGCTTTACCAGTTAATGTTTTACCTTCTAAAGTAGCATATTCTTGGCCACTAACTAATTCAAAGTTTCCATATCTTCCAACTTGTGTATCACCATTAGAATCTTTGAATGTTAAATCATAAGAAGAACCAACACCAAGATTTGTTAAATTACTTGTATCTTCAATACTTGTAACTTCATCTCTTTCTTCAACTTCAATACTTACACAGTAACCATTGAATTCTTTTGTTGAATTAAAATCTAATCTAAAACCAATCATTGTTAACTTATTATTTAGAAATAAGTTTTCAATTTGTAAAGCGGTTTGGTCATTTCTAAATGTATATTTTCCAGTTTCTTTATCAAATTCAAGAGATGATTCATTTTTACTTAAACCATATACTAAAATTTCATCTTCGGTTTCTAAATCTTTTAAATAGAAGTTTCCATAAGATCCAGGGCCTTCACTATCATCATATTGCCATCTTGAGATAATACCAGTTACTTGATAAAGTTGAGCAGGATTTGCTGGAGCATCAACTAATTCACTAACAGTAACTGTTTTCATTGATCTTTCACTTACAGTAACAGTTAATGTATCTGTTTTACCTAATAATTCTGCAGTAACTGTAGTTGTTCCAACACCAACAGCATGAATTCTATTTCCAATTGTTGTTACAATTGAAGTATCACCAGAAGTTAGCATTGTATCATATGTATCAATGCTTGATGGAACTGCAGTATATTCAAGTGTTAAATCTGCATCACCTACTGACCAACCTGCTGACATTTGAGCAAGAAGTTCATCTTTGTTAGAGATTGTTAAACTTTCAAGTTCGGCTACTGTTGTTGTAGTTGTTGTAGTTGTTGTAGTAGTCGTGGTTGTAGTTGTGTTTGTTGTTGTAGGATTTGTAGTTGTTGTATCCGTTGTTGTAGTTGTGTTTGTTGTAGTAGTTCCAGATGTAGTATCTGTAGGACCACAAGCACTTAACACAAGCAATAACGCAGGAATAAGGATTAACTTTTTCTTAAACATTATAAAACTCCTCCGTTTTTCCTTTATTAATATTTTAAAGTTTTAAAATATAATTTTAAATCAATAAATACTTTATTTTTAAAACAACAATAAAAGATATTAATTACTAAATTTTAGTGATATAATATTAATCACTTATTTATTTTATAGTCATTTAATTCTTCTTTTATTATTGATTTTAGTTTATCAATTTTTTCTTGTTTTAATTGTTGAGATTTTTTTAGTTTGATATTTGTAGTAGTTTTAAATATTTTTAAAGATGCATTATATAATAAGATAACAATATAATTTGAAATAAAAATCTCAACAATTGTAGCAATTATTTGAGTTGCTAGTAATACTAAAACATCAACATCATAGGTGAATAATTTTATTAAAATTCCAATAACTAATTGGACTATAAATAAAACAATGAAGTTAATTATTGATATGTTATTTAATAGAACTAGGTTTTCTTTATTAGTTTTAAATTTTTTGTATAAGAAGAAATATATTAAAAAATATAATATTGTAAATAAAAAAGTAACGCAAATCACAACTATTTTCATAACTAGATCTACATTATAAGTTTTACCATATAACTTAAATTCACTAGTTGTTAATATAAAATATAAGATAAAAATATCTAAAATAGCAAATATAATTACTTGAATAATTGGTAGTTTAAATTTTTTATTATATTTTAAAATATATACAAGAATTGCTGGTAATATTCCATATAAAATATAAGTTATTGAAAATAATGGATTATAAGCATATCCAGTTCTATCAAGTGTAAAATATCCAATTATATCAGATAAAAACCCAATTGCTCCTCCATAAATTGGACCTAATAATAAACTTGCAAAAATTAATAATGTTGGTCCAAGAGATACTCTTAAAAATGGAACTCCAGGTATATTTCCAATAGATAATAGCTTTGAAAATATTATTACAAGAGCAATAAAAAAGGCGCTTATTGTTAATTTTTGGATTTTTGTTAGTTCAAATTTTTCAATCATTTTTTAAATAGTTTGTTATAAACTTGGTAAATAAATTTTTCACTACCAGTGAATATTATATACCTAGTTTCTTCATCATTCATTAATTTATCATATATTTCTTCATAACTATCAAAATATTCATAATCATCTAAAAATAATATAAATCCATCTCTATCTCGAGCATTTATATCATCATATGTAGTTAAGTATAATTTAGATACTCTTTTTTGAATAATTCCAAGCATTTTTTCAATATTTTTAGAATTGTCAACTGCTACTATTGCTTTAATATCTACATTTATTGTATAAGCTAGTGTTTTTCCAAGTACTTCTAAACTTGCCGGATTATGAGCATTATCTAGGATTATTTTTTTATTATTAATATTAAAAATATTATAATAGCCAATTTCATTAAAACGATTAATTCCTTTTTGAATTAAATCTTCATTGTAATTATATTTATCTTTTAATATTAATAATGCTTCTAATAAACACGCAATATTATATCTATTATATAAACCAGCATTATTAAATACTAATTCTTTAAAAGGAAAATATGAGACATGTAATTTTTCATCTTTAACATCATAGTTATAATATTCATTAACTTTATGAACATTTATTTTATATTTTTTAGCAATTTCTTTAATTGCAAATTCACAATCTTCATCTAGTATGTTAATTAAAACTTGTGAATCTGGTTTTATAATTCCACCTTTTGTATAAGCAATTTCTGATTTTGATCTTCCTAAGATATCGCTATGTTCTAATTCTACATTATTAATTATTGCAAGAATTGGAGATTCATCAATGTTTGTAAAATCATATTCTCCACCCATATATGTATCAATAATTACTAAATCTAACTTCTCTTTTTTAAATAATACTAATGAAATAAAAAATAAAACTTCATAGGAATTTAAGTTATATTTATTAATTAATTTATAATATTCATCATAAATTCCTTGCAATTCTTCAATATTTTTTGTTTTCCCATTTATATTTATTGAGTTAATTAAATTAAATTCATTAAAAGAAAATAATCCAACTTTATAATTATTTTCTAAATAAACATAATATAGTAATTTAGATAGGGTTGTTTTTCCATTAGTTCCAGTTACATGAATAAAAGGAATATCTAGTGTAAAATTAATCTTATCTAAAAATGATAAAAAGTTATAATTATCGTATTCATAATTTAAGTTATTATTTAAGAATTCTAATAAGTTTTTATCGTTTTTCATTATTTTTTTCCTTCATTAATTTATCTATTTCTCTTTTTGATTCATTCTTTTTAATTGTTTCTCGTTTATCGTATAACTTTTTACCTTTAGCTAGTGCTATTTCAACTTTGGCTTTGCCTTTTTTTAAATATACTTTAGTTGGAATTATTGTATAACCTTTTTCTTTAATTTTACTTTGTAATCGATAAATTTCTGATTTATGTAGCAATAGTTTTCGATCTCTTTTTGGTTCGTGATTAAAAATTGTTCCTTTTTCATAAATTGGAATATTCATATTGATGATATAAGCTTCATTATTTTTTAAAAAGACATATGCTTCTTTAATACTAACATTATTATGTCTTAATGATTTTATTTCAGTACCTTTTAAACCAATTCCGGCTTCTAAAAAATCAGATAAAAAATAATCATGATTTGCTCTTCTATTAGTTGATATTATTTTAATATTATCCATTATCTTTTACCTTATTATAAACACTAACCATTTTATCTAAGTTATTAATATTAACTAGGTCAATTCCATCTTTTAATAACATATTAAAAGCCATATCTTGTTGACTAGAATTCCCACCTAAATCTTTATCATTCTTTTTGGCAACTTTTAAAGCAGTTTTAAACATAAATCTTTTTAGTGGAGAAAATAAATTAATATTAATTCCACCAGGTAATAAATATAATCTTACATGTTTATCATCTAAATCATTGGTTGTAATAACTAGATTTCTAACATATGGATCATTATTTTGAGCAGTCATTCCAACTCCAAAGATAAATATGTTTTTATTAGTTAATTTATCATAATATTTCATTAATTTTTTTAATCCAACGATTTCATTATTTTTTATGTTTCCACCATAAAAAATAGTGTCATATTGTTTTAATTTCTTAAATGACATTTTTTTAACTTCTATTAATTCATCGGCGGCAATTCTAATTTTTAAATCTTCAGCATATCTTTTTGTATGACCACATTCAGAGTGATAAATAATTATTGTTTTCATATAAAGAATATTATAAACCAAGTTATTAATATGTTTTATTTATATTTACAAAATTTATATATAAATTTAAAATAAAAATATGATACAAGATACAAAAATACAAGAATTACAAGATTTAATAAATAACGCTAATAAAATAGTATTCTTTGGTGGAGCTGGTGTATCAACTGAAAGTGGAATTCCAGATTTTAGAAGTAAAGATGGTTTATATAAATTAAAATCAATTTATGATAAACCATATGAAGAGATGTTGTCTCATCATTATTTTAAAAATAATACTGAAACTTTTTATGAATTTTATAAATCCTTTATGATTAAAAAAGACGCTAAACCAAATAATGCTCACTTATATTTAGCAAAAAAAGAAAAAGAAGGTAAAAATATTAAAATAATTACTCAAAATATTGATGGTTTACATCAATTAGCTGGTAGTAAAAATGTAATTGAATTACATGGATCAATTTATAGAAATTACTGTCAAAACTGTGGTAGATTTTTTGATTTAGATTATATTTTAAATTCTAATGGGATTCCTAGATGCAATGTATGTAATGGAATTATTAAACCAGATGTTGTTTTATATGAAGAGTCACTTAATGAAATGGTATTAACAAAAGCAATTATTGCCTTACAAGAAGCAGATTTATTAATAATTGCTGGTACTTCTTTAAGTGTATACCCGGCAAATGGGTTAATTAATTACTTTTTTGGAGATAATATTGTAGTTATTAATAATGATGAATTAAATATAAGTAATAAAAAAGTAAAACTATTTATTAAAGATAAGGTTGGGAAAGTCTTTTCAAAACTTAATTAAATTAATCATTAATTTTTAATAATGATATAATATTATCAATCAAGGAGATTATTTTATTTATGAAAGAAAATGAAATTAAATTGACAAAAACAATATTAGATATTGTTTATGTCTCATTTGCAAGTATTGCTTCAATATTACTACTTATTGATGGCTTTGCTAATCTAATTAATGGTATTAAATTTTTAAGAGAAAATTTTGTACCATATGGAACGCTCACTTTATTTCTTGGAATAATGGAATTAGTTGTTTCTTGTTCGATAGTAGCTTTTACTATTTTTTATGTTGTTTCATTAGTCAATAAAAAAGAATTAAAAAAAGAAAATGCTATTTCTATTTTAGTTAAAAGTTTAATGGCTTTATTAATGTTTGTTGTAGCATTTATAGCAATTACGACCTTTTATAATTCAACTTCTGTTGTAGTTACCGCAGTATTTACAATGATATTCTCAATTTTATTATTTATTACTTCATTTCCAAATATCTTAAAAGTTAATGATCGAACAAAAAATATAATTAAAATTATTTCAACTGCAATATTTTTAATTACAAGCATTTGTTACTTAGTTATGATCAGTACTGTGCTTACTATTGTTGCAATTGTTTTATTATTAATTGTTGATGTTACTTTATGTATATTTAATGCTTTATTTGATTTTGTATTTGTAAATAATAAAGAAAACATTAATACAAATGAAAATAATCAAAATACTGATACAAAAGAAGTTAAAGAAGACACAAAAGAAAATATAGATTCAGAAAATAAGGAACTTTAAAAAAGATAAAATACACATCTATTTAAGATAAATTTTTAAAGATAGCAAAATTTGCTATCTTTTTTTATACAAATATTTTTAAAAGTTAATTAAAAAATTATCTTGTATGTTATCTTATCTGTTATCTTTTATCCTTATATTAATTCTTGATTAAACGAAATTTTAAAAAAATTTATCTTTTTTCGTTTTATTAGTAAATTTTTAAATAAAATATTGAAAAAATATTAAAATATACTAATATATTAATAGTTGAACAACTATTCAACTATTAGAGGTAGTATATGGTAAATTCATTAGATTTAACTAGAAAAAAATTAAACCAATTTGATAAATTGAACGCAATGGGGAATTTCTTTTCTAATTTTAAAGATCCGACAAGATTAAAAATTATATATGCATTAAGAAATCAAAAATTATGTGGTAATGATTTATGTGATTTATTAAATATCACAAAATCAAACTTATCTCATCAATTAACAATATTAAAATTAAATAAAATAGTCAAATGGGAAAAAATAGGTGTAAAAGTCTTTTATACACTAGATGATGAACATGTTGAAAGTATATTAGACTTAGCTTATGACCACTTATTTAACGAGGAGGATAAATAATATATGGTATTAAATTATTTATTTGAAGGAATTGATTGTATAAATTGTGCTACTTCTTTAGAAAATAAATTAAAGAAAATTAAAGGTGTTAATAATGTAAATATTAATTATTTTATGAATACAATTGACTTAGATATAGAAAATATGGACGTTTTGCAGGATATTTTAAAAGTTTGTGATAAATTTGAAGGTGGAGTAACTCTTATTTCTATAGAAGGGCAATAATTATGAAATTTAAATTTAATAAAAAATTTTTTAAATATTCTGTAATGATATTTTCAGCAGTATTTATTATTGTTTATATAATATTATCTTTTATTCCATATACTTGCGAATTATTTGAAAATGGAATAATTGATGGTTCCAATATCAATTATAAATATGCAGTAATTTTACCAATATGTATTATTGTTTATTTATTATTATCTTATGATATTATTTACCAAGGAATTAAAAGAATAATAAATAAAGATATATTTAATGAAAATACCCTAATGGTAATTGCTTCAATTGGAGCATTTATTATTGGAGAATATGCCGAGGGTCTAGCAGTTATTTTATTATATAAACTAGGTGAAGAATTTGAAGATTATGCAATAAATAAAAGTAAAAAAGATATATCAAGTTTAGTTAAATTAAAATCATATAATGCTAGAATAAAAGAAAATAATGAATATAAATTAATAGATATAAATAAAGTTAAAGTAAATCAAGAAATATACGTATTTGCTGGAGAAAATATACCTCTTGATATAACTTTATTATCGGATGTTGCTTCAATTGATCAAAAAAACTTGACTGGAGAATCTGTGCCAGTTGAAAAAAATAAATTTGATGAAATATATTCTGGTAGTATTAACCTAACTAATACTATTAAAGGAAAAGTAATTAAAGAAAATAAAGACTCAACAATCACTAGAATTATTAACTTAATAAAAGAATCTACCGCTAATAAGGCAAAAACTGAAAAATTTATTCATACTTTTGCAAAATTTTATACCCCTATTGTTATATTTGGTGCAATATTATTAATTGTTATTGGATCTAGTTTAAATCCAAATGATTGGAGTAATTGGTTTTATAAAGGTTGTGAATTATTAGTTGTTTCTTGTCCATGTTCAATGGTAATTTCAATTCCTTTAGCTTATATGTTAAGTATTGCTAAATGTTCTAAAAATGGAATTTTAATTAAAGGCGGTAATTATTTAGATATAATTAGAAAATCAAAGTCTATTGTTTTTGATAAAACCGGGACATTAACTAAAGGTGAATTATATGTAAATGATGTTAAATTAGTTAATAATTTTAATGATATTGATGAATTTAATAATATTATTTATTCATTAGAATTAAATAGTAATCATCCAATTGCAAAAGCAATTAAAAATTATTCTAAAAATAAAAACATTAAAGAACTTAAATTAAATATAAAAGAAATTGCAGGTATTAAAATTGAAGCTAGTGATGAAAATAATAATTTATATGAGATTGGTAGTAAAAAATTACTAGATAATACTCAACTTAATAATTTAAAATTAAATCTTGATTCAACTTATGTATTTGTATTTAAAAATCATAATTTAATTGGTTATTTATCATTAAAAGATCAATATAAAGATAATATTAAAGAAGATATTAATAATTTATATAAATCTGGATATAAAAATACATACATTTTATCTGGCGATAATAAATATGCTGTTAGTAATTTAGCTCATGATTTAAATATTAACAATTATTATTATGAATTATTACCAGAAGAAAAAGTTAATAAACTAAAAGAAATTAAAAATAATGATAAATATGTAACTTATGTTGGAGATGGAATTAATGATGCTCCAAGTTTATCACTAGCTAGTGTTGGAATATCTATGGGAAGTATTGGAAGTGATATTGCAATAGAATCTAGTGATATATCAATTACAGATGATAAAATATCTAAGATATCATTCTTAAAAAAGGTTGCAAAATACAATTATTTTGTCGTATTAACTAATATTATTGTTAGTATTTTAGTAAAAGTAATTATTATGATATTAGCAATTGTAAGTGATGTCAGCTTATGGCTTGCAATATTTGGAGATGTTGGTATTTTAATTTTATCTCTATTATTTGCACTAACTATTAGACTTATTAAAAATAATAAATAAAAATACCTATAACTAAAAAAATGTACAGGATTTCTCCTGTACATTTTTTGTTTGTATGCGTGTATTTTTGTATGTGTTAGGTAGAATTTTTTTGATTAGAAAATTCCGTAAAACTAATTTTTTATTTTATTTATTTTATTCAATTACGATGCCATCTTTAATTAAGATTTTGTAATTTAATGCATCGTCGAATACTGATTCTGGGTTATTTTGGACAACGTATAATGCTTCAGGATTTCCAACATTACCAGAGACTAATGTATCTTTGAATGATTCTTTTTCATCTGCAACGAGCGCAAAATCTTTATGGAATAAAATGAAGCAACCATCATCATATGCAGATGTGTCACTTGAATAAGTGTTGTTTACAATTTTAGTATTGTGTAAGTAATTAGAAACTGTAATTGAGTTATAACCAAGTAATGAAACACCAGTAAAGTCGTTATTTTCAATAGTTACGTTATTAACTGTGCCTGTTCCACCATGCATATTAATAACTCTATTTTTAAATACGTTATTTCTAATAATGATGTTATTTGTGTTGCCACCATCTAACCAAATATTAGCTGTTAAATATTTGCCTGTTTGACCTTTAGATTCAAATGTACAATTTTCAATGATGATATCACCGGTTGTGTTAGCGCCCATATAGATACCATAATCATCATAACCTGAACCTTGAGTATCTTTTACAAAGTTAATATTTCTAATTGTAACATCACCTTTTGCATTGGTTAAGTCAATGTATTTATAGCCAGCACTTGCATCTGTAGATTCATCAACTTTAATAGTTGCGCCATTTCCATCAAAGACAAGTGATTGACTTTCAGTTGTAGTAATATTTAATACAGTTGTTCCAGATTCTGGTTTTCCAAGTACTAAATCACTCTTTAAATTAATGACGTTTTCACCATCTTTTAATGAACTTAAAGCTTCAAGAACTTCTTGAGCAGTTGTATCAACTTCTACGAATTCGCAAGAAGCAAGATAACCACCTTCAACCATTTTAACAGTTGTCTTGTATGTTCCATCTTCTGCTTTTTCCATGTCATCAAATGTAAATGTTGATTCATTTAATGTTAATGATTTAAATTGCCATGCGTCAGTTGCATCATAATCATGAACAGTATAAGTTACATCAGTTCCGACTGTTGCACTTGCAACACTAACATCAATCCAACCATGTTCGTTTCCTAATACTGTTGTTGAATATGTTTTTTCTCCATCAGCACCATCTGAACCATCTGGACCTTTGTCACCAGTTTCACCTGTTGGACCTTTGTCGCCTGTTGGACCTTTGCTACCATCTTGTCCATCTAATCCTTGGCTTCCTGATGGACCTTTGTCGCCTGTTGGACCTTTGTCGCCTGTTGGACCTTTTTGACCTGTCTCACCTTTTTCACCTTGAGGAGCACTAATACTAGTTGCTGTGGAATCACTTGGTGAACAAGAAGCTAATCCTAATCCGACAAAAGCTAATAGACTTAATGCTAATAAACTTTTTTTCATATTTTTATCTCCTTTAGTTTATTAAAAGTATAACTTTTTCGTATACAATTAAAATTATATTATATTTTATATAATATTCAATAAAATTCGCTCAGTATAACAAAAAGTTAATACAATTAAAATCTTTTTTACTTTTTAAAAAAATGTACCTCTTGCTTGTTCTTTAATTTCTTTACTAGTTGAAAATGGAACTCTTGTTGTATAGCCTTTTTTAGTAGCAACAATTAATTTTGCTGGCCATTCTTGAATAGCAGCATTCCATTGATAAACAGTATCATTATAAAGTTCTCTAGCTGCAGTAATTTCTTTTTGAAGATAACTATTTTGTTTTAAACATTCTTCAATTTCATTATGAGCTTTTAAATCTGGATATTGTTCAAAAGCGACGTTAATTTGACCAAATAATCTATCAACGGCTTGACTTGTTTGATTTCTTGCATTATCGCTTTCAGCATTATTACCGCCACGATATTGAGCAACTTTAGTCATAACATCTTTGTCTAAATCAATTGCTTTATCAAGTAATTTGGCAGCATTTTGTAAAATCATAACTCTTTGTTCTAAGTAGTTATCAATTTGTGATGCATCGTGTTGGATTTTTTGTTGTAATTGAGCAAGGTATTGATTTGCTCTCATTTTGTAGTATTCAAGAATTAAACCACCAACAATAAATCCTGGTATTGTCCACATACAAACAATGAAGATTTTTGTTCCAAGTCCATAACTTACTGGTACTTGTTTTTCAATTACCCCGACATCTCTTCCTTGTTCATTAACTGGATCTCTTAATTCATCTAATTCATTAGCCATTTTTAATTCCTCCTTTTCTAGTTAATTACTTAAATAAATTATATCTATTTTTTATCAATTTCTCAAAGATAGATTCTTTTGTATCATCTAAATCTTCTTCGTCACCTAAATATAAACTTGCAAAGTTTTTATATCTATATGAAATTATATTATCATCAGAATAAGCTTCAACTTCATCAGTTTTTTCAGGAATCTTAGCCATAGCTACTTTTGTAGTTCTACTAACAGGAATATATTCATACCAAACAACTGGAACTAAATATGTAGAACCGTTACCTGCTACTACCGGAACTTCAGCAATTCGTTGAATTTTATCAAATGCATATGAACAAACTTCAAATACATCGGTATTATTTTTTGAATTTATAAAGTTAAGTTTTAAGATTTGCGGAGTTTTTGCATCAGGATGAATAAATAATTCTTCTTTCATATGATTTACAAATGCTTCTGCTTCATAAATTGAAATATGTGTTAAATTTTCCATTGGATTAAAGACGCTTGGTTCACTCATTTGATATAAAGGAATACAAAGTAGTGGTGCTAAATCAAAATATAAAGAAGTGTGTTCTTTATTCATTTCGTTTAAATAATCATTTTTTAAAGCTTCATAATCCCAATAACCAATATATTGGTCTAAATTCATTGAAATCTTAGTTTGTGAGTGACTTGAACTAATTATATTTAATTTTTTAAACTTTTGGAAACTAAAATCATCACCATAAGGAGTTTCTTTTGAAATTAATTCAACTAAATTTCTTTGAGCAAGTGGAGTAAAAAGTAATCTATATTGTTGTTCATTATTTCTATCTAATGCATAAAATAATGATTCAAATTCCATATTAGAAATTGGAGTAAATGCTCCACCTTTTGACATAGAATCATTATATTTATCTTGAATTGTTTTACTTCTACTTTTAATAAATTTCTTTAAATCTTTTTCTCCTTGATTGTAATTATAACCACTTGGATTTCTAGTAAATTTTAAATCTGGAGCAGCTTCATTTCCGTAAATTACATAAGAACACTTTCCATAAAATGCCGCTGGAGCACTATAATGAGCAATCAGAGTTTGAGTTCTTGTTGTTGTATATGTGCCACCTTTTCCATTAGATACAGTAACTACCCATGATACAACTCTTGTTCCAGTATAAACTTTATCTCTTGTAACTTCTTCTAAAATTAATAATCTTATAAAAGGATTTTTTTCAATATTTCCAGATTCTACTTCAAATAAAGAATCATTATCAGTTAATTTAGGGTTAAAATTAAACAAATTATCAAGCATTAATAATTTTTCTGGTTCAAGTTGATCGTCTAATGTAAAGTTATTATTTGTTTTATTAACAACATTGACAAAATCTTTAAAAGTAAAAGAATTAATTAATGGAGCAAGTTGATTTTTTGCAATTAAAAGTTGCGTATTATATTCCTTTTTTAAACTTTCTTCGATTTTACTATTATTTTTTATTTGTTTATTAAAATATAAAACAATTAATAAAATAAAACCAATACCACATAAAATTCCAAAAACTATCATTAATATACCAGTTAATAAATCACCATCACCAACTAATATAACAATGCCAATTGCTGCAACGATAAATGAAATAACACACAAAACTATAAAAAATGCTGTAAAACCTCTTAATATATTAAGTTTTTTTGATAATTTATTTAATTTTTCTTCTAATGATTTTATTTTTTTAACAGTTGCTTTATTCTCGTCAACATTAATATTAGATCTTTTTGTTAATTCTTCAAAATAAGCTTCAGCATTATCACTAAATTCTTTTTTTCCAACAGTGTTATAAAATTTTACTGGACTAAATTCCATGTAATCATTATTTGCCATGATTTTTTCTCCCAATTGTTTTTAATTATATCAATTATTAAAAAATTGTATATAAAAAAATAATAAAAAAGGCCTTATTTAACATAAGGCCTTAATTTATTTTAAAAATCCTTGCAAAACTAAACTATTTTTTATTTATACAAAGTTTGTTATCTTTATAATCTAAAATATAAGCGCTTGTTGTATTGATATTTTGATTCAAGATTTCTTTTGCAATATATGTTTCAATTTCATTTTGTATAAATCTTTTAATTGGTCTTGCTCCAAAATCTTCATTATATGAACTGTCAATAATATATCTTTTAACTTCTGGTGAGAAATCAATTGAATAATATTGTTGTTTTAATCTTTCTTTTAATTGATTAAGCATTTTATCAACAATCTTAATTTGAACATCTTTATTTAAATAGTTAAAGTATATTATTTCATCAATTCTATTTAAAAATTCTGGTTTGAATTTTTTTCTCAATAACACATCAACTAATTCTTTATGACCATCAAGTATTTCTTGGCTTCCAATATTACTAGTCATAATAATAATGGTATTTTTAAAGTCAACAACAGTACCTTGACTATCAGTTAATCTTCCATCATCAAGAATTTGTAATAATATATTAAATATTTGAGGATGAGCTTTTTCAATTTCATCAAATAATACAATACTATATGGATTTCTTTTTACAGGTTCAGTTAATTGACCACCTTGATCAAAACCAACATATCCTGGTGGAGATCCAATTAATCTAGTAAAGGTAAAGTCTTCCATATATTCAGACATATCAAGTCTAATAATATTATTCTCATTATCAAATAAAGCTTCAGCTAATGCTTTTGCAACTTCTGTTTTACCAACACCAGTTGGACCTAAAAATAAGAATGAACCAATTGGTCTATTAGCATCTTGAATACCAGCTCTTTGTCTAATAATAGCGTTTGAAACTAACTTAATAGCTTCATCTTGTCCAATAACTCTCTTAGATAATGTATCATAAAGAGTTAAGACTTTTTCTCGATCGCCTTTCATTAATTTAGAAACTGGGATTCCAGTATTTTTGGAAACAATTTGAGCAATTTCATCTTCATCAACAACTTGAGAAATGATTTTATCTCTTTTTGTATTTTCTTCTAATACTTTTAATTGTTTTGTAAGATTTGGAATTACTGCATATTGAAGTTCAGAAGCAGTCTTGTAATCTTGTTGTAATAAGGCATTATTTAAAGTGAATTTCTTTTGATCGATTTCTTTTTTAATTTCATTAATTTTGGCATAATTTTCTTTTTCTTTCTTCCATTCTGCCATTAAATCATCGTTTTCTTTTTTTAAATCACTTAAATCAAATTCTAATTGATTTAATCTTTTTTGACTTGCTTCATCGCTTTCTTTGCTTAATGCAACTTTTTCAATTTCGAGTTGTCTAATCTTTCTATTTAATTCATCAAGTTCAAATGGCATACTTTCCATATCAACTCTAATAGAAGCACATGCTTGGTCTACCAAATCAATTGCTTTATCCGGTAAATATCTATTTGTAATATATCTATTAGATAAAGTTGCAGCACTAATTAAAGCGCCATCAGTAATTTTTACACCGTGATGGGTTTCAAATCTCTCTTTTAATCCCCTTAAAATAGAAATTGTATCTTCAACGGTTGGCTCTTTAACTAAAACAGTTTGGAATCTTCTAACTAATGCTTTATCAGTTTCAAAATATTTCTTATATTCTTGAGTTGTTGTTGCACCAATGCAGTGAATTTCACCTCTTGCTAACATTGGTTTTAACATATTACTAGCATCAAGGGCGCCACTAGTTCTTCCGGCTCCAATAATTAAGTGAATTTCATCAATAAATAAAATTATTTCCCCACTTGAATCTTTAATTTTATTTAATACTTCTTTTAATCTTTCTTCAAATTCACCTTGATATTTAGCACCAGCGATTAATGAACCCATATCAAGTTCAAAGATTTGTTTCTTTCTTAAACTTGTTGGAACATCTTCATTTTCAATTCTTTGAGCTAAACCTTCAACTATAGCTGTTTTACCAACACCAGCTTCACCTGTAAGAATAACATTATTTTTAGTTTTTCGAGCTAACACTTCAATAACTTTTCGGATTTCTTCATCTCGTCCAATAATAGGATCAATTTTATTATTTCTTACATCTTCATTGACGATTCTTCCATACTTATGAAAGCAGTCTTGTTCTTGTTGATTGTTATTTTGATAATTATAGTTATTCATATTATCACCTCCAATCAAGTATTAGTATAAAAAAATATTTAGCACTTGTCAATAGAGAGTGCTAAATATTTTATTTTTGTCATATATTTTTTTTTACTTTTGTTTTATCTTATATAATTGTTTTGAAATATCTTTTGGAGATAACAATTTATAATATAAAATATAATAAATTAATGTTGAAAACCCAATTAATAGCACATACATTAAAATTAAATATGGGCTAAAAATAAATACATTTGTTATTGAAAAAATTGTCGAATTAGTAATTAGAATTTGACATATATAAACAATTAGGCTACTATTTGCTGCAGAAATAAAATAAAAAATAGAAACCCATATTGAATTGAATAATAAATATTTGTTAGTTTGACTACTTCTTGATTGTCCAGCAATTCTTGATACTAAAAATCTTTTATTTTCACCATTATAATAACCAGTAGAAACTACAATTAAATAAACAATTGCCGCTACAACAAAAGTAATTGCAAAATACAAATTACTATTAGCCTGATATAAAATCCAAAAATCACTAGTTCCATTGTTATCCAATAAAGTAAAATTAGAAACCATTACAAAATTAATATCTTTTTGAAGTACGTTTCTATTATATTCTGTATTAAGAACAATATGATAAAAAGTGTTATTAGCATTAGCTTCATCATATGGTATAAAAACGTTTTGACACATAAATCCATAACTAAAAACCGCTTCTTGCATAAAGATATTATCCATAATAACATTAAAATTATCTTTATAAATTTCATTTATCGAAGATTTATAGACGCCACATAATTCATAAATATTATCATATACTGTATATTTAAGATTATTTTTAATCATCAAAATAATTTCATTACTTTCGCATTTAGGATACTTTTCTTTTAAAGCATTAAAATAGAAATTAAAAGTTATGTCCGATATTAAAAACCCTTGTGTACCAGTTTCAGTTTTAGCAAAATCAAAATCTAATCCATTAAAATTAATTAATTCAATATTTAAAGTATCTTCTAATTGCTCGTTTGTAGCATAAACAGCACCTATATTAACATTTTCAAAACTAGTTTCTTTATTACTTAAACTTAAATCATCATCTTGAAACTTTATGTCAAAATCAGTTTTTTCAAAAGGAAACACTGTGTTTTCTTCGTAATCGTTTGATTCCATTCGATTAAGGAAAAATGCAGGCGCACTGTTTTTATAAGTATCAAAAGATAAATCATTTAATTTATCATTACCTAGTGAAAAATAAAAAGTGAAAAAAACATTACTTAGTGTTACTAAAATAAAAATAACTATAGCATTGATAATATTTAATAGTTTTTTTTCTTTAAAAATATTAATTAATCTTATAAAAATATTGCCTTTTTTAAAATTCATTTCTTCTATTTTAGTGTTTTCTTTAATGACATTGCTTTTTTTTGTTTCAATTAATTTTTTATCTTCAAATTTAAATAAGGAATAATTTTTAAAAATGGAATCATCAACTTCCTCATGTGTAACTAAAATAATTATGTGGTTATTTGATAGTTCTTCCAAAACAGAAAAAATTATATCTCTACTTTCCTTATCTAAATAAGTAGTTATTTCGTCTAATAATATTATTTTTTTTGTTTTGTATAAAGTTCTTGCAAAACTTAACCTTTGTTTTTCTCCACCAGATAGAGCGCTTGCGTTATTATCAATTTGATTTTCTAAACCTAATTTTTTTAAGATATCAATTGCTTTTTGTTTATTTTTATCTAAAAATGGTAACAATAAATTATCCAAAACACTCATATTATCAATAATAAGAGGATCTTGTGGTACATAATTAACAAAATCTGCAAAATATTCATTTTTATTTTTATAATTAATATCATTATTATCAAAATTAATTTTTATATCTTTACTGTTTTTCTTAGTTAATAAATTACCACTTATTATATTTAATAAAGTGGTTTTACCAGATCCATTAGGTCCTGTAATAATATTAATACCTATATTAAAATCGACTTTGAGATTAACAAAAATATCATCAAGCAAAGAATTGTATGAATATTTGTTTATTGAAACACTTAATTTACAATTCATTTTAATCATTCACCATAAATGTTCGATTAATACTACTTAT
This sequence comes from uncultured Bacilli bacterium, assembly GCA_944349595.1. Taxonomy (GTDB): domain Bacteria; phylum Bacillota_I; class Bacilli_A; order RFN20; family CAG-826; genus Alectryobacillus. The sequence goes on along the minus strand of CALVNF010000006.1, from coordinate 15,807 downwards.
AGACTTGTTTTGTTCCCACCAATAGTTTACCCATGCTCTATTTGTAAATTTAGCACCAAAATCGACAACAAAACTATATCCATCATAATAACCAATACCATCATCTTTTACTTCTGCAAGCAAATAACAAGATAAATTTAACGTCATAGGATGTTCAGTAACTTGATAAATGTATCCAATTGATCTTTTTGCTGAATCATTTGATAAAAATTGTGTAGTGAGCAACGGTTCTGTCGTTGTCATTTCATAACTTTCTTCATTACTAACGGAAACACTACCATTTAGACTAATACTAAAATTTATTAGTTGTGGAAAGCCAATACTTATACTAAACTCAGCAGATAAACTATAATTTGTACTATATACGGATTTATAAGTTATAGTATTAGGTTTTGTTTTTGGAAAAAAATCAATTATATTGAAAGAAGATGAGGTGTTACTTCCATGAAAATACCTAGTTAAACCAATATAACCGGCTCCAGTATAAAGATCATAGTGCCAATCATAATCTTTTAAGTTCAATATTTCATTTGCTACAAAACCAGAAGTAAATTCAAATTCAACTTCAACAAGAGCGATTTTAGATACATCTGTATAATCATACATATAAACTCTAGGAATAGCATAAACATAGCCAATTGGATCATCAATTAGCAGCACTGGCTCTCCAACATAGTCTGGTATATTGTAATTTTGACTAGATTTTAATACTTCATTATTTAAAATAATTTTATTATAATTGATCATTCCTGAAACACTAAAAATTAAATTAAATAAAACAATGTATGAACAAACTTTAATTTTTTTCATAAACAAACCTCACAACTTCTTTTTTATTATAGCACAATATTTAACTAAATTTTTTATCAGTTTTTTTATATAAATAAAATCCAAGTAGTAAACTGACAATTATAAAAAAGAAAACTATTAATAAATAAATTGACTGAAAATGAATAAATTTTATTGGAAAATTAACATTTTCATAAAATGAATTATAAGGAAGTTGGCTATAAGAATTAACCTCCTTATAAATTCCTAAAATAGTCGTGTTATAGTAAGGTATCATATAAAAAATATAAGTAAATAAAACAACGACGTTTTGAATGAATATTTCTATAAAATTAAATGATAGAAAATATATTAACACAGATTTCTTTTTTACTTGGTTATGCAATAATGTGTTTTTAATTGAATAAGCCCATTTAATTTTTCCTTTAAATGAAATTAAAGTAAAAATCATATATGAAAGAGTAAATATTGAAAAAATAATTAAGTAAATATAATTCAAATACGAATTATCCATATTAAAAGGTCTTATTATATCTAATACTTCAAAATCATAATATTTTTGAACATTTAAATATAATTCCTTATCAAAAGAATATCCATAAGAATATTTCGTCATTGGTTCACGATAATTTGAATGCCACATTAAATCCTTAAACTGAGATAAATTCATAACAAATTTATTTAAAGTAGTATCCTTCAAATTATCAGTTACTTTGATATATTCAACTGTATTATCCGCTAGAAATGAAGTAGATTCATATTCAAATTTATATTTTTCTCCTATATTTATTTCATTAGTAGCAAAATAAAATTCACTTAAATTATTATCAATAACCTTAATTTTGTTTAAATATGTTTTAATTAAAGGATCAATATAAGAAAAATTAATAGAATTTCTTTCGTTAAGATTATTTAATTTATCACTTCTTATGGTAGCATATGTTAATTCAGGAGTTTGAAGAATAACCTCATCAATAAACTTATCATTACATAATACAATGTTAAATCTTTCTAATTCATATTGATTAAATAAACCCATTCTCGTATCTTCATCATCTAAATAGCTTTTTAAAAATATATCTTGTTTATCTTCGGTTACTTTTTTTGCTTCATCTATTGAAATTTGATTTAAATTATATGTATTTTCGCCAGCAACAAGTATTGGTTTTGCTGAATTAGTTTGATTAGTAATAGATAAATTATCTAAAAGATTATATTGAGTATTTTCTTTATGAAATACATAAAAATCTTTAACATCATCATCCAATAATCCAATAAACATTACTTCTGTATATTGATAATCTTCTCCCAATTTATCCATTCCATTTAATAATAGATATTGATATGATTTATCGTCGTTAATTTCAATAAAGTTAAAAAGATCAGAATTAATGGATTCTTTATTAGTTGTTAAATATCTTTGATAAGTAAAAGGATCATTTTGTAAGGAAATATTTGTTTCATCGCTTTTAATTCTATACATAGTGACAAGTGTTAAAGCAAAAAAAGTAATTAAAATGCTACTTAAAACAAACCTTAAAATTACATCCAATTTATTTCTTTTAAAATAACTTCTAAATGTTAAGAAAAAGTAATTAATTTTCTTTCCAATAATTACAGAATTATCACTTTCTAAATTTGAATCATTAAAATTCAAATATTCTATGTTGTGATTTCCTAAACCATCAAAATTTACTCTTAAAGAAATATTTAAATTATCGATATTTTCATCATGATTAACTAAAATTACTAAATGATCTTTACTAATTTCATTAATATAATCTCTCATTATATTTTTAGAATTCTCATCAAGTGATGAAAATGGCTCATCAAAAATATAAATATTGGCCTTTTTTAATAATGAAAAAATAATTTCAGCTTTTCTTCTTTCGCCACCACTAAGATATAATATTTTTTTTGAAAAAAATTTGTTAAAATTGAAATCTTTAATTAATTTTTTTGCAAAATTATCAATTTCTATATCATATATTTTTAAATTTTTTTCTAATGAATAATCATAAAAAAGAGAATTATCTTGTCCACAATAAGAAAAAACAACTTTATCCTTATTAAAAATAACCTCACCTGTATCTGGTGTTTCAATTCCTAAAATAATGTTTATCAAAGTTGATTTTCCACAACCAGAAGGTCCATAAAACTCAAGAATTCCTTTATTTATTTTTAGTGAAACATCTTTAAATAATGTTCGATTAAAAGATTTTGACAAGTTTTTAAGTTCCATACCTTTATTAAACAATAAAAAAAGAGGGTTTTCAACCCTCTTTACTTAATAGTCAATTTATTAATTATTTAATATCAATGAATTGTCTTTCTTGTTTCTTTTCTTCAACTTTCTTTGGAATAGAAACGTTTAATACACCATCTTTGAATTCAGCTTGAATATCATTTTGTTTAATATCTTCACCAACATAGAATGATCTTGTATAGCTTCCTTCAAATCTTTCTTTTCTAATGTAGCGTCTTTTTTCTTTTTCATCGACATTATTTTTGTATTGAGCATGAATAACTAAGTATCCATCATCTAATGAGACTTTAATATTATCTTTTTTAACTCCTGGTAAGTTAACTTCAAAGTTATATGCGTTATCAGTTTCATGAATATCTGTTCTCATTAAACTTGAATTATTTTCTCCAAAGAAATCTGGGAACAAATCCTCATCATCGAATAATCCTAAATAATCATTTTTTCTTGGTAAATATCTTGACATAATTAAAATCCTCCTAAATTAATCTTTTTAGCACTCTCTTATCTCGAATGCTAATATTATTATATATCTATATTTAGCACTGTCAATAGTTAAGTGCTAACTTTTTTTAAAAAATTTAATGTTTTTTATTTTCATTTATTTTTATAAATAAAAAGAAAAATGTTATTATATCCTTGTAAATAAAAAGGAGATTCATATGGATAATAGAAAAGTTGTAATTATTGGCGATGGCATGGTAGGAAGCACGATTGCTTATACATTAATGATGAAAGATTATGTTAATGAAATAGTGATTATTGATATTGTAAAAGAAAAAGTTGAAGGCGATGCTCTTGATATGATGCATGGAGTTCCATTTGTTTCTCCAAAATTAATTAAAGCTGGAGATTATAATGATGTAAAAGATGCTCATATAATTATCATTACAGCTGGTGCTGCTCAAAAACCAGGAGAAACTAGACTCGATTTATTAAAAAGAAATATGAAAATATTTGATTCTATATTAGATCAAATTAAACCTAACTTAGATGAAGACGCGGTTGTCTTAGTTGTTTCAAATCCAGTTGATGTATTATCTTATTATACATACAAAAAATTAGGCATTAGTCCTAATAGAGTTATTGGATCTGGTACTGTATTAGATAGTTCAAGATTAAGATATTTAATTTCAGAAGTTGCTGATGTTGATCCAAGAAATGTTCATGCTTATGTAATTGGAGAACATGGTGATAGTGAAGTTAGTGCCTTTTCTGTATCAAATATTGCTCAAATTCCATTAAAAGAATATTTAATAAAAGAAAAAGGATCTGAAGGATTAAAACTTTTATCTTCGCTTCATGATAAAGTTAAAGATGCAGCCTATGAAATTATTAAGAAAAAAGGTGCTACATATTATGCAATTGGATTAGCAACTGCAAAAATTGTATCAACTATTTTAAACAATAATAGATCAGTTTTAACAGTATCTACACTTGTTGAAAATGAATTTGATGGAGAAATTGATGGAGTTTATATTTCACTTCCATGTGTTGTTGGAAGAAATGGAATTATTACAAGACTACATTTAGAATATTCTTATGAAGAAGTATTAAAATTAATTCTCAGTGCTAATAAATTAAAAGAAACTTATAAAGAATTAGAAATTAAAGATTAATAATATATAAATAGATAAGAAAAAAGCGGAATTTGATCCGCTTTTTTTAATATTTATATCTTAGTGGATGAGATTTAACTAATTTAATTACTTCTTCTTTAATATCTTTTAGCTTTTCATTATTATCTTTATTATTGAAAGTATCATCAATTAAATGAGCTAGTTTTATAAAATCTTTTTCTTTAAAACCTCGAGTTGTTAAAGCTGGTGTTCCAATTCTTAAACCACTTGTATAAGCTGGTTTTTCTTGGTCGTTTGGAATTGAATTTTTATTGCAAGTAATATTTACATTTTCTAATAATTCTTGAGCTTGTAAGCCGGTTAAATTTTTTGATTTTTTAATATCAATTAAAAATAAATGATTATCAGTTCCCCCACTTATAATGTTATATCCTAATTTTATAAATTCATCAGACATTGCTTTTGCATTTAAAATTACTTGTTTAATATAAGTTTTGTATTCTGGCATTAAATCTTCTTTAAAACAAATAGCTTTTGCAGCAATTACATGTTCAAGAGGTCCACCTTGACAACCAGGAAATAACATTTTATTCATTTTCTTTGCAATTTCTTCATTATTTGTCATTATAATTCCACCTCTTGGACCTCTTAGAGTCTTATGAGTTGTACTTGTTATAATATCAGCATAATTAACTGGAGATTCATGAAATCCTGTTGCAATAAGTCCGGCAATGTGGGCAATATCAGCCATTAAATATGCCCCTACTTCATCAGCTATTTCTTTAAATTTTTTAAATGATATTTTTCTTGGATATGCACTTGCACCACAAATAATTAATTTTGGTTTAACTTCTTTTGCAATTTTTAAAACTTCATCATAATCAATTAAACCCGTATCTTTATTAACTCCATATGTATAAGAAATATAATCTTGTCCAGAAAATGATAACTTATAACCATGAGTTAAATGACCACCTGAATCAAGAGACATTCCTAAAATTACATCTCCATGATTAATTAAACTTCTAATTGCAGCCATATTTGCTTGACTTCCAGAATGAGGTTGAACGTTTACATATTTAACATTGAACAATTTTTTTAATCTTTCAATTGCAAGATTTTCAATTTGATCAATATATTGACAACCTCCATAATATCTTTTGCTAGGATAGCCTTCAGCATATTTATTTGTTAATATGGAGCCTTGTGCTTGTAAAACAGCTTTTGATACAAAATTTTCACTAGCAATTAATTCTGCATTATATTTATTTTGTCTTTTTTCTTCAGCTTTTATTAAGTTGTATATTTCTTTATCTTCTTTTTTTATTGCATTATATGACATAATTTATCCTCCAAAAGTTAATATTTTTTAAAAACTCTGCAAAACCTAAGTATTTTTTTCTAAATCTTCTAAATATGTTACATATTTTTCTTCAAGTTCATTTTTTTCTTCTTGTAATTGTTTTATTTTTTCATAATCATTATAATTCGCATTATTTAAAAAGTCTTCAATTTCTTTTAATTTATTTTCTATTTCTTTTATTTCATTATTTATTTTATTTATCGCATTTTTTGATAGCTTTGATTTATTAGTTTGATTAGTATTTTGTAATTCAATATTTTGATGTTCTTGATTAATTTTTTCTTCGTTATTTTGTTCTTTATTATAAATATTATCAATTTTTTCTTTTTCTAATAAGAAATCATCATAATTTCCATCAATATAATAATTATTTTTATTTGTTAAAAATAATAATTTATTTGCAATTTCATTTACAAAGAAACGATCATGAGAAATAAAAATTATTGCACCGTTATAATTTTTTAAAGAATTTATTAATGATTCTTTTGTATCTAAATCTAAATGATTTGCTGGTTCATCTAATAGTAATAAATCATATGTTTTTAGAGTTAAATCACATAACATTACTCTTTTTTTCTCGCCATTTGATAATAAACTTATATTTTTATTTATATCGTCACCTTTAAAATAAAATTTACCTAATGCTCCTCGTAAATTATTGTCGTTAACATCAATATTTTGACTTCTTAAGTATTCAATAATTGTGTAATTATAATATTTTTGATCAATATCAAATTGTTCAAAATAACCAATATTTAGTTTTCTTTTATAAATAACTTCACCACTTATTTGGTTTATTTTCTTAGCAATTGTTTTTAATAGTGTTGATTTTCCAATTCCATTATCTCCCATAATTGCTAATTTATCATTAGAATATAAATCAAATGAGATACTTTTTAATAAAGCTTTATTATCATAGCCAACAACAAGATCTTTTACATTTAATATTTCTTTATTTGTTAAATTATTTGAAGATAATTTGATATTTATATTTTTATGGTTTTCTTTTTCAATAATTACCTTGTTATTTAATATTTTTTCTAATTTCTTTTCTTTATCTTTAGCTCTTGATACAAATCTAGGTTTTGGTTTATAAAAAGTAATGAATCGCTGTAGTTTTTCAATTTCATCATCTTGTTTTTTGCTTTCTTTTAATAAATTTTTATATCTTTCTTCTTTTAATTTTATATAGTTATCGTAATTAGTGTTATATGTTGTTAATTTATGGTTATTTAATTCTAATATTTTATTTGCAGTTTCTTTAATAAAATAAATATCATGAGAAATATATAAAACAGTACCCTTATATAATTTAATAAAGTTTTCTAACCATTCAATGCTACTAACATCAATATAGTTAGTTGGTTCATCTAATAATAATAAATCATAATTAAATAACAATAATTTAATAAAACCAATTTTCATTCTTTCTCCACCAGATAAGGTTGAGATTTTTTTATTATAATATGATTCGTCAAAATTAAATCTTGCTAAATAATTTTTAATATCAGATTTATATGTATAACCTCGTAATTCTTTAAATTCTTCTAATAAATTATTATATTTTTCAATTAATTTTAAATCATTTGGATTAACGTATAAGATTTTTAAAAATTCATTTAATTCTTGTTCTTTTTTAATAGTATTTTTAAAAACTAATAATAATTCTTCAATAACTGTATTATTTAAATCAGAAATTAAATTCTGATTTAAATAACCAATTTTTAGATTTTTAATAATTGATATTTCTCCAGGCTTATCTTCTTTTGAAATTAAAGTTGGTAATTCTTCTTTTAATAATAATTTTAAAATAGTTGTTTTGCCTTCGCCATTATTTCCAATTAATGCAATTTTTTCATTTTTGTTAATAACAAAAGAAATATGATCTAAAATGAGATCGCTTCCATAATATTTACTAACATTATTAAAAGAAACTAATGACATACAAACAAAATAATAAACACAAATATAAAACTTTTTAGTATTACTTAATTATTGTAACTCTACTAGATTCATATTGAGTCCTTGCTTCTTTTTTTTCATCCCCATACCCAACATGAATTAATGTAAATGGTAATATATTTTCATTTAGATTTAAAACTTCTTTAACCTTATTTACTTTTTCTTGTTTTGGATAAGTTCCAATCCAACAAGTTGATAGACCTAAATTTGTTGCTCCTAATAAGATATTTTCAACACAAGCCGATGCATCTTGATTATAAAAATCATTTGGATTTGTTGATATACTTTTTGTTAAATCAACGGCAACTAAAATCATAATTGGAGATATAATTTTTGAAAATAATACTCCATCAGATAATTTTTCTATTATTTCATTATTTTTAATAATATAAAAAACTACTGGTTTTTTATTAATAGCTGATGGAGCTGCCATTGCATATTTCATTAATTCTAATAATTTAGAATCTTCAACATCTTTATTTAAATATTTTCTAATACTTCTTCTTTTATAAATTACATCATTAAATTCCATAGCTTATGCTCCTTATTAGTAATATTATAAATTATTTCTAATTATAAAAAACATTACTTTATATAAAAAAGAGCATTAGTTAGCTAATGCTCTAATCATATAAATTTAAAATTTATAACAATTGATTTATCTAATTTTTACTAAATTTTTAGCTACGCCGTCTACAACAAATGCATTATATTTAGATTGGGTAACAGAAGTTTTTTCATCAAATCCATCTAAATAATAATCATCAATATAAACACCATAAGCGCTTCTTACAGCTGTACCAACTGCAAATACTTTATCAAGATTAATTTTTAATGATGAATTAACTGATTTTTCTGGTTTTGATGACATACCACCAATATCCATAAGATAAATCATACCTGTAGCATCAAATGTAAAATCAGTATCAATTACATCAACAATCATGTTAAGTGCACGACCATCAAGTTTAATAAAGCTAGGTGCTGTTCCAGTATTCATTCCTTCACTTGTTTCAAATGAACAACCATCAAATTTAACATTTAAATCTAATTGATATAACATTTCAGCAGTTTGCTTGAATTCTAAACCAGCATTAATAAACTTACAGTCATTGAATAAGAAATTGCTATATGAGAACCATTCTTCAGTTGGTTTTTCAAGTTTATCACCTCTATAGAACATAAACATTGAAGAATTCATTGAATCTGGTGAGTTAAATGTAACATTATCAAATGTATAATCACCAAAATTATCTACTCTAAAAGTTGCACCGAGTCCATATTTATTAACAATTTCACCATTTGAAATTGTTACATCGATATCAACTTGACTAAATGTAGATTCTGTAGAGTTAAAATCAACACCATTTGAAATTGTTAATGAATGACCATTTAAATCAATGCTAACTTTATCTCCATCTTTGAATGCTTCACCTAATTTAATGTTTAGACCATAGCCAGAATCCTCAATCTTATCTAAATTAACATCATCTTGTAAAACAAATTCATTGTTTTCTGGTAATACAACATTAATAACAGTACCAGTTCCTTTAGTTACATTTCTTAAACCATTATATGTTAATAAATCATCAAGTGAATCGACTGTGTATGTATAATTTCCCTCTTCGTCAACTGTTAATCCTTCTAAGTTATTCATTATATAACCATCATTAGAAGTAACAATACCAGTTTCTTCGCCAATAACTTCTAAAAATTCTTTTCCTTGAAGCACTTCTTCTAAATCTGTTGCTTCATAAACAACCATTTCTACATCTTGGTTTTCTGCATCAACAGCTTCCATTGGTTTTAAAACATGCTCGGTTCCATCTTCATCAACGACTTTAATATAAACATCAGCATCGACTAAATCTTGATTTGTTAAAACATCTTTTGCAACTGAATCTTCTTTCATTACTAAAGGATCTTCTTTTGTTCCGGTTCCGCTAGCAAATTCAACTGAACCATCAACTTTTGTTCCAACAGCAATTAAATTTCCCCATGGATCAACTTTCTTTGTGTCATATTTAACACCATTAACATAACCACCTTCAATAGATGCATTATTAAATGTAGCTCTTACAACATAACCATTTTCTTTTTGTTTAACAGTATATGAATATGTTTTTGCTTCAGAATCATATTTTAATGTAGTATCAGTTGTTTCAATAAGTTTTCCATCTAAAGAAAGTGTTTGTAAATAATATCCTTCATCTGGAATAATTATGAAACTAAATTCACTACCAACAAATGCACTACCTTGAGATACACTAACAGCACCATTTACAGTACTTAAAATTGTATTTCCCCATGCAGTTTGTCCATCTTCTCCATCTTTTCCAGCTTCACCAGTTTCACCTTTGTCACCTTTTGGACCGGTATCGCCTTTTTCACCATCTTGGCCATCTTTCCCAGGTTGACCTTGTTCACCTTGTTCACCTGGATCGCCTTTTGGACCGGTATCGCCTTTTGGACCGGTAGCACCAGTTTCGCCTTTTTCACCAGTAATTACAGTAGTTTGAACATCAGTTGAGCAAGATGCTAATCCTAATGATAACAATGTAACTAATGATAAAGCACAAAATAATTTTTTATTTTTCATGGTTTTTTCTCCTTATTTAATTAAATTTTACTATATTTGACACAAAAGTAAAGAAAATCATTGATTTTCTCCATATTTCTTCAATTCAATATCATTAATTAATGATAATAATTTGGTATACAATTCTACTGTTTTTTTGCCAGGACCAAAAACAACAGTGATGCTGCTGCAACCAATTGAAAGCGAAGAATCAGTTTTACTAAAAACTCCATTTTTAAATGATGAAGTTGATAAATAAGTAATCTTTGATAAAGGAATTGAAAATGTAGCAAAATACTTAGACATTCCTTGACTTAAATATGTTTCTCCAAAAACTCTCATATTAGTTACATATAAACGTGGTTGTTGAAGATACTTTATAATGCCAAACACTATAAGAATCATCGCTAATAAAAAGAATAAACCAGCTAATATGTAGTAAATATAATCAAAACTAAATTTTGGTAAAATTTCAGCAAAAGATAATGAGACAACAACTATTCCAAAAATAAATAGAAAAATTCCTGCAACAATTGTGCCAATCTGCCCTTTAATTTTATCTTGCGCTAATATTTTTTCGTTTTCTAGTAATTCTAATTTTGGTTCCATTTATTTTCCTCCCTGTTTGCTACTTTTTCGTTTATCTTTTGTTGATTTGTTTCAATTTTATTAGCAATTTCAACATTAGATGATTCATTAATTTCAGTTTTTTCAACATCTAATTCTTTAGTATTTTCAATAGGTATATTATCTACATCAATTTTGATAGTGTCGTTTTCTACATTCTCATTATTAATAGTATTTACAAAATGTTTTTTATTTATTAATTCATTTAAAACTCTATATATCTCATCACATTTTTTTGTTGGACCAAAATATACAGTTTTAGAATCGCAGCCAATTATTATTGTACCTTTAGCTTTTTTAAATAATGATTTTTCTCGTTTTAATGATATGTATGAAATATAGGATACAGGTATAACATAATTACTACTAGCAACTTTTGTTCCAATATTATTTCCTTTTAATCTTCCTTCTCCTTGAATTGAACAAGTTGAAATTGTTAACGTTTCTTTTCTACTAAAAGCTAACACTAATAAAGTAATTCCAATAATTAATAAAACAATAGTAATGCAAAATATAATTCCCAATACTATTAATGCGGTTGGTTTATCATTATTAACAGTTAGTAAAACTTTATTTTCCATAAAACCTCCTTAACATTTTAAATATTATTAATTTTGATATTTCTTTTCCATTAAAAAATAATTAAAACTAAAATTGCTTTTTTTGTTTAAGTTGTATATTATTTAAGTGGAGGGATTAAAAAATGGCAAAAAAACTCGTCGTAGATCAAGAAACATGTATTGGTTGTGGATTATGTGCTGCTGTTAATGCTGATTTATTTGCAATGAATGACGAAGGAAAATCAGATCCAGTTGTTGCAACAGTTGATGGTGATTTAGAAACTGCTGCTGAAGATGTAGCAAGCCAATGTCCAGTTGAAGCAATCAAAGTTGAATAAATTTTAATTTAAATTTAATAAAATAAGCGCTAATTATAGCGCTTTTTTTATTTTCAAAAACTCTGCAAAACCTCAATATTTTTTTAATTTAGTAAAGATTTAGTACGTTTTTATTAGTTTAATTAGTTATTTTTTAGTTGAAAATTAGTAATACAGATGATACAGTTAATATGTATGAATAAAACGGTTAATTTATTTGAAGAAATTTATAATTTTTATAAAAAATTAATTTATAAAGGAGTTATAAAAAAAGGTGAATATCTACCTTCTGTAAGAGAAGTTGCATTAGCAAGAAAGATAAATCCTAATACTGTTGTTAAAGCATATAACTTATTAATTAACGATGGATTAATCCAGGCAATTAATAAAAAAGGATATTTAGTTATTTATTCTACAAAAAATAATAAAGACCAAAATTTAATAAATGAATTAGATGATATTAAAAAAGAAGGATATACAAAAGAAGAAATAATTAATGCTCTTGAGGAGGTTTACAAAAATGATTGAAGTAATTAATTTAACCAAAAAATTAGATAAAACGATTGCAATTAATCATTTGAATTTATTTATAACAAATGGAATTTATGGATTAGTTGGCCAAAATGGCGCCGGAAAATCAACTCTATTTAGATTATTATCTGATGTTTATTCTCAAGACGAAGGAGAAATTTTAATTGATAGTAAACCAAATTATGAAAAAGAAATTAAATCAAATTTATTTTTCTTACAAGATGATCCATATTATGCAAATTTTTCTACATTAAAAAATTTAACCGAATTTTATAAATGTTTTTATGAAGTTGATGAAAATTATTTAAATTATTTGTTTAAAACTTTAAATTTACCAATAAATAAACAATTATCTAGTTTTTCAAAGGGCATGAAAAGACAAGCTTTTATCTCTTTAGCTTTAAGTATTAATGTTAAGTATTTATTACTTGACGAGGCATTTGATGGAATTGATCCTCTTGCTCTTGATTTAATTAAACAAGAAATTATTAAAAAATATTCAAATAATGACAAAACTCTAATAATTGCATCTCACAACATAGAAAGTTTAGAAAAACTTTGTGATAAATTTATAATTATTTCAAATGGAAAAATGGTTGCTCAAGGCGATGAAGCGTCTATGTCCCATGTTTTTATTAAATATCAAATTATTTTTAACTTATCTAATTTAAAATTAAGCACTTCTAATAAATTATATTTTGAAATAAATGAAGATTTATTTAAAAAATTAGATTTACATGTTGTTTCATTGAATAAAATTGGTTCTGTTTATGAACTTGTTATTAAAGTTAATAAAGATATTAACCCGTATGAAATAATTAAAGATAATTTAGATCCGGTTTTACTGGAAGAAATACCTTTAACTTACAATGAAATTATTACTCTACAAATGTTGGATGCAAAAATGGATGGATCAAAACATGAATAAAAAATATATTAAGTATCAAATTAAACAGTGGTTACCTCTTATTGGAATTATTAGTGGTATATTAATTATAACTTTAATCATTGATCTCATTTTTTCAAAAAATCCAATGAATTATCATTATTACGAAGCATCTAAATCAAATGTTTCTTATCAAAATCCACTTATAATTACATCTTGTTGTATCTTATGTTTAACTTTTTTTGTTCCTTTATTTGTATTTTCTTACAAATATTCAATCAAAAAAGCCGATACATATGTCCAATCTCCATTTAAAAATAATAATTTAAAAATAACTAATTTTATTCTTGGATATTTATGTCTTGCTTTACCTTTTATAGTTATTTTCTTAATTGGTTTATTATCAACTTATATAACACAATTAATTAACAATCCCTATCATGTTATTGTAGTACCTCAAAATCCTGGTATGACTTATTATTCCCATATTACGTTTTATTACAATTATGGTTATTTAATATTATTTATGTTTTTTATATTATTCATGTTATTTATTGAATATAGTCTAAACTCATTTGCTGCTAATTTTGCAAATAATACAATAGATGCTTTGATTTACATTTCTTTATTCTTTATTTTCAGAATGTTAATTTTATATGCAATTCCCCAATATTTTATGCAAAATTTAGATATTATAGAGTACGATTTTAATATTTTTAATCTGAGTTTAACAATTATGCCAGTTATATCATTTGCATTGACGGTATTTAACTCTTTAATATCTCGTGGATATTTTGATGCGAAAGATGTTTTTATTTCAGATTTATATAAATATCAATATGTAGGATATGTAATATCATTTACATTTATTATAATGATTGGAATTTTTGCTGCTCTCTATATCTTTTTTATAAAAGATAAATATAAAGAAAACTATGGCAGAAAAAGAAATAATACTATTTTTGATTATTTATTACCTCATCTTACAATGATGTTTATTGCTTTTTCTTTATATACGATCACAAGGTATGATACAACCTCAAAAATCGTTATTTTCTTAGCGTTCTTTGTTATGTATTATTGTTTATTAGCTAGTTTAAATAAATCATTTAAAATTAAAAAATATGATCTAATATTTGGTGGTGCAATAAGTTTAGTAAATTTTTGTCTTTTCATAGCTAGTATCACAATTGAACATTTATATTTATAGTTAAAAGTTTTGTATAAATAGTATCTAATGTTAACAATAATAAAAAATAAAATTAAAAATTATTTCTCATGATATTTTTTATAGTAATCATACGCACGTTCTATTACTTTTTTATCTCCATCATAACTTAAAACATTAAGTGCTTTTTTATAATCTAAAAATTCTATTTCGCCAACTTCTTCTTTTTGAGGAATTATATTTCTTATATCATCAACAAATCCAATAAAGAAAGTTACATCTTTTAAAATACCTTCACAAGGACAATAAGAAAATGTGTATGAAAAATTTGTATCTATTTTAACAGACGAATTTGTTTCTTCTTTTATTTCTCTTAAAGCAGTTTGAAATGGAGTTTCATTTTCTTCCTTATGTCCTTTTGGTAAAGAAATATGTCCCAATTTCATTTTTTCAATTAAAATTTCACCAAATTTATTAAAAATAACTGCTCCATAGGATTGTTCTTTTTCATATATTTAAAAATAACAGCCGGCATATCAACTTCAGTGTATTCTATTTGATATTTTTTACCTTTTTTGATTTCAATTTTAATAATATCTTTCCCATCTATTATCTCATGAAATTGTTTAGCAAAAGAAATACGACGTGGTGAAATTTGATCGGTTTGATATCCGAGATTTCTCGCATAGTTTCGTCAATATTAATAATATCTACAATATCTTTCTTTTTGTTTACGCCAATTAATATTGTTTTTCTTAGGAGTTTAAGAACGAAACAATTTCTTTTGGTAAAGAATTTGAAACTTTTTCCTTAAATTCTAATTTGTCATTTTCATCGATAAGCATCTCAATATCACCTCGGTCTAATTATTAGAGGTCTTCCACAACCAGAAAACAACCAGAAAACAACCAGAAAATAGTATACATTTTAACTTATAAGTTTCATCAATATCGATGATTTAGGACTTTTTGTTACATATAATCTAGATTCAGTCAAGGTTTTGGCTAAATTGTCGAAAATACAAAAATTTTTGAAATATAAATTTTAAACGGCCAACCTATTATTTCTCCCTATATTCATATTTACAAATTGCAAATGTTCGAATCCTATAAATGTCAAGATAAAATACCCATTTTGTTGCATTTAATTTTCCTCAATTTGTTTCTCTTTAAGTTTATCCTTA
>CALVNF010000005.1 GCA_944349595.1 uncultured Bacilli bacterium | reverse complement strand
CCTGTACCATAGTTTTCTATAAACCCTAATTTATAAAGAACGTTAACTAATGCTGGATTTCTAAACGTTTGTACTCCGCCAAGAACAGCCTCTAATGTCGAATTATAAACATTGCCAGGATTAATTATTCTTACTTTATCTCTAAAAAATTCAACTTTTATATTAGATGGTAAAGAATAATCAGCATGGCAGATAGCGTTAATTATTCCTTCTCTTAAACTAGCACCAGGATAGGATTTTGTTTCTACTCTTGATATTTGGCCAGGAATAATTTTTGCAGATGTGTCATTAAACAATTCTGAGTAATTCAAAATTTCATCTGCTATAGAAATAATGGAACCTTGAAATTCTTTCTTAATTTTAAAGTTCATATTTTTATCATAAACAGCAAATTTAACTTCGATAGGATTTTGATCGCTCAATAACAACCCAACATTGGTGAATTCACCTTTTTTATTCATCAATTTAAGAGTTTTATATTTAGATTGATTAAAAACCAAATTTTTCCTATTAGCAAATTTAGTTAATACATCAAAAGTCAAAGCTTGTTCATTAGATATTTGATTTTCCCAAAGCCAACCACTACTATCTCGAATCATTGTTAATATTTCATCATCAGTAACAGGTCTTTTGCTTCTTCCGACTCTTATGTATGTCCCACTAGGTTTAGGACCTTTTTCAGTTAAATAATATGGTTTTGAATCTCCTTCTTTTACATGAATCGAAAGAACACCATCCTCATTAAAAGAAAAGTCAACTTTATTTCTACTATTAGGTTTAATGTTATTAGTAAGAATCGCAGAAACTTTTTCATCATATTCGTCTTTCAATTCTTGAGCTATGCCTACTACATTTCCATTATCTTCAACGCCAATATAAATAGTTCATCCATGAGTATTTAAAAAAGCGATAATTTCCTTATCTAAATCTTTTATCATTTCTCGCTTAAGTTCTACTCTATCGCTTTCTTCGTATTTCATTATAAAAACAGCTGCTTTCTTAACTATGCTAATTATACTTGAAACCAAGCTTTTTTTCTATATTCTAATAATAAGAAAATGAATTGAAATAATAGTTTTTTTATGATTATTTTTCATTTGTTCTTTCATTTTCTTAACGTTTAATACTTAAGCTTTCAAGAGCGTTAAAATATAACTCACGATTATCAGTTAAAAAATAAAATAAATAAAGCGAAATAATAGTTTTCAAAAGTATCTCTTTTCTAGAAAAAAGATAATTTATTTTTAATGCATAATCTTTGGCCCAACTTGCGTATTGTTTAGGAAACTTATGTTCTTTAATATACGTTTTATATTCTTCATCAAACTTATTTCTTTTTATTTTATTAATTATTTTATCATCTTTTATTTCAAAATAATCGATTAAATCATCAACGTTAGTAGGAATGTCATAAATGTTTATTTTTTTAGTCAAAATTTCAGCATTATTTTTATACGTTCCATTTGAAATGACAATCCCTACCAAGATAGATAATTCTTTTAATGTTTTTGGCTTATATTCTCTTAATAATGTCTTAAAGAAGTTAGAAGAAAAAGTTGATAGATATTCATCTTTCACTTCATTCGATTTATTTAATGATTTAATAAGGGAATCTAAATCAATATCATCCAATCTTGTATGAGTAACTTTTCGAAGTTTATCTAATAAATGTAGAGTTTTTCCTATATTAATCGTTTTTCTTATTTCTTTTCTTATTTGAATTACTAATTCGCTAAATTCTTTTGTATTCATTTAACATTCACTCCTTTTTATAATTTCAATTTTTAATTTAATTTAAAATGTCATAAGCAATTGCTAAACTGATTGGGGTAATAGTATTTAAAATACGCTAATAAGTAGATGTAACTTGCTTCATTTAATGAAGCATTTTCTTTAGACAATGATTTGATATTTTTAATCACTTCTATTTCATCTTCATTCATATCGCTTGATTCTAATAAAAGTATTTCCCATTCAAAAAGATGACCTAGATCGGCAATTATTCTATTAGAACTTTCTAGACATATTTCTTTATCTAAAAGATATGTTAGTAGTTCCTCTTCACTAGAAAACATGAAATGCTTTTTATTTTTTAGTGTCTTTTCTACTAAATCAAAAGAAAAATAATTTGAATTTAAAATAGAAATAATAAACACTAAATCATCAAAATCTTTTGCATTAATAATAGTTACTAAATTATGAAAGACATCTTCATCAATCTTAAAGCATTCATTCATAGCAAAACCACTACCTTTTTTAAAAATAAAATTTAAAACATTTAAATCATTTTTAGGAATATTTTTAAAATTTACTTCATTAGTTTTGCTAAGAAAGTTTAGTCTTTTTAAATAAATATTATCGTTCATTTACATCACCTCATACATAGTTACTTATATATAAATAACATAGGTATTAGGACGTAAAATGGCGCAATAAAAAATTATTTTTTTAATCTTTTATACCTAAATATTTTAAATATTCATCAGCAGTCATGGTATTTTTATTACTTGCAATTTCTTTACTACGACCATCAAATTTAACAAAAAAGAGAAATTTTATAGAATCTTTAAAATAAGTTTTTAACTTTTCACTATTTAGTATTCTTAAAGTGTCATTAATTGTTTGAATAATCTTTTCTTTAATTTCAGGTTCATTAATAAATGATTCTTTCTTTGGTAAACAGTAATAATAAATTAAAAAAGAAGTTAGATTTTTATTCCTATTTTTCTCTATTCCCATTAAATGTGTACAAAATTGTTTAAAATCAAAACCACTATTCTTATTAATGCCTATGCCATTTTTGCCAAATATAATTTCCCCTTCAGAAGTAAACCATTCTTTAAATTTTTCATCAGTTACAAAAAGATTTTGTTCTTTTTTAAAATAACTTTTACTTAAAGATTTGTCGTGTAGATCAAAAAATTCGTGACATTTACATTCAAAGAAGTATTCGCATTTTTTAGTTTTTACATATGCATCTAAATTAGCTATGCCGCGAGGAATAATTTTTAGTTTCTTTTCAAATTCAATTTCTTTATTGTTTGAATTAATAATCTCATAGTTTTCACCTTCTAGTTCCCTAAGAAAATATTTGAACCCGTCATTTCTCAATGAGAAAAAACAAAAGTTCGAACTTGAACCTATTGATAAAAACTTAGGTGGTTGACCATTCTTTTGAGTTAATTCTTGACCACTCCCACTATCGTATTCTTTAAAATGTTTACCTAGTTCAGTTTTAAAATATTCCAGCATTTGGTTAGAAAAGTAATTATTGTATTTATTATAGATAACATATCCAAATTGGTTGCTTTTTAATTTGTTGTTTCCTATATAATCATTTTTTAAAATTTCATCATATTTATCTTTTAATTCTTTTTGTGTCATAATTTTTACCCCTTTAAAACAGTTAAGTATTTTTCTAAATAAGCTACGTAATTAGCTTTAAATTCATCATTTAAAATAGCATAATCATCCGCAGAAATACGAAAAAGCGGATAAAATAATTCGTTTTCGCTATTTGAACTAACTTCGTATTCTAAGCCGTTAATTTTCCCTTTGTTTTCAAAATATTTAATAAATTTATTTAAAGTATTTTTATCTTTACAGCGCACTTTTAAGGTTGCTTTATTGTTTGTTAATTTTACACCATAGTCGTTTAAAGAATTTTTAAGATACTCATCCATCGTTTCATCTTTTTTATATTTCTTTTGCTGCTCTATATTATTCATCGATGAAACATCATATACTTTCATTTTTTTATTATTAATGCCATATAAATAATAAGAATGATTTGTGTAAATAATTCTATATGGTTCAACTATTATTTTTGATACGATATCTTTATAATTAAAAGCAACAGTGAAACAATGTTTAATTGCATTTACGATATCACACAAATTATCTAATGTTTTTGTGGATAAATCATTATCACCTTCAATATATTTTGATGAAATATAATTTGGTAATTCCTTTAAACTTTCTTCTATCTTTTGATTACGTTTCATCGAAAGTAGAATCGCTAAAGAGATATTTGGCATCAATAACAAGCCTTCGCTAAGAGGATCTTGTAACATATATCCGCCATTCGATCCTCTTTTCGTTTCAATGTAAAAGCCTGATAAATCTAAATCATAAAGATAACGTCTAACGTGCCTAGATGAATTATAATCTAAATCTAAATAATCTAAAATTTCACTTAGTTTAGTATATCTATTATTTTTTCTTCTTTCATTTAAGAAATAAAGAACTTGCAGTTCTTGTGATAATTTTGACATGCTTACCCCTCATTCAACTAAATTCTAAGATATTATTTAGGACATAAAATTAAAGAAAAGTTTTTATTTTTTTATAAAAGAATACATCTCTTTAACTATTTTCATTCTTTTTTTCAACATTATTTTTTTATAGGCATGGTTTTTATCTTTTCACCATTAAAGAAAAGTTTAATGGTTTTTAATTTATTAAATTCCAGAAATACTTTGTTATTGTTTTCATAACTATATTCGATATTAGGTGGAGTTTAAATAATTTTGTAAAAATACCCATAAATCACTTTTGAATTTTCCCTTCCCTCTACTAAGATAATTAAAACAAGTTGAGGTAAAAAACCTATAATGACTAGACATCATCGGTGTTTTTCAAAGATGGCTGCCATGCAAGGATTCGAACCTTGGATCAGTGGTTCAGAGCCACTTGGCTTACCTCTTGCCCACATGGCAATAAATATAAAAATTAATTAATTTCTATATATTCATCAAATAATTTTTTAGTTTCTTCATCAATTAATTCATATTCATTAATTAGTCTTTGCATTGCTTCATCATTAACAATTCTATCACTACTTCTTGATTTATTTTGTTTATAAATTTTTTCAAGTGGTAAATTAAAATTAACTAAAATATGTTTATCAAATTCTTTAGTATTTTCAAAATAATATCTTCTAAAATGATTTGTTAAATTTGTTGCATCCATGATAACAGTAACATCATCATATACTTTGGCATAATTATTAGTTCTAGTTAAAAATATATTCCAAACTTTATCTTCTTCTTCAAAGTATTGAACTTTTCCGCCTAATTCTTTTCTTATTTCATCACTTGCTACAATAAATACTTTTTCTTTAGGATTACTTAATATGTAATTATTAGCCCAAGTTGACTTTCCACAACCAGGAATTCCTGACATAATAATGACTTTTTTCATTTATTTTATTCCATCCTTATTATTTACTTGAAAGTTCCAAGAATCTCTACAACAATCTTCAATTGTTAAGTTTGCTTTCCAATTTAATTCTTTTAAAGCCTTTTCAGCACTTAAATAATTAATTGCAATATCACCAAATCTTCTTTTAGTAATAACATATGGAATTTTAATATTATTTGCTTTTTCAAAAGCATGAACCAATTCTAAAACACTTGTTCCTCTTCCAGTTCCAAGATTATAAGCAACGCAAGTTATGTCTTCCTTAAATTTTTTAAGGGCACTAACGTGGCCTTTTGCTAAATCAACTACATGAATATAATCTCTAACTCCTGTTCCATCAATGGTATTATAATCATTTCCAAAAACATTTAAATGATCTAATTTTCCAATTGCTACTTGAGTTATATAAGGCATTAAATTATTTGGAATTCCAATTGGTTCTTCTCCGATTAATCCTGATTTATGTGCGCCAATTGGATTTGCATATCTTAATAAAATTCCTTTAAATGATGGATTTGCTTTAACAAAATCTTCAATAATTCTTTCAATAATTATTTTTGTTTCTCCATATGGATTAGTTGCGTGTTTTATTTCTGCATTTTCATATACTGGGACAGAAATTGGATCTCCATAAACAGTTGCACTTGATGAAAATATAATATTTTTAACATTATATTTTTTCATTAATTTTAATAAAACTAATGCAGAACCAACATTATTTTGATAATATTCAAGTGGTTTTATAACACTTTCTCCAACAGCTTTTAAACCGGCAAAATGAATTACGCTATCAAATTTTTCGTTAACAAAAACTTTTTCAAATTCTTCTTCATTAGTACAATCAATTTTATAAAAAGTTGGTCTTTTGCCAGTGATTTTTTCAATTCTATCTAAAACTTGAATCTTAGAATTGCATAAATTATCGACAATTATTGGCTCATAACCAGCATTAATTAATTCAACAACACTATGAGAGCCAATATAACCAGTTCCACCTGTTACTAATACTTTATTGTTCATTTGATTTATCTCCTTTTTTATTTTTAATATCTTCTTTTTGTAAATTAGATACATTTGCTTTTTTAATCATTTTAGATTGTTGTTTTAATAATTTTTTGTTTGCTTTTTCAACGTTCTTATTACTTTCTAAAATTAATGTAGAATTCATATCATTTGCAACTTCATAAATTAATTTTTCAGCAAATATTTTATTAACTTCTGCTTTTATAAATAATCTTAAAGCTAAAAATAATAAGCCTTGATTATATTTTTCTTTTAACTCATCACTTTCTAATTTCTTTGTATTTTGTTTAACTTTCTTTTGCATTGTTTCAAGAGAAAGTTTTACGTATTTTAATGTTTCAGATAAATTTTCTTCAAATAATTTACAAAAATAATCATATTTTTTTTCGATATAATCATTATTTTTATCATTTTCTTTTGAAGCATTAACAACAAGAGAAACGTTAGATATACTTGTAACTTTTTTTAAAAATACAATTGCAATTATATATGCTAATTGAGTTTTGCTGTATTTTTTATCTTTTGGTCGATCAATAATATTTGCTTTTACATAATTATTAATCATAAATGAAGTTATTTCATTTTGTTCTTCGATACCTAAACTTTCTAACATATCCTTAATATAATTGACAATTTGATCCATATATAATGGAACATCAGGCAATTTTTTATATTTAGGCATTTTAGTGTTTTCGATTTTATTTATAAAATCATTTAATGAATTCTTATTTTCTTCCATAACTAATATTTTAACCTATTTTGTTAAATTTATCTTTTATCAATTTCTTGTTTTAATAATTTACTTGTTAAAGATGGATTAGCTTTACCTTGAGTCTTTTTCATAATTTGACCGACTAAAAACCCAATTGCTCTATCTTTTCCATTTTTAAAATCGACAATTGATTGAGGATTATTATCTAGAGTTTCATTGATTAATTTTAATAATTCGCCTTCATCTGAAATTAAATTATTTGATGAATTTTTAATTAAATCAGCAATAACTCCATTTTCGTTTAAAGCTTTATTAAAAATTTCTTTAGCTTGTTTTGATGATATTTTATTAGATGAGATTGCTTCAATTAAAATCGCAATATCTTTTGGAGATATTTTAAAATCTTTAATTGATTGATTATTTTTATTTAAATAAGATTGAATATCGACGGTTAACCAGTTACTTGCTAACTTATATTGATTAGTATTTTTGATTATTTCTTCAAAATATTTACAATTTTCAATATTGGCTAAAATTACTTCTGCATCATATTTTGATAAATTTAATTCACTAGTATATCTAGTTAATTTTTGATCATATAATTCTGGACACGTATCAATTGCCTCAAAAATAAATTCATCAGATAACAAAATTGGAATAATATTTGGTTCTGTAAAATATTTATAATCAACAGCATCTGTTTTAACTCTCATTAAAACAGTTTCTTTTTTCATTTCATCATATCTTCTGGTTTCTTGTTGGATTGCTTCACCTTTGAGTAGTAAATTTGATTGTCTTTTAATTTCATAATCAATTGCTTTTTGAATATTTGAAGTAGAATTTAAGTTTTTAATTTCTACTTTTGTTCCAAATTTATCACTACCACATGGTCTAATAGAAACATTGACATCACATCTGAGTGAACCTTCTTCCATTTTTCCATCACTTACTCCACTATAAATGACAATATCTCGAATTTTTTCAACATATTTCATGGCTTCCGTTCCATTTTTAATTTCTGGTTTTGAAACGATTTCAATTAATGGGACTCCTGCTCTATTATAATCAAGTAGTGTACAATCTCTTAAATGAAGTTGTTTACATGTATCTTCTTCAATATGTAATCTTTCAATATTAACTTTTACTTTTTCATCATTAACATCTAAAATTACATAACCATTACTTCCAATTGGTCGAGCTTGTTGAGTAATTTGAAATCCTTTTGGTAAATCACTATAAAAATAATTTTTTCTATCAAACCAAAGTTCATGATCAATTCTCATATGCAAAGCATTACATACTCTAATTGCATTAATAACTGCTTGTTTATTAACAGTTGGCATTGTACCCGGAAATGCAAAATCATATTCTGTTGTATTTGTGTTAGGAAGTTTCGAATATGAATTTAGTGAATGTGAAAACATTTTTGATTTTGTTTTCATTTCAACGTGTATTTCAAGACCTATAACAGCTTCAAAATTCATATTATAAAGCCTCCTTTTCTAATTCTTTAAAATTTTTAATAGATAAATTTTTTAAACCGGTAATTTTTTCAATTTCTCTAGCAAAACCTAATAATTTTTCTTCTTGTAATATATTTGAAGATATATTAATTCCATATGGCATATCAAATTTAAAACCAAGTGGAATTGTAAGGCTTGGAATTCCAGAAAAATTTTCTAAAGCTAAATGATTATCAGCAATTAAATAATCAAAATTTACTTTATCACTAGAATCTTTAAATTTAGGAGCAATACTTGGAGATGCAGGAAGTAATAATAAATCATAATCTTTCATTACTTCATTTAATCTTTCAACAATTAATCTTCTAGCTTTTTGAGCTCTAAGAAATAATTCGTTTTGATTTTCTTTCATTAATACATAACTTCCAATAACAAATCTTCTTTTAATTAACTCAGAAAACCCTGCAGTTCTTGAATTAATCATTACTTCTTGATAAGTATTTCCATCAATTCTTTGACCAAATTTAATTCCATCTAAATTAGCATTATTACTACCAGCTTCTGCACATGAAATAACAAAATAAACTGGAAAAATTGCTTCTAATAAATCTTTTCCAAATTCAACAAATTCTACTTTTGCACCTTTATTTTTTAATTCATTAATAAGTTTATCAAATTTTAAAACAACATCTTTATCACTCATTGAATCATAAACTTCTTTCAAAATTACAATTTTGCAATCTTTTAAGTTATAGTTTGATAAATTATTCAAATAATTTTTATTTTCAATATCAAATGAAGTTGAATCTTTAACATCTCTTCCTTCAAGTGCTTGTAAAATTATTGCTGAATCTTCAACATTTCTTGTAAAATATGCAACATGATCTAAACTTGGAGCAAATGGAAATAATCCATAACGAGATATTTTTCCCCAAGTTGGCTTAAATCCAACTAATCCATTAAAACTTGCTGGCTTTCTTACAGAGTCTCCAGTATCGCTTCCAATTGAAAATGGAACAATATTATTTGCAACGCTTACAGCGCTTCCACAACTTGATCCACCACATAATCTTTCTTTATTTTTATCATATGGATTATAAGTTGTTCCTTTATGACCAGTTGTGCCGCTTCCACCCATTGCAAGTTCATCAAGCGTTGTTTTTCCAATTAAAACAGCACCTTTATTTTTTAATTTTTCAACAATAGTTGCATCGAAGACTGGAACATAACCATTTAAAATATTACTAGATGCTGTAGTTGGTATATCTTTTGTAGAATAATTATCTTTTAGTGTATATGGAATTCCATATAAATAATTATCTTTATTTTCGTTTATTTTTGTTAAAGTTTTCGCAAATTCGATTGCCTCTTTTTCACAAATATATTCAAAAGCATTATGATCATCTTCTTTTGCCCTTTTTAAGGCTTCTTTTGTTAATTCTAATGGCGTTGTTTTTCCTTCTAATAATGCATTATGAATATCAATTATTCCTAAATCTAAATAATTCATCTTATTTTACCACCTTTGGAAGTTTAATTTGTCCATCTTGAACACTTGGTGCATTTTTTAATGCAACATTAATATCAAGTGATTTACTTGGAATATCTTCTCTTAAATAAGTTGTTTTAATATTAAATGGAAAGGTCATTGGAATAGCATCATCAACACCTTTAATCTCTCCTATTTTTTCCATTTGTTTAAATAAAATATCAAATTCATCTAATAAAGTTTCATATTCTTTGTCTGACATTTTAAACATCAGTCTTAAAGATGCATCTTTTAATGTTTCAATATCAACTTTTTTCATTCAATACCACACTCCTTTAATTTACTTATAAATTCATCTTCATTTAATGTTTGAACATTAAATTTTTTAGCTTTATCTAATTTTGATCCAGCTTCCACACCATAAATTACTAAATCCGTAACTTTTGAAACAGAATTTTGAACTTTACTACCTAAAGATTCAAGAATTTCTCCTGCTTCACTTCTTGTATATTTACTTAGTGTTCCAGTTAGGACAACCTTTTTATTATAGAAGAAATTATTTGTATCAAAAGCATCATTTTTTAAATAGTTCATATTTAAACCTAAATCTTTTAAGTTTTGAATTAATTCTTTATTTTTGTCTTTTCTAAAATAATTATAAACATTTTGTGCACAAACTGGTCCAACATCATTAATTGCTAACAAATCATCAAGACTTGCATTTGCTAAATTATCAATATTTTTATAAATTTTAGCAAGTGTTTTAGCCATTTTTTCTCCAACTTCTTTAATTCCAAGACCAAACAATAATCTTTCTAAGGAATTTGATTTTGATTTATTAATTCCATCAATTAAATTTTCATAAGATTTATTTGACCAGCCATCAATATTAATAATGTCGTCTTTAAATTGTTCTAATTTATAAATATCTACAATGTCTTTAATAAATCCTTGATTGAAAAATTGTTCTACAACTTTATCACCCATTCCATTTATATCCATTGCATTTTTTGATGCAAAATGGATTAATTTTTCAATATTTCTAGCTAAACAAGATTCATTTAAACAAAAATGCATTGCATCAATTTTTGTTAATTTTTCTCCACAAATTGGACATACATCTGGCATTACAAATTCTTTTTGACTTCCATCTCTTTTTTCTTTAATTGGTCCAACTACTTCTGGAATTACATCCCCCGCTTTTCTAATTGATACATAATCTCCGATCATTAAATTTTTTTCTTTTATAAAATCTTCATTATGTAATGTTGCTCTTTGAATTAAACTTCCAGCAACTCTAACTGGAGATAAGATTGCATTAGGAGTAATTTTTCCAGTTCGACCAACTGTCAAAACAATATCAATAAGTTTAGTTATTGCTTCTTTTGGTGGAAATTTATATGCAATTGCCCATTTTGGAGTTTTAGCAGTATAACCAATTTGTTCATATTTATTTAAATCATTAAATTTTATAACAATTCCATCAATATCATATTCTAAACTATCTCTAATTTTTGCAATTTCTTCAATATATTGAATAACTTCATCAATATTTGAACATAACTTTCTAATTTTATTAACTCTAAACCCAAGTTCTTCTAATTTTTTTAATGCTTCATCATGAGTTTTACATCCTAATTTTTCCGCACCGATTAAATAATAAATAAAATCATCTAATTTTCTTTTTGCAGCAATTGAAGAATCTAAATTTCTAATACTACCTGCTGCTGCATTTCTACAATTTGCAAATGTTTGTTTTCCTTCTTTTATTAGTTCTTTATTTAAATTTTCTAAACTTGCTTTTGGCATATAAACTTCGCCACGAACTTCTAAATGCTCTTTATAAGGTATTTTTAAAGGAATTGATTTGATTGTTATTACATTACTAGTAACGTCTTCTCCAGTTACACCATCACCTCTTGTTGCTGCATATAAAAGTTCACCATTTTCATAAACTAAACTCATTGCAAGTCCATCAATTTTAAGTTCTGCCACATATTGATAATCACTAGTATTAATTGCTTCTTTAACTTTTCGATCAAAATCTCTTAATTCATCATAATTAAATACATCTCCTAATGAAAGCATTGAAACTTGATGCGTAATTTTTTTAAAACTGTCAACTACTTGACCTCCAACTCTAGAAGTTGGTGATGTTTTATGTTTAAATTGAGGATATTTTTTTTCAAGTAAAATTAATTCTTCCATTAAATTATCATATTCAGAATCTTCGACACTTGACTGGTTTAAAACATAATATTCATAATTATATCTATCTAATAAATCACATAATTCATCAATTCTTTTTTTAGGATCCATAAATTTACCTCACATTATTTTTTCAATACTTGGATGATTAGCAATTATTTTTTTAATTCCTTCATTTTCAAAATCAATTGTTAATATATCATCTTGAATTTCAATAACTTTACCAACTCCAAATTTTTTATGTTGAACTTTATCTCCGACTTTATAATTTAAATCTTTTTTTCGATCATTAATGTTTTCGTATAATTTTTTAATACTTTTCTTATAATCTTCAAGGTTTTTATTCATGTCATTATAAGTATTTCTTTTTATTTGAGTATTTTGACTTTGTCGTGGTTTATTAATGTTTAATCCAGCTTCTTTAAAGAAAATTGATGGCGTGGAATTCCCGCTATTAATAAATGAATAATCGGAATTACATGTAACAAATAATTTTTTTCTTGCTCTTGTAAAAGCAACATAACATAATCTTCTTTCTTCTTCTAAACCTTCTTTTGGTTTTTCTAATAAGGTTTTAACACTTGGAAAAATGTCGCTATTGCAACAAACTACAAATACATAATCAAACTCAAGACCTTTAGCAGTATGAATTGTCATTAATTTAACTTTATCTGAATTAGTTAAATCATCTTGGGCAGTTGCAAGAGTAATATTTTCAAGATATTCATCAAGAGTTGCTGTTTCTGATTCATTGAAATATGTATGTAATTCATCAATTAAATAATTTAAATTTCCAATTCTTGAATTTGAATCATCGTCTTCTTCCATTGAATTTATATAATCTGTTAGACCAATATCGTCTAAATACTTTTTAATTATTCCAGCTTTATTTTTCTTTTCATTGTCAAAATTTTGTTTTGCTTCTTTAATTTTAGAATTTAGAGTTTGAAGTGCAATAATGGTATTTGCTTTTAAAGTAGTATCGTATTTTTCAATATTATCTATATACTTAAAAATACTTAACTTATTTCTTTTAGCTTCTTCTTGAATTAAATTTTGAGTTGTTTCACCAATTTTTCTTCGTGGAACATTAATAATTCTTAAATATGAAATATCATCATCAAAATTGTTAATTAATCTAATATAAGCTAATGCTAATTTAATTTCTAATCTTTGATAAAATCTAATACCTCCATATATTACAAAAGGTATTTTATTCATTGTTAAACGATTTTCAAAAATATTTGTTACATAACTTGCACGATATAAAATAGCAACTTGATTATAACTAAAATCATTATTTTCGGCTTTTAATTTTATTATTTGTTTAATTACATAATCAGCTTCTTCTTGTTTGGTAAATCCTTTAAAGCATTCAACTTCAGCACCATTTGAATTTTCAGTAATTAAATCTTTTTTATATCTCATTTTATTGTTATCAATTAATTTATTAGCGGTTTCTAATATATTTTTTGTAGAACGATAATTATAATTTAAAACAATGCTTTTTAATGGATGAAAATCATTTCCTAAATCTAAAATAATTTTTTGATTTGCACCTCTCCAAGAATAAATAGTTTGATCAGGATCTCCAACAACAACTAAATTTGTGTCATTTCCAACTAATAATCTAACCAATTCATATTGAACATCATCTGTATCTTGAAATTCATCTATTAATATATATTTATACATATTTGACCATTTTTTATAAGTAAACATATTAGTTTTAAGAATTTGAATTGTTCTTAAAATTAAATCATCAAAATCAAGACAATATAATTCCGTTTTATTTAACTCATAATTTTTAAAAATTTCCATTAATTTTGAAAAATCTTTATCATGATTAAATTTTACATCAGCTGGATAATTTCCTTTTCCTTTTTCATTTCTTATAAAATTAATTGCTTTTTCTACAATCTTGTCACTTTTATTTATTTTCATAAAAAAACAAGTTTGTTTAATTAAATTTTTTTGGTCATCTTCATCTAAAATTGTAAAATTACTAGGAATTCCTAAATTATGATATATTTCTTTTCTTAAAAAATAACTACAAAATGAATGGAAAGTCTTAATTGTTAAATCTTTACTATTAACATTAATTAATTTTACAATTCTTTCTTTCATTTCTTTAGCAACTTTATTTGTAAAAGTAATTGCAAGAATTTCGGATGGTTTGACTTGTAAATTATCAATTAAATAGGCAATTTTATATGTTAAAACTCTAGTTTTACCAGAACCGGCTCCAGCTATAATTCTTAAATATTTATCATTAGAAACAACTGCTTCATATTGTTGTTTATTTAATAAAGTTTCTAAATTTTCCATTGATAAAATTATATCATATATAAGATTTATATTTATTTTATAAATATAATTTTTCAAAAAAATAAATAATAAATGCTAAAATAATTAATATATGAAAAGTAATAAAATCACTACAAAAGATATTACATTTATATCTTTTATGACTGCAATTACAATTGTTTTTTCAATTATTTTAAGATTTATTCCCTTTTCATTTATATTAATTATAATCATCATTCCTTGTATAGCTTCTTTTGTGAGCATAAAAATAAATTTGTGGAAATCTTTAATATATTTTATTGCATCAATTTTATTATCCAGTTTATTTTCTATTAATGATATAGGAAATATTTTATTTTACATGATCCCAGGACTATTTAGTGGGATTTTGCTTGGATTTTTGATTAAAAAGAAATTGTATTTATTTGAAATGTTACCACTAATTTCTTTTATATCATATCTTATATTTTTAATTTTAATTCCATTAATTAATTTGATATATGGAATAAACTTTATCGATGTTTTCTTATCATTATTTAAACTTGAAAATACAAATTTAAACTTAACTATTATTTATCTTATTTTATTTATATCAAATGTAATAACAACACTATTTTCACTACTATTTAACTACTATTTATGTATGAAATTTCAACTAAAAATCAACTTAATTACTACTAAAAAACTACAAAATCCCTGCAATTCCTTAATATTTTTGATTTTTGCAATACTTTTAAATTTTTGTCCATTTTTAAATATTTATATACTATATGAAACATTTATAATTGGGCTTTATTTTAGTTTAATTCAATTGTTTTATCTTAATTTTACAAAAAAATATAATATAGTTTTTGTTGTTTTAGTTTTTATAAGTCTAATTATTTTAAGTTATTATTCTGCTCTTATAATTCCATTAAAATTTTTATCAATTTTATTGATAATTCCTTTTATATTAAATGATATTTATTTAATATCATTTAATAAAATAATATATTAAAATAATTATATGAAGTTTTTCAAGACTCTTGGTAAATCTCTACTATATTTAGTACTTTCACCACTTATTCTTACGGTATATTTATTGTTTTGTATATATTCTATATTTGTTTTTTTATATAAATTTTTTGTTTTTGCTTGGAAATTTATTACTGGTAAAAATATTGATTTTAAACTTGATGAAGATTTACAAGCTCAAAAAATTATTGATGATGCAAAAAAACCAAACACTTCTAGCAATAAAGAAGAAACTGATACAAAATCTCCAGTAATTGAAGTTTCAAGTCAACCTAACCAAGTAATTAATAACTATATAATTGCTAATAATATCGAAGATGCTAAAAAATTAGCAGATCAATTATCCAACAATCAAACGAATGATAAAAATTTAATTGAAACTGACCAAAATACAGATCAAGTAAATCAAATTGAACACGCTAATGATGAAAGTAATAACGAAATAAAAGAGGAAGATAATTATGATGAACATTAACTTTCTTTTAAAATTATCTGAAACCGATAAAAGATTTATAATCGCATTTATATGCATTATTTTAGTCATCTTAGCATTTTTAATTTTTATTGTCTTATTAATTAGTTATATTTCAAAAAAACAATCTTATAAAATTGATGCTTTAATGCATGACGTTGTAATAACTGGAGTAATTGATTCAAAGAAAAAATTTATTAAAGTAGCAAGAAAGAAAAACGCAAACTACTTCTTTAAATCAGCATTTATCCCATTTATTTTGTTATTAGTTTCATTTATTGTTTTATTAATTTATTCTTTATCTTTAGGTATTAGTTTTAGTTCTTTATTTAGTGATTATAGTGAAAAAGGATATGGAATTGCAACAATTTTATACATTTATGATTTTAATAATATAAAATTTGTTGATACTATTTTTGGCTCATTTCCTCAAGAAATTCCATTATTAAATTCACCACATTTTTCTTTAAATGCATTGCTTCCAACAATATTTATTTTCATAATTATTTTTTCTGGAACTTGGTTTTTAATTACAGTTCAAGCATATCTTGCAAGAACTATTAGAAGTTATAAATTAGCAACTAGTATTTATCAAAAACGTCTTGATAATGTTAGATTTGATAACTTAATTAACTTTAAATATCAAAACGGAAATGTAACATATACAAAAATAAACGAAAACAATATTCAAGAAAATACAAATAATCAAAATATAGAAAATAAATAAAATACTAAATTAATTTATAAATGCATTGCTGTCGCAATTATTGCATAAATTGTTAAACCTAATAATATAACTGCAATAACGCATAAGAAAACAAATAATCTAAATCTTAGATTAGCTTTTCTTTCTTCGCTAGTTAATGATTTTTTAGTAACACTTTGATCTTTAGTTGAATTTTGTGAATTTTGACTAAGATCATTAGAATTACTATTATTTAAGTTATTATTTAAATTTTCATCCATAATTAAAATTTAATTTTTCCAAATGTTCTTGGATATGGTTCACTATCTCTAATATTTGAAATTCCAGTAATATACATTAATAATCGATCAAAGCCAAGTCCAAAACCACTATGGACGCAACCGCCATATCTTCTAGTATCTAAATACCAAGAAAGAGAGTCATAATTTCCAGCTTTTTTCATTTTTTCACTTAATATATCAAGGTTTTCTTCTCTTTGAGAACCGCCAACTAATTCACCAACTCCTGGAACTAATAAGTCACAAGCTGCAACTGTCTTTTTATCATCGTTTAATTTCATATAAAAAGCTTTAATTTCAACTGGGTAATCAATTAAAAATAATGGTCCATTTACAATTTTTTCAGTTAAATATCTTTCGTGTTCACTTTGTAAATCCATTCCCCAATAAATATCATTATTTTCAAACTTATGACCTTCGCTAACGGCTTTTTTAAGTTCATCAATTGCTTTTGTATATGTCATAATTTCAAATTTTTTATCTAAAACATGACTAATTCTATTATATAAATCTTTGTCAATAAATGTTGCAAAAAAGTCCATTTCTTCTTTATTATTAACTAAAACATAATTAATAATATATTTTAAAAAATCTTCAATAACTTCCATATTTTTCTTTAAATCTGCAAACGCCATTTCAGGTTCAACCATCCAAAATTCAGCAGCATGTCTTGTTGTATTGGATTCTTCTGCTCTAAAAGTTGGACCAAATGTGTAAACGTTTTTAAAAGCAAGAGCAAATGGTTCAACATGTAATTGACCACTTACTGTTAAATCAACTGGTACTCCAAAAAATGAATTTGGATCTTTTTTATTTTTGTCAGTTATTACTTTAAATGTTTGTCCTGCACCTTCAGCATCATTTGTTGTAAAAATTGGAGTATGAACATAAACAAATCCATGTTCATTAAAATATTTATGAATTGCAAAAGCTAATGTGCTTCTAACTCTATATAATGCATTAAATGTGTTAGTTCTAACTCTAAGATGAGGAATTTCTCTTAAAAATTCAAAACTATGTCTCTTTTTTTGTAAAACATAACCTTCTTCAACATCACCAAGTAATTTAATTTTAATAACTTTTAATTCAAAAGGTTGTTTATTATTTGGAGTTAATACTAATTTACCAATTACATTTATACTAGATCCGGTTGCTAAATGAGATATTTTTTCAAAATCTTCACTATCTTTATCATAAACTAATTGTAAATTTTTAAAAAATGTTCCATCATTTAATTCAATAAAACCAAGAGATCCATTATCTCTATTTGTTTTAATCCAACCATTAATGGTTAAATCTTCGTCATTATATTTTTTAAAACCGTCATCTTTATATAATTCTTTAATACTAACTTCTTTCATAAAATTCTCCCTTGAATGAATAATATTATATCAATATAATTTTAAATTAAAACTTATTAAAATCTTCTATTTTCCAATTTGGATCAACTCCAATATCAAGATTTGCAAATACTTTTGCTTTATATAAGTGAACTCCAGCTTTTGCAATCATAGCAGCATTATCAGTTGTGCACCAAATTGGAGGTAAGATTAATTTAATATTTGAATTTTCAAAAGCTTTACTCATTTCTTGTCTTAAATATGAATTTGCACTGACTCCACCTGCTAAACATATCATTTTAACATTATATTCTTTGGCAGCTTTTTTAGCTTTTTCAACAATTATATCAATTGCAACATCTTGAAAAGATTTTGCTACATCTTCAACTTTATATGGTATATTTTTCATTTTTAATTTATTAACTTCATTAATAACACTTGTTTTTAAACCACTATATGAAAAATTATATCCATCAGCATGAGGTGATTTAAATAAAAACTTATGTTCGCCTTCTTTGGCTTTTTTGTCAATATAAACTCCACCTGGATAAGGTAAATCCAAGACTCTTGCAACTTTATCAAAACATTCACCAACTGCATCATCTAAAGTTTCACCAATTATATTAAAATCTAGATCTTTATTCATGATAACAAATTCAGTATTTCCACCACTTACAACAATACATAACATTGGAAATTCAAAATTAGTTATAAATTCATTTGCATAAATATGACCAACTAAATGATGAACTGGAATTAATGGTTTATTATAAAATAAAGCAATTGTTTTTGCAGCTTGTAGGCCAATATGTAAAGCTCCAATTAATCCTGGACCTCTTGTAAATGCGATTGCATCAATATCTTGTATTTTCATTGAAGCTTTATCTAAAGCTTCTTTTAAAACAACGCCAATATTTTCAAGATGTAATCTTGAAGCAATTTCTGGCATTACTCCACCATATTTTTGATGAACTTCAATTTGACTTGAAATAACATTACACAACAATTTATCATCTTTTATTATTGCAACAGCAGTTTCATCACAACTTGATTCAATAGCTAATATACTAAACATACTTAAATTCCTTTTACCATATATAAGGCATCTTCCTTATTTTCATAATAATTCTTTTTAACATTAACAATCTCAAAATTAAACTTCTTATATAAATTAATGGCTTTAATATTTGAAATTCTAACTTCTAGTGTAATAAAATGAACTTCATTATTTTCACTTTTTAAATTATTAATCATAAATTCTAATAATTTTGTAGCATAACCATTATTTTGATATTCTTTTAAAACAGCAATTTTAGAAATCGTACTTGATTCAAATGTAATCCAATAATCAATATATCCAATTAATTTATTATCTAAAAATAAACCATAAATAAATGAAAATGGATTATCGTTTATTTCATAAACAAAATCATCTTTTTTAAATGGATTATTAAAACAATTTTTTTCTAAAAAAACTAAATCATCTAAATTTTCCATAGTTATTTTTTTAATTTCTAGCATTTCAGTCTTTTAGATAAACCGCCTTAATCTTTAATACATCTTTAACTGGATCTTTATGTTTTTTAATATCCAACATGTTATTAAAAATATCATATTTACATGATTTTAATCCTAAATATTCAGTTTCCCCACAAATTGAAATATTTGTATATTTATCAATTAATTTTTCAATATTTTGATTTTCTAAAACACAATCATTTAATATAACTTCGTTATCTTTATAAATTCCAACATAACTTCGATTACTTCTAGCGTTCATTAAACATATTGATAAATTATTTTTATCTTTTAATATTTCTAAACTAGATAATAGATATATTTTTACATTTTCATTTAAAACACCAACTACTTTTGCAATTGTTAAAGAGATTCTAACTCCAGTGTATGAACCTGGGCCATCAGTAACTATAATTTCATTAATTTGGCTTGGTAAAATTTTATTTCGATTTAAAATATTATTAATTTCTTGGATCATAAATTCACTTTGTCTTTGCCAAGCATCATAATAAATTTTATCTAATAAAATATCATCTTTTGCAATACCAACAGCTAATTTTGTATTGCTAGAATCAAGTAATAAACTATACATATTTTTTATTTAATTCCTCAAATAAATTTTTATAACTTAAACAATTACTAGAAATAGTAATTTTTCTTTTATCTCCCAATATTAACTCTAAATTAACCTTTAAATAAGTATTAGGTTGAATTAATTCTTTAATATAAATTGGCCATTCAATTACACATACTCCATCGCCTTCAATAAATTCTTCAAGACCAATATTATGATCTTGGTCTTTTAATCTATAAGCATCAATATGATATAAATTAATTGGATCATGAAAATAACATTTTAATATATTAAATGTTGGAGAAATTACATTTTCATTAATTCCTAAACCTTTTGCGATTCCTTGAGTAAAAGTTGTTTTTCCAGCACCTAAATCACCAGTTAAAAGAATTAAAGAACCCTTAGACAAAAATTTAGCTATATAACTAGCTAAATTTATCGTATCTAATTTAGAATTACTAATTAACTTAATTTCAAATTGCATATAAAAATTATATCATAATCAATAAACAATAAATTAAATTTATAGCAAATCTTAACTATTTTTAACTTATTAATATAAATAAGATAAATAAAAAAATAAGATAATTTAGTTATCTTATTTTTTTAGTTAATAATACTGGTTATATTTATTGAATTACTCCTAAAACATAATTAGCAAAATCATTTAAACCACTTGCTAATCCAAATGAATTAGATAAATCATTAATAAACCAAGTATTGATATCAGTTGAAACACTTCCTAAAAGATTTGTAATAACTAACATTAAACAAACAATAAATAATCCAGAAGCTGCTCCAAAAATAAAACCTAAAATTTTATCTAAAATATCAAATAATTTAACTTTTTCAGTTATATTTTTTAATAAACTTCCTAATAATCTAATAATTAATGCAATTATAATTGATAATAATATAAAAATAACAATAAGCATTATAAAACTAATTGTTTCAAAAGATAAACTTCCAACCATTCCATTATAAGCACCAGATTCTGCAATTAGATTATTAATTGGTGCTGCAATAAAAAATGCTACAACTAATCCAGCAAGAAAACCTAATTTTCTTGTTAATAACTTAATAAATCCAGTAAATATACCACTTATTGCAAATATAATCATTAATATTAATGCAATTATATCAAATACAGACATATTTATAATACCTCCTTAAAAATTATTATAATATAAATACGATTTTAAGACTAAAATTATTTGTAAAAATAGAT
This sequence comes from uncultured Bacilli bacterium, assembly GCA_944349595.1. GTDB lineage: Bacteria > Bacillota_I > Bacilli_A > RFN20 > CAG-826 > Alectryobacillus. Next base: position 76,304 of record CALVNF010000005.1, on the reverse strand, counting down.
AATTATTTAATAAAAAAAGCTCGTCATAAGACGAGCTTTATGTGATTATTAATTTTCTTAATTATTGAGCTTGATCAATGCCTTCTAAATAATCACTAATATCAGGCATTTGAGCTGTTCCAATTTGATCGATTGTAACAATTGTTATAGCAACTTGGTTAGCAATGTCGTCACATTCTGGGAATGAAGAACCATAGTTAACCATCATTACACTCATGCTACTATCACTCAATAAGATTGTAACACTACTATATTCAGCTAATACAGTGTCTCCGATTGACCATACTGCAATTAGTGGCCAAGAAACTTGTGGAGCAAGTCTTAATAAGCTATAGCCTAGTTTACCACTTGCGCTGTATGTATTTGTCTCTTCATCAAAACTTTCAAACATTGTATCTTCAGCATATGTTTCTTCAGTAATTTGATTTATGAAATAGAAAGGAGATAACAATACTTGACCAGCTGAAGTAACAGTATCTGCTCCTAAAGATGCGTCCCAAATATCATTTGATGTTGTATCATATTTGCTTGGTTCACTACTATCTGAGAATAAATAGATAGCACCATTATGTACTGTAGCACCGGAAATATTTTTTGTTTCTCCTTGGCTATCATAATTATTTTCAGTTTTAATATATTCATCATAGAATGATGTTTCGCTCATATAAACTGTTTCTTTATCATTAAAGAAACGAGCTGAATTATTCCAAGTAAATAATGAATCTTGATCAGTTACTGGTGTTGTTCCATCAGATTCATAAATTGTTGTACTTGCAGTAACTCTATAATTTTTAGCTTCTGCAGCCTTATCAGTAAATGCTTTAATTTCAGTATAATCAATTGGTTCTGGAACATAACTTGGATCTGTTAATGTTGCATCAACTTTTGCAACGCTTGTAGTTCCAATATCACCCATATAATAATCACCAGCAAGCATTAAGTCTCCAACTTCCCAACCATATTGTTCATCGCCTTCAATAACTAGTAATAATCCTCTAAAGAAAGCACCAGTACCATCTGTATCAAGGCCTAAAAATTCAAGATAAAATTCAAAATTTTCTTTATATCCAATATAACTAGTATATCTTAAGAAATCAGCACTTGTTGTTGGATCAAGTAACATACCTTCATATTCAAATGTTTCACCTGATGCTTGATATTCTAAAACAGTGTTTTTAAACATTAATGAAACATCAGCAGGAGCTGTTCCAAATATATAATTAGTCCAATTGAATTGTTGTCCATAAACAATATTTGCAAATTCTAAATCGGCAGTTCCAAAATATGATTTACCATCATTTAATGACTTTGCAGCTATTTCAAAAGAAACCATATTTCCATAATTATCAGTCGTTGGCGTAATTACATATTTATCTTTTGCATTATATGTAACTGCATAAGGTTTAAAAGTACCGGTATTATCAATTTGACCATCATACCATGTAAAATTAGTTAAACCAGTTTCTCCGTTAAATAAATTGTATAAAGCAATATTTGCTTCTTCATATGCTGTTGTTCTTAAATTACCAGTTACTGATGCAGTAAGAGTTGAAACAATTCTAACGGTAATATCACCAGCTGCTTTAATATTTACAGTATATCCATCTTCAGCTATTTCAACATTATTTGATCTAGCTTCTGCTGTAAATGCTGTATGACTTGTTGTATTATCACTATTATAAATAGTAACTATTTCTTGTAAGTTAATTGAATCACCTACAACTAATAAATCTTCAATTGGTTCAATTTCGATTCTTGTAGCACTTAATCCAACTTCTGTAGTATTACTAGTATTGGTAGTTGAATCAGTAGTGTCTGTATCACAACTTGTTATACCAAAGATTAACGCAGTTGCTAATAGACATAACGCTTTTTTATTCATAATTTCCTCCTTTTAATTTATTTTATGTTTAGACATAAAATATTTTTTAATTATATACTTTTATAAATATAAATCAATCTATTTTTTTGATAAAAAAAATAATTTTTTATTGAAATAAATATTCGATATAAAGTATAATATTAAAGCACGAATAATTGGGGCCATAGTTAAACGGTATAACGTTAGCTTTGCAAGCTTAAATTCGGGGTTCGATTCCCCGTGGCTCCACCAGTAGAAAATTATTAGAAGCATAGTTGCTTCTTTTTTTATTTAATTAAATATAAAAAAGGTTATTCTTTGCGAATAACCTTTTTTCAATAAGATTAATATTATAAAGAATTAATAGTAATTAATGCTTTATAACCATATTCATCATCAGTAGTGATTTTTTCAACTCTTAAATTAATGTTCATTGCCATTGATTCATCAATTTTATAAGTTTGTTTTTCACCAGTTAACTTAGTAATAGTTTTTGCTTTATTCCATAAATTTGTACCACTTGGTAAATATTTTGATGAAATAACATTAACTTGATCATTAATGATAAATCTTGAATTTTCTATAAATAATGAATCATTTGTTGCAGAATAATTTGCAGTATTTAAACCATTTTTATCTGGCGTATTTGCATCAATAATACTAATTAAGCTATATGATGTACCTTGATCAGAATTTTGTTCTTTTGGCCAGAAATCTCCATCAATTCCAATACCACCTCTTCCTCTATGAGAATTTTCAACTCTAAATCCAACACCATCTTCAGGATTTTCTACTAAATAAGTTTCCCAGTCATTACTATATACTCTTGCATCAATATGAGTAATTCTAATTCCAGGTTGAGAATATCCAGCTTGACCTTCATAACCAGTTTGATAATCTTTTTGAGCATTTCCAACTGGTGCCATTAATTCAACCATGAAATATTCATCAAATGCTGTTCCATTATAATTTGGTGATGGAATAATAAAGCAATCGCCAGTTGTAGCAGTTGGTCTCAAAACAATTTGTCCTGGTTCATCAACTACCCAAGGTTGTAACCAACCTAATGTAAATTTTGAAAATGCACTATGATCACCTAAGTTATGATCCATCATATCAATTCCACCAAGTGGAGCCCAATAACCCTTGTAATCATAATAATCAGATAAACCAAATGTATGTCCAGTTTCATGGACAAATGTATGTGCATCATATCCGTTATATGCTTTTGTCATGAAATCTAAACTTGCCCAACCAAGAGTTGCAACAACTGGAGCACTTCCACTTTGTCCTTGACCATCAGGAAGCCAAGTAACATAAGCCCACCAGTCGCCTTGATTTCCAGTTTCTGGATGAGAATATACAAGCCACATTAAATCGATAACACCATCATCATCAGCATCATAATATTCAATTGGTTTAGCATCTTTGCCTAATAAACCATGATCTTCGCTATTATATTGATTTACATACCAAGTTCTAGCATAAATTGCAGCATTTGCACCGCCACCTAAAGCTTCTGGGTTTCCTTCATAAATACACCAGGTTGGTAAAACATCGAATGAAACATCAGATTTTCCAAAACTACTTTTTTCATAATATTGAGAAACAGACATCCAACCGTTAACCTTTGCAATTTCTTCATCAGTTCCGTTAAAAGTTAATCTAATTTCTTCAATTGTTTCTTTTGTTTGTCTAGCTACATAATCATATGCACCGGTAAATCCAAATGGAACAACTAAAACATGTTGTTCTTCTAAAGATGATAAAGTTGGAGTTTTTGTATTATCTCCGAAAGTTCTCATATTTAAATCTTTAGTAACACCATTTTCAACATAAGTTGTTCTAGCTTTATCATAATTTTCATCATTATTGATATCTGGAATTTCATCTCCACCTGTTGTAGTAGTATTTGTAGTAGTATTAGTGTTTGTAGTAGTTGAGCTTGAAGTTGTATTATCACATCCTACCAACGAGAATAATGAAACTAACAATATAGAGAAGCTACCTACTAGTAATTTTCTTTTCTTCATCTTTTCACCCTCCTATTAAAATATGTAATATTTTAAATTAATGAAATTAAAAAAGCAATAAGTTTAATTATTGATTTAAAAAGTACTGCGAAACCTCAATATTTTATAAAGTATGATACAAAATATAGAATAATATTGAACAAATTAAATAAGGTAGAGATCCTGCTAATAAAAATGAAGGCGATGTTCTTTTTTTACCTCTTTTAAGTTCTCGATATTCTCGATAACTTGAAGGAAGTTTTGTTTTTCTAATATTAGAATAAAATGTTGTATAAAAAACTAATTTAACCGAATATGCAATTGCATCAAAGGCTCCTTCTTTTGATACTAAATTTAATAAATAAAATAATACTCCAATAATACTTGGAATAAAAAAGGCATCACATAAATTTTTATATATATTTTTAACTTCTAAAATATATAATTCATAAAAATAAAGACATAAAACTAATATTCCAACAACAGCGATTGTAATTATTAAACCAATATAATAATTTTTACCAAAAGGTTTAACTTCTTCGTTTTTATTAATGTATTTTAATTTTTCCTTATTATTAGTTTGATCTACAACTTCACTTTCGGTATTATTCTTGTCTAAATTTTGATTACTACTATTATCAAGAATTTCTTGTTCATTAGGTTCTTTATCGCTATTATTTTTATTAGCTTGGTTTTGTTTTTTATTTTTCATCTTTGGCTAATAATTCTTTATATTCAGCTTCTTCTTTATTATTACAGTAGACAAAATGACCAGGAGCAAGTTCTCTTAAAGAAGGTTTATCGCTTGAATAATCATGAACTTTATTTGGTTCATAAATAATTCTTTTTCTACCTTTTTCAACATTTGGATCTGGTTCTGGAACAGCACTTAATAATGACTTAGTATATGGATGAAGTGGATGTTTAAATAATTCATCACTTTTTGCGACTTCTACTAATTTTCCAAAATACATAACAGCAATTCTATCACAGAAATATTTAACAACACTTAAATTATGAGCAATAAATAATATTGTTAAACCAAATTTTTCTCTTAAATCATTTAATAAGTTAATAACTTGAGCTTGAATAGAAACATCAAGAGCACTAACTGGTTCATCTGCAATAATAAGTTCTGGATTCATAATAAGCGCTCTAGCAATACCAATTCTTTGTCTTTGTCCACCAGAGAATTCATGAGGATATCTATTCATGTGTTCTGGAAGTAAACCAACTAATTCAAGCATTTGAGAAACTCTTGAAGAAATTTCTTCTTCATCTCTTAATCCATGAATTCTTAAACCTTCTGCAATAATTTCTCTAACAGTCATTCTTGGATTTAAACTTGCAATTGGATCTTGGAAAATCATTTGCATTGATGTAGTAATTTTGGCTTTTTTAGCTTGTTTTAATTCATCAAGATATTCTTGATAAACAAGTTTATCAGCATCATCAAATGGAATTTCTGATTTTTTCTTTTCAATAATATCTTTAAATTTTTCATTGACTAGACTAACTTGTGATTTAGCAAATTTCTTATTGCAGTTATCATTATCATCTTTTGCTTTTTTAATTTTATCTCTTTGATTTTTAATAATGTTTTCGGCAAAATCAACTGCTTCTTTAATCAATTTTTCATAAACTTTGACAATTAAATCTTCATTAATTATTTCTTCATTACTTTCTAAATTATCTAAAAGAGTATTAGTTAAATTATCTTTTAAGCATATTAAAGTATCGATATTTTTTCCAATAAATATCTTATTTCTTTTTAAAGCTTTAATTTCTTCGGCTAATTCTTTCTTTTTAGTTAAAACTTTATCTTCTTTATCATCTTTTTGAAGCGTAGAAATCATATCTTCATAAGCTTCGGTAATATTTTTTGCAGTTAATATATTTTCATTTTTAAATAAATCACTTAATTTATCGATTAATTCAACACTTAAAAAATCTCTGCAACTTGCCGTGTAATTAATGTTTTTGTTATTAAATATTTCATTATTTTTAATAAATGAAAGATCTTTTTTACAATCTTTTTTAAGTTGAGAAAGTTTTTTATTCAATCTAATTCTAGTATATTTAATTTCTTTTTCATTCCATCTAGTTCCAGCGGCAATTCTTACATCTTTAAACCAGACATCACCCGAAGTTATTTGATAAAGTTTAATAATTGATCTTCCAGTTGTAGTTTTTCCACATCCAGATTCTCCAACTAATCCAAAAACTTCACCTTTATAAACTTTAAAACTAACATCGTGAACAGCTTTTGTGTATTTAAAAGCACCACGGCCAAATCGAAAGAATTGTTTTAAGTGAACTACATCAAGAATTGGAGTTGCATGTTCATAATCAAATTCTTTATTGACTTTATTTTTAACTAAAACTTCACCTTTTTCATTAACTAAATCGCTTTTACTATCTTTAGTATAAGTATTTAAATCAATTTTTTTACCAGTTGGATTTTTATTAACTTTTTTATCTTCTAACATCTTTTAATCCTCCTAGTATTGAATTTTTTGCTAATGTATAAACAGGAATATTTTCAGGATTTTCTTTTAATGAACGCTCAATTCTATCTCTTACAACTTTTGGAGCTTGAACATCTGGTGCATCTTCATGAAGTAACCAAGTTGCAGCAAAGTGTGTATCAGAGATTTTGAAAAATGGAGGTTGCATTTCAAAGTCAATCTTCATTGCATATTTATTTCTAGCTGCAAAAGCATCACCTCTTGGAGGCAACAACATATTTGGTGGAGTACCAGGAATTGCATCTAGTTTTTCTTTAGTATTTAAATCTGGCATAGAACCAAGTAATGCCCAAGTATATGGATGTCTTGGATCGTAGAATATATCATAAACTGTACCATATTCTACAATTTTTCCAGCATACATAACGGCAATATCATCAGCCATATTTGCAACAACACCTAAATCGTGGGTAATGAAAATAATTGATAAATTCATTTCATCTTTTAATTTATTAATCAATTCAAGAATTTGAGCTTGAATTGTAACGTCAAGTGCAGTTGTTGGTTCATCACAAATCAAAATTTCAGGATTTGAAGATAAAGCGATTGCGATAACAATTCTTTGTCTCATACCACCAGAAAATTCAAATGGATATTGTTTATATCTTCTTTTTGGATCTGGAATTCCAACAGCTTTTAATAATTTGATAGCCCTTTTTTTAGCTTCGGATTTTAAAACTCTTGTTTTTGAACGGTTATATTCATCACAGAAATATTTAAAGAATTTGTCAATATATGCTTGAGAATCAAATTTTTCATTTTCTATTCTGTCTTCAATATATGAAATAATTTCATTTGTATATTGTCCCATAATCTTAAAGAATTCTTCCGGTTTTACAATTGTTTCTCTTTCTCCAGCTTTTACATCATTTGGAATTTGAGACATTGTTCCATCATCATTAAGATATGAATTTAAAAGTTTTTGTCTTGTTAAAACTAATTTTTTTGATTCAATAAATTGTTCAATATAATTTCTAATTGAAACTGGATAGACTTCAATAATATCATCTTTTTCAGTTGCAAAATCAAATTGAGCTTTTTTAATCAAACGTTTAATTTCTTTTAATGTTTTTAATACTTTTTTAGTATCAAAAGTTTTCATATTTTGAAAATTTTCTTCATTAAATTTAATTAAATATTCTTTTAATTCTTTTAATTTTTTAAAAGAATAATCATAATTACTTTTTAAAATTGTTGATAAATATTCTCTATAATCATCAAGTTTTAAATCTTCATTATAATCTAAATGAATTAAATTTTTATGTAATTCATTTAAGTAGAATTTTTTATTTAATTTGTGGAAATTTTCAACTAAATCATTAAATTCTTGTTCTTTTAATTTATCTTTATTTAATTTAATTAGTTTTTCAATTTCTAAACCTAATTTATAATTTTCTTTTAAATCTTTAATATTTATTTCAACATTTTCTTTTAAAATTTCATCTTTGTTTAATGCTAAATAATCATTAATAAAGGTTTTAAATGTATTAAATTTTTTTAATAATTCATCGTTTTCAAATTTATTAAAAATATCAGAATTTAATAAATCATATTTAATATCATCTCTAATATATTTTTCATGAATATATTTTTTGTATTCATTTTTTTGTAATTGAGAAATTCTTAAATCATTTGTAATATTTAAAATTTTTCTCTCTTTTGCTTCAGATTTTTTTATTGCTCTTAAATTTTTTCTAGATTCTCTTCTTTGAGCTTTAGCTTTTAAAAACATTGGTTCCGTTAATTGTTTTCCAACTCTCATAATTGGATTTAAGCTACTTAATGGATCTTGGAAAATCATCGAGATTTTACTACCTCTAATATGAGTAAATTGTTCTTCTTTTAAAGCTAGTAAATCTTTTCCATCATATAAAATTTGTCCACCTTCAACAATTTTATTATTAGCTAAAATACCTAAAATTGCTCTTGAAGTAACAGATTTTCCACTACCAGATTCTCCAACAATTGCTAAAGTTCTACCCTTATACAAATCAAATGAGATACCTCTGACAGCTTTTACGGTACCAGAATTTGTTCTAAAAGAAATTCTTAAATCTTTAACTTCTAAGATTTTTTCTTGTTTTTCTGCCATATTAGTTATCAGCTCCTCTCAATGTTGTATTAAATGCATCTCTTAAACCATTTCCAAATAAGTTAAATGAAATCATTAACAAGGAAATAAGTAAAGCTGGGAACAAAACTGCATGTGGGAATGTTGTCATTGATTTTTGTCCTTCATCTAGTAATGAGCCAACAGAAACCATTTCTCCTAAATTAATAATACCTAAGAATGTCAAACTTGATTCACTAAAGATGACACTTGGTATCATTAAAACACTCGATGTAACAAGAGTTCCAATTGCATTTGGGAAAATATGTTTAAAAATCAATCTAGTATCTCTTGCCCCAAGAGTCCTACTTGCCAAAACATACTCTTGACCTTTAAACCTATAAAATTGCATTCTTGTAAGCGATGCCGTTCCAATCCACCCTGGTAAGATCAAGGCCACAATTAAACCTAGTACGTTATTTCCAGGGAAGTGCGTATTAACAATATTTAAAATAACAATCGATGGAATTGCAGAAATAATATCAGTAATTCTTTCCATTGTAAGATCAACTCTACCACCATAATATCCAGCAATTGAACCCCAAATAATACCAATAATAAAGTTAACAACACTTACACCAATGCCAAGAAGTAATGAGAATCTTGCACCTTCTGCAAGTCGAGTCCAAATATCTCTTCCACCATTTGTTGTTCCAAATAAGAAAGTAGGTTCAAATCCATATTTAAATTCAAAATAATGTTCATAATTAACTCTGACATTTAAGTTATTTGAATCTGCTGGAGTTGAATAAACTAAATTCCCTTCAGAATCTCTTAAGTATATATCTTCTAATGCATTATTATCATAGCCAACTGGAACAAAAGCATTACCAGATGAACCTTCAACTCTTTCAAGTTTAAACCAGTAATTTCCTTTACCATTAACATAATATTGTCTAATACTTGTTAATCTTGATTCAATTGTTGAAGAAGATACACCTTGTTCTTCTAATTTTTGTCGATATTCAACATTGACATATGTTTCATAATCAACAAGTGGCATTAAAATTGTGACATCATGTTCTTCTTGATAATCTAATATTCTTTGATAATCAGAATTTGAAATTCTAAATGCTTGGATATTTCCAACAGCATATGTATCATATCTAACTCGATACATTGTACTTCCAGAAATAACTTGACCATTTGGAGCTGTTACTCCTTGGAAGAATTTATCAACTACTTCTTTAATTCTTTTTCTTTCAACGCCTTGTTCTTGATCAACTGCGTCGTATACTTTATATACACTTTCTCCAACATCTCTAATTTCAGTTCCATCCCAAAAACCAGAATTTTCAAAAGCCTTTGGGATAACATTTGCATAATAAGAATCTTGATAACCATTTTGGTTAACACTTGCAGGAACATTAGATTTAGGATCAACTGCAGGAACAATAATTGCATATAATACTAAAATTCCAATAACACAAGCTGCAACAATACTAGCCTTGTTTTTTGCAAATCTTAAGAAACAATCTTTAAAATACGAAATTGGTTTTGTTTCAAATTTTAAGTCATGAATACTTTCATTTAATTGTGTAAAATTAAAATCTTCTTTTTTAATATCACTTGTTGAATATGTTTTTTCAATATTTAAATCATTAAATTCAACAAATTCATGATGAGGTTTTTTCTTGAATAAATTTTTAAAATTTAATTTCATTGTTTGCCACCTCCCATTCTAATTCTTGGATCAACAATTCCATAAGATAAGTCAACTATAAGACCACCGACTAAACCAATTATTGTATAGAACATACCAACAAATAAGAATAAGTCATAGTCTTTTTGAGTAACTGATTGAAGGAAGACTTTACCAACGCCTTCAATTGAGAATACTTGTTCAATAACAATTGATCCAGATAAAACAGAAATAAATTCACCTAAAATCATTGGGAAGATTGGAACAAGAGAATTTCTAAAAGCATGTCTAACAGTTGCTTGGAATCTTGTTAAACCTTTAGTTCTTGCAAGTAACATAAAATCACTTGTTAAAACTTCAGTAAGTTCGGCTCTTGTATATCTTGAATATCCAGCAATTGAACCAAATGACATTGCTAAGACTGGTAAAATCATTGCTACAAACATTTCAGAAGAAACCCATGGAGCATCAATACCAGCAACAATTGCAGGAAGTGGAGTTCCAGCTGCATAGTCAATAACTTGAAGTAATAATGCATAAATAAAGCTAGGAACTGAAATTACAACCATTACAAGAATACTTAAAGCATGGTCTTGCCATTTATTCTTTTTTAATGCCATATAAATTCCAAGTAATAAACCAATTGGAACACTAAAAACCATTGAATAAACGTTAATTAAAATTGTTGGTGGAAATCTTGGAACCATAACATCCCAAGGAGAAATTCCGGCTGAGTTAACTGACCAAGAATAACCAAATCTTGAAAGTTCTTGTCCAGTTAATGGATCGATTTGAGGAGCGAATAAATCTGTCCAAAATCTAATATATTGATCAATTATTGGAGTTTGGACATATTCACCGTTCACTTCAACCATTCTTCCTAAAGATACTTGAATTCTATAGAAAATTTCAGGATCAGTTCCCGGAGCAACTTGACCAGGATCAAGAGGCAACATTCTAATTAAAACAAAACAAATTGTAAGAATTATAATGAAAGTAATCACCATCAAAATTATTCTTTTTAACGCATAAATTCCTAAACCTTTTAAATCTTTCATTAAGTGCTTCCTTTCATTATATTTCTTATTTTAAATTATACTTCTAATTAGGCGCTAAATCACGGACAAATTTTGTCCGTGATTCGCTTACTAATTATTTATTATTTATATATCTTATAATTATTAGTTCTTGTACATGCTACCGGAAAGTTTTCCATCACTCCATGCAGCTTCCCATTCACCATCAGTGTAATTATAAGTCATGAATCTGATGCCGCCGTAACCGATTAAGTTAATATAATCTTCAGTAGCATCTTCAACTTTAAATGATGTTAATGCAATACTTCCTCTTGCATATAATGGAAGAGTTCTGTATTGAGAAATAATTCCAGCTTCAATACCAGCTAAAACATTTAATCTTTGATTATGTCTTTCTGTGTATGCTTGTTCAAATTCCTCTTGAGTTGCAAATTCAGTTCTTTGAACTTCAACTAATGTATCATTTAAGTAGACATACCAGTCATTCATTGATTTTGTTTCGCCATCATCAATGACGCCGTTACCATTAGTATCAATTTTCATTGTTACATCATCTTGCCATCCTGGATAGACGTATTCACAGCATTGATCAAATGAACTATCACAATAAACTTGCATTAAGTTCCAAGGATTAATTGCAGCACCACCCCAAGTTGACATGATAACATCATAGTTACCTCTTTGAGCAGTTTCATAATAGTTTTGATCTTGTCTTAAGACAAATTCAATTGTGAAGCTATCAGCCATATGAATTGGTTTTTGTCCAGCTTCAGTTGGATTTGCTAATAATGTTTTAATTTCTTTAGCAAGGCTACCTAATGTTTCATTTAAGTAATCTCTAATACCAACTGTTGCAGTACTATCTTGGTCATAGACTAAGTATTCAATTTCAATTTTATCAGTTGTTTTCATTTTAGATTTATCGACATATTCTCTAATAGCTTTTGCCATTTTTTGAACACCGAGATTTCTGTTATAACCAATTGAATTTGAATAATTACCGCTTGCATCTTTTTCAATTAAGACTTCATCATCTGCAAAACCTTCAGCACCATAGACTTGGCCATAGACACTTCTTCCTTGTTTTGTATCTCTATAAACTTCACCTTTTTCAACATCTGTTAAATATAAGGAGTTAAGTAAGTTTGTAGATGCAGTAGAACCAGCACTATTACTTGCTAATTGAACTCTATCAATACCAAGAGATAAACCTTGTCTAAAGTCTTCACTTGCTAAAATTGTCTTGTTAATACCGTTTGATTGTCTGTCTTCTAACATTGATTCGGATGTATTGAATGATAATTTAGAAGTATATGATTCAGGAGTTGTTTTAGCTCTTGAAGAGGCACCATAATCACCCATATCATTAGCATCTAATGTGAAATCATCTAATTTACCATTTAAGAATTCTTGTTTTGCAGTTTCGTGGCTTTGAATAATTCTTGTATAAACTGCATCAGTTTCAAATTGATTTTCATGTTTTCCATCAGTCCATCCATACCACGATTCATTCTTTTGAATATCAATAAATGAACCATCACTGAATGTAACTAGTTTATATGGACCATATGAATCATAGTTTGCTGCATTTCCAGAAGCATAAAGAGTAGTTTGTGTTGAACCATCTTCACTTCCAGTAACAGATCTAATTAATGATTTATATAAATCAACATTAACAATCCAGTTACTTGATAATTGGAATAATAAATCAAGTTGAGTAATTGATTTTTCTAAATAAATTCTAATTGTGTAGTCATCAACTTTTCTAATACCAACATCTGAGAAGTCAATTTCATAATCGTTAAAGTATTCAGAGAAAAGTGGTAAATAATAGTTCCAAGAAGCGCTTGTTGCTCCACCTCTTCCAAGAGAAGAAACAACTGTTCTTAAGTCAGCTTGTAAATCTGCCCAAGAATATTTTTCAAATGTTGATGGATCGTTATCTTCATTTGTTGTAGTTTCGACAGCATCACCTAAACTTGGATCAATAATCATTGAATTAACGGAATTTCTAACATAGATATCCATAACATCAAAGTCAGTGATATCGATGTTTTCATTTAATTGTTCTTCACCAACATCGCTTAATCCTTTAACATCTTTCCAGTTATCTGGATCATGCATTTTTTGAGGATCACTACCACCATCAACAAATTTCTTATAAGCCCAGAAACTTGCAGCATCAGTAATTCTTCCACAAGCTGTTTGTAAAGCAACACTACCTTTATCAACTCTGTTATTTAAGACTTGATAGAATGTGAATTGTTCACCGACTTCACCAGAGAAAACTGAATTTCCATATGGAGATGTAGCACCTAAGTTAAGATACCAGTTTCCAGTTTTACCAAAATTCTTATCTTTTAATGGTAATGTTGGGCTACTTGTTTTTTCTAAATCAATGTAGTCATAAGCAGGTTCAATAGTTGATCTTTGTTGTTTGAAGTATTTTTCTGCGTTTGCAATAACAAAGCTAGAAGCATAGAAACTATCAGCTCTTCTATTAACTAAACGTGGATTTAATTGTAATTCTAATGAATCAACATATGTATCAGCATTAATTTGCGTGCCCGAAGCAAATTTTGCTGCTTGATTTAATTTAATTTCCCAAACTGTACCACTTGTTGGGTTTAAAGCATTTGGATAATATGTTTGCATTTCTTCATCAGAAATATCTCTTGAAACATCAACAGGTCTTTCTGCTGCCATTTCATTTGCAAATTCATAACCATCTTTAGTTGAATTTAAAATAACATCATATAAACCCATTTCTGTAAAGCTCATAATGTAGGATTCATCGTTTGTTTCCCATCTATGAACATTCCATGTTTTAGGATTTATTTCCATATAAGTGTTATATGTATGTTTATCGCTACCACTATTTTCTGGTCCACATCCGACGATTGTGAATAATGAAGTGAGAGCAATAATGGATGTACATAATATTTTCTTGTTCATTTAGTCCCTCCTATAAAAATATGTTTTAAATTAAACACCATTAAACACAATATGTCAAGAAAAAAAATACGTATTAAATAATATTTAATACGTTTTTTTCTGTTTTTTATCTGATTATGAACGATTTGATTTTATTATCAGCTTCTTCTTGGTTGATGTTTAAAACTATAGAAAACTCTTCACCGAGTAATTTTTTTACTCTTTTGTAAATATATTTATCTTCTTGCGATAAAAATTGATTTTTCTTTTCTTTATCAAGCTTGTAAAGATACAAATTTTTTAAAAGAAAAACTAATTTTTTTGGATCATTTGAGTATAAAAGAGATTTAAATAATTCTCTTCTCTTTTTTGAACTTTCAACAACAAAATTCGTAATTGTTGTCATATATTGTAAAAGATCATCCGTTTCTTGTTTTGTAATTAAGTTTCTAAATGGTTGATTTTGACTATCAACTGGAGAATAAACAATGTTATGAAAATCACCAGTGGATTCTAATTTGTAAAAAGGTTTACCATTTATTTCTTCAATTGAAACTATTTTGCAAATTCCATCGCTTCTATGACTTACAAAAGTGCCAATTTTATAATCTTGCATGGAAACCCCCTTTTTTTGAATTTATTATTGATATCTTCAACAATCAAGATTATTTTATCATGATTATAAATATTATTCAATAATATTTATCCTTGAAAGTCCCATAAAATCGCCTATTTTTAAGAAATTTAACTATTAATTCAAAATCTCTAATTATAAATATTTACTCCCAAATCTAAGTTATTTTGTTAAAGGAAATAAAAAAAGGTTGAAAACTTCAACCAAATGGTGCCTCGTGCCAGAGTCGAACTAGCCATTAATCCTTACCATGGATCCGTTATACCGATTAACTAACAAGGCAGTGTTTAAAATTATATTAAAATTAATCAAATTTTTCAATTACTTTAACCACTTCTCCGCTTAAATCATAAATTGAGGAAGATAATATCTTAATTTTGACAATATCACCTTCATTTAATTCAACATTTGATTTGACATAAATATTGCCATCGATATCATCTGGGGCATTAAAATAAGTTCTTACACAATATTCATTACTGTCTTTTAATTTATTTGTAATAATTCCAAGCATTTCTTCACCAATATGTTTTTTATTTAATTCATAAGAAATGAAAGTTTGTTGCTTCATTAATTCATTTTTTCTTTTTATTTTTGTCTTTTCTCGAACTTGTTCATCCATCAAAAACCCAGCAGTTCCTTCTTCTTTTGAGTAAGTAAAGACTCCAAGGTGATCAAATTTGTATTTATTTAAAAATGATTTTAATGAATTAAAATCTTTATTATTTTCATGTGGAAATCCAATAATTATTGTTGTTCTTAAAATTGCTTTTTTATATGTTGATTTAATTTTATTATACAATTTAATGATGTCTTTTTTTGTATCTTTTCGGTTCATTAATTTAAGCATTTTATTTGTAGAATGTTGGATCGGAATATCAAAATATGGCAGCAAAACCTCACTGTTTTCTTTAATTAAGTTAATTAAACGATCAGAAACTTCATAAGAATAAAGATATAATAAACGAATAAATCTAAATGCTTTTAAATTTAGTATATCTTGCAATAAGTTGACAATATCATAATCTTTATAAATATCTGTTCCATATTTTGTGGTATCTTGAGAAATAATTATTAATTCTTTGATATTTAAAGAAGCTAATCTTTTGGCTTCTTTTAATAATTCTTCTTTTGGAACACTATGAAATTCACCTCTAATTAATGGAATTGCACAATATGCACAATGATTTGAACAACCATCTGATATTTTCAAATATGCAGAAAATTTTGGAGTTGATAATACTCGATAATATGGATTATATTCTTGGAAAACTTCATCATTAAATAATGACTTAATCAAAATTGGTAAATTTTTATAATTAGTAATTGGTACTATTAAATCAATTTCTGGAATACTTTCTTTTAATTCTTTTTCATATCTTTGTGCTAAACAACCGACTACAACAAGTTTTTTTTGATATTTTGCATAGTTTAAAATAACATCTATTGATTCTTTTTTTGCATCTTCAATAAAACCACATGTATTTATAACAATTACATCAGCATCTTTTGGATTTAAAACTATATCAAAGCCAGATCTTTTAAAAAATGACAATAATGTCTCACTATCAACAGTATTTTTTACACATCCTAAAGAAATTAAAAGTACTTTTTTCATTACTAAATAATTATAAACTTTCTTAATCAAAAGAAAAAGATGATAAGCCAATTAGAGGGCGATGAAGCTTATCATCTTCTTTGAAAGGAGGTGCAAATTGAAAACTATTACTTATATTATAAAATTATTAAACTATATTGCAAGAAAAAAATGAAAGCGGTTTCATTCTTTTGGTTTATAATTTTTTTAGTATTTTTAAAGAAAAGTATATATAAAATTATTATAATTTTATATGAGGTGTTTTATTATGGAAAATTCTTATAAAATTAATGAAAATTTATACTATATTGGTGCAAGCGACAGAAGAATTCATATTTTTGAAGCAATTCAACCATTAAATTATGGTATGGCATATAATTCATACTTAATGGTTAACGATAAAACTTGTTTATTTAATACAGTTGATCATTCTGTAAGCGATCAATTTTTTGAAAATTTAGAACATTGTTTAAATGGGAAACCACTAGATTATTTTGTTATTCAACACATGGAACCAGACCATGCAAATTGTATTAAAGAAATTATATTAAGATATCCAAACGTTAATATAATTTTAAATGCTCAAATCTTAAACATGGTTAAAAATTTCTTTAGAGATTTAGATACAACTAAATTAAATTTAACTATTGTAAAAGACTTAGATAAAATTCAAATTGGAGATAAAGAACTTCTTTTTGTATTCGCTCCAATGGTTCACTGGCCAGAAGTTATGATGGTTTATGAAACAACTACTAAAACATTATTTTCAGCTGATGCTTTTGGTTCATATAATGCATTAAATGGAAAAATATTCTTTGATGAATACAATTATGAAAAAGAATTTTTAGATGAAGCCAGAAGATATTACACAAATATTGTTGGAAAATATGGAAATCCAGTTCAACAATTATTTAATAAAGTTAAAGGTGTTGAATTTGATTTAATTTGTCCACTTCATGGACCAGTCATTAGAAACAAAAATGACATGGCATATTTAATTAATAAATATGATATTTGGTCAAGTTATACTCCTGAAGAAAAAGGTGTATTAATTGTTTATGGATCAATTTATGGAAATACAGCCAAAGCTGTCAATAAATTTGCTCATATGTTAGCTGATGCAGGAGTTAAAAATATTAAAATTTATGACTCTTCAATGAACGATGTTTCATATTTATTAAGCGATGCATTTAAATATTCTCATCTTGTAATTTTCTCAAGTTCTTATAACGCTGGGGTTTTTCCAAAAATTGAAGAATTTTTATTAGCATTAAAAGCTCATAACTTCCAAAATAGAAAGATAGCATTTGTTGAAAATGGAAGCTGGGCACCTACTGCTTTTAATTCTACAAAAGCTTTAATTGAATCATTAACAGATTGTCAATTATATGATAAAAAAGTAACAATTACTTCAAGTTTATCAGATGCTAATTTAGCTCAATTTGAAGATATTATTAACTTTATTAAAACAGATTTTATTAAAGAAGATTTAGCAAACTTAAAACCTTTATTTAATATTCCATATGGTTTATATATTTGTTTTGCAAAAGATGAAAAAGAGAAAAAATTAAACGGATGTGTTTGTAATACATTATCTCTTGTATCAGAAAATCCAAACATTTATTCAATTGCCTTAAATAAATCAAATTACACAACAAAATTATTACAAGAAAGTAAAAAAATATCTGTTTCCATCTTACACAAACAAGCAACTCAAGATTTAATTAAACTATTTGGTTATAATTCTGGAAAAGATATGAATAAATTTGAAAACTTTACTGATTATTCGCTAAATTCTTTAAATTTACCATATTTAAACAAAAATTATTCTAATTCATTTGTATGTGGTGAAATTATTAATTCAGTTGAAGTTAATGATCATATCGTATTTTATTTTAAAGTTGTTGAAGAAAAAGTTTTGTCATATGATGAAACTCTAACTTATTCTTATTATCAAAAAAATATTAAACCAAAATTTAAATCAACTGGTAAAAGAGTTGGATGGAGATGTAAAATTTGTGGATATTTATACAAAGGTGAAGTCTTACCAGATGACTTTATTTGTCCATGGTGTAAACATTCAAAAGAAGATTTTGAAAAAGTTTATTATTAATTAAAAAACAAAATATAACAATATAAAAAAAGAAATGTCAGTCATTTCTTTTTTTTATTACTCGTATTGTGAATTATAAAGTTGATAATAATAGCCTTTATTTTTTATTAATTGTTCATGATTACCACTTTCAATTATTTTTCCACTATCTAAAACAATAATTAAGTCACTATTTTTAATCGTTGGCAAACGATGAGCGATTACAATTGAAGTTTTATGTTTTAATAATTTATCAAACGCTTTTGTAACTTTATCTTCTGTTAAAGCATCAATATTACTTGTTGCTTCATCTAAAATAACAAAATTTGGATTTTTTAATATTGCTCTTGCAATACATATTAATTGCATTTCTCCAATACTAAGTCCAGAATTATCAGAAATTAAAGTATCATAACCATTTTTTAAATTACGAATAAAATTATCAGCTTGAGCTTTTTTAGCAGCTTCTATAATTAAATTTTCATCAATTATATCACTTCCAAAGGCAATATTTTCTTTAACAGTTCCATTAAAAATCCAAGTATCTTGTAAAACCATAGCAATATTTTCTCTGAATTTATCAATATTTAGCGAATATAAATTTTTATTATTAATTAATATTTCACCGTTTTGAATTTTATAAAATCCCATAATTAAATTAATTATCGTCGTTTTACCACACCCAGTTTTTCCAACAATTGAAATTCTTTGTCCTTTATTTAAATTAAATGATAAACTATCAATTATTTTTTTATTTTGATCATAAGAAAAGTCGACATTTTTTAATACTAATTCATTAATATCATCATTTAATAATTCTTTTCCATTATTAACTTCATCATCAAGAGTTAATATTTCATAAACTCTATTAAATGATGCAAAAGCATTTTGAAGTTCAGTTACTGTTGCTGAAATATCATTAAATGGTTTTGCGTATGAATTTGCATAAACAAGTAATGCTTGCAAACCCCCAACACTTAATGTTAATCCTAAACCAATAAAAGCATCGCTATAAACAATCATAAAAGCACCTAATAATAAGACAAAACAATATGTTATATTATTTAAAAATCTGGTTGTAGGATTAATCCAAGTTGAATAAAATTGAGCCTTTTGACCACATTTATATAATTCTTTATCTAATTTTTGGAAATTAAAGTTTCTATTATCTTCAAAATTATATGTTTTATTTATTATTAAATTATTTAGTGATTCTAAAGAAAATGAAGATAATTTTCCACTGCTTGAAGCTTGTAATTTAAAATATTTATTACATTTTTTTGCAATAAAATAACTAATATAAATACTTAATGGTGTAATTAAAACAATTACCATTGCTAGTAACCAATTTAGATAAAACATAATTACAAAAATTACAATAATTGATATGATTCCTTGATAAAATTGTTTAAATCCACCAATTAATCCGTTTGAAATATTTTCAATATCATTAATTTCTCTAAGCAATAAATCGCCTTTATTTCTTGAATCTAAATCTTTGATTGCAAGTTTATTATATTTTGTATATAAATCATCTCTAAATTTTTTAACAAGAGATTGAACAAAATAACTTGATAAAAATTCAAACAAATATTGCAAAATAATTGAAAAAACAATTAACAAAACTATAAATAAAATATTTTGTGAAATAGTTGTTAAAATCGTATCAATTGAATCACTTGTTGCCATTTCTTCAATATAATCAATTATATTTCCAGAAATAATTGGAATAACTAATTGAGCAACAACAAAAACAATTGCTAAAAATAATATAGCAACTAACAAAAATATAAGAGGCTTAATATATTTTAAAATAAATCTAAACTTACTCATATTTACATATCCTTTGTTTGAATGTCATAAATTTGTTTATATAATGGAGAAATTTTTAATAATTCATCGTTATTTCCAATTGCTTGAATTTCTCCATCATCTATAACCATAATGGCATCTAAATCTTTTAAACTTGATATTCTTTGCGAAATAATAATCGTTGAAAGATTGCAATTTCTTTGCAATTCCTCAATATTTTTTCTAATTGTCTTTTCAGATAAATAATCAAGAACGCTAAAAGAGTCATCAATAATTAATAATTTTGAATCTTTAAGTAAACTTCTTGCAAGAGATAATCTTTGTTTTTGTCCACCAGAAAAATTAGTTCCATTTTCTTCAACTTGATGATTTATTCCATCATCATATTTCATTACAAATTCATAAGCATTAGCTAATTTTAAAGCGTTTATAATTTCTTCATCGCTTGCATCTTTTTTGGCAATTAACATATTTGATTTAATTGTTCCTTTATAAAGGAGGGATTTTTGAGGTGAATAAGAAATTAAATTTTTTAAATAATCAATATTATAATCATTTAAATTATTTCCAAAAAAATTAATCTTACCATTACTTGTGTTATATAATCGTAAAATTAAATTAACAATACTTGTTTTACCAGATCCAGTTGTTCCAATTATTCCTAAAGATTTACCTTTTTCAAGTTTAAAATTTAAATTATTTAAGACATTTTTCTTTCCATCATTAAATGAAAAACAAACATTATTAAATTCTAAACAATTTAAAGAATCTTCATTAATTTTATTTAAATTACCTGATTTTATTTCGTTTTGTTCGTTTAAAAAATCATCAAGTCTTTTTTTACTCGCGAATGCTTTATTAAAAATTACAACTAAATTACTGACAACTAATAATGCAACTAAAATTTGATTTAAATAATTAATTAAAGCAACAATTTCTCCACCATTTAAATTAAAAAATCCTGGATAAAATGAAGTAAAATATAAAATTAAAACTATTCCAACATTAATTATTCCAAATGTTAATGGATTAATAAATGAATTAAATTTTTCAACGCTTAAAACTTTCTTTTTATAATCATTTGATTCTTTTTTAAATCTAACAACTTCTTCATCTTGATAATTAAAAGCTCTAATAACTCTACTTCCTTTTAAATTATCAGAGACATTATTGCTTAAATGATCTAATTGTTTTTGAATTATTAAATATCTTTTTGATGCATAAGAAATTATAAAATATAAGATAATTGAAATAATTATTGTTAATCCTAAAAATATAAATCCAACAATATAATTAATAATAAATGAACAAATCATTGCACCTAATACTAAAAAAGGTGCTCTAATTAACAATCTAATTCCGACTGCAACGGCATTTTGCATATATATTGAATCATTTGTAATTAGTGTTTGAATATAACCTTTAGAAAAAGAATTAATTTGTCTTAAAGATAAATTGTTTGAATGCTCAAATATTTTATCTCTAAGTAGTGTTCCATACCCTTGGGAGGCAATACTTGCAAAATATTGACAAACAAGCGTTGAAGTTAATCCTAATATTCCAAGACTTATAATTAAAATGCATCTAGTTACAATAAAAAATACATCATTATTTACAATCCCAATATTTATAACATCACTAACAATAAATGGGATTATAAGTTCAAAAATGACTTCAAAAGATTTAAAGATTGGACCAGCTATTAAATGTTTTTTAAAATATTTTAATAAAGATAATGACTTACTTTTTTTCATAATTAACTAATCTAAATAATTCAAATCCTATAATAATTGTATCAAGTAATGCAATCATAGATAAAATAATAGATAAATTATTTATATCTATGTCATTAATTATTGGTCCTGTTAAAAATAAAATAATGCAATTTATAAACATTGAGATTCCAATAATACTTGAAAAAACGATCTTTAAAACTCTAAACTTACTACTTAAACATTCAAAAAATAAATAAATAATATTAATAATCAAGCTAACTATTAAAAACACAAAAAATATGACAAAACTTGCATTATTTTGAATAAAAATAATATTAAAAAAATTTAAATTATCATTATAATTTAAAGAAAGTAACCCAAATAAAATTATAATCAATATTAAACTAAAACTTATTAAAAATAACGATTTAAATTTTTTCATACCTTAATATTTTACATCAAACAAGTATAATCCATTAGCATTTAAACAATATGCAGTTATATTTCTTGAAGTTAAGTTATTTAATTTATCTAATATTTCTTCTTTTTTAATTTTATTTTGTCCAAAAAGTAAGATATTAGCGGAAATCATTCTAACTTGATATCTCATAAAACCATCACCATAAAATTTAATGTGAATTAAATTATTTTTCTTAAAAATTTTAATCTTATAAATACATCTAATAAAATTAAATTCATCTTCTTCTTTAGATGTAAAATTTATAAAGCATTTTTGCCCTATAAATAATTTTGCAATTTTTTTCATCTTATGAATTGAGGTTTTATTAAATGAATCAATAACATAATTATTTAAAAATGGATTATGTTGAAAGTTATTAATTACCATATCGTATATTTTTATTTTTACATTAAATCGAGCATTAAAATTTTCATCAACTTGCTTAATATCTTTAATATAAATATCATTTGGTAACATTTTATTTAATCGATATTTTAAATCGTTTAAATCATAATTTAATTTTTCTATAAAAAAGTTGGCATATTGATTTAATGCGTGAACTTTTGCATCAGTTCGACCACTTCCGTATATTTTAATTTCTTTATTAAATAATTTTGATAAAACATTTTCTAATTCTTGTTGAACGCTTCTAAAATTTGGTTGTTTTTGAAACCCATAAAAATTACTGCCATCATAAGAAAATCTTAATAATAAATTAATCATAATTACCTCAAAACTGTTATTGTACTTGTAAAATTAAATAAAACTTCTAATAAATCAAACTGCATATAAGCTAAATAAAATAAGAAGCAACAACATCCTGATACAAAAATAAATGAAAATAAATCAGCTAGAGAAAACTTATAAATATGATAACGAGTTCTTTTTTTACTTGGAATAAATCCTCGAATAGTCATTGCATCGGCCATATCAAGACTTCTTGAAATTGCTGATAATAATAATGGAACAATAATTGAAGTAAAAGTTATTATTCGTTTAAAAATATTTCCCGTTGTAAAATTTGCTCCTCTTGATTCTTGAGCTTTTTTAATTCTTGTAGTCTCATTTAAAATTAATGGAATGCACCTTAAAACAAGTGAAATAATCATTGCAAAATCACTGACTGGAAATTTGATAAGTTTTAATGGATACATATACCACTCTAAAGCAAATGATAAATCAGTTGATTTTGTTGTTGAAGTTAAAATAACTGTCAATAATATCATCATAATTAAACGAAGTAATATTCTAAAAGATTGTAAAATTGATTCCCAATAAATGTTATAACCATAAATATCAAACGCTATGGTTATATAATTTTTATTTGGTAAAAATATATTAATTAAAAATATAAATAAAAATGTAATCCAAATAAATTTTAATGATTTTAAAATAGTTATAAATTTAATTTTTGAAATAAACATTATAATAGAAATTAAAACTAATAAAATTCCATCAATAATTAAAGTTGTAACAAAAGTTCCATAGCTAAAAAATACCGCAACCATTAAGATAACAAGAAAAAATAACTTTAATCTGCAGTCAATTTTATGAATTATTGTATTATATGGAGTATAATTTCCAAAAACAAACTCATTTCCCATTCTTTTTTAACTCCATAATAAAATCATCGATATTTTTTACTTTATTAATATCAATAAACTTTTCAAAATCTTTGCAAAACTCAAATATTTTTGGCCTAACTATGCCATAATTTTCTAAATCATCTCTTTTAAAAACACTATAAACATCATTAAAATCAATAACTTTACCTTTATCCATTAAAATAACATCATTACAACAATTTAATAC
Organism: uncultured Bacilli bacterium; assembly: GCA_944349595.1. Lineage (GTDB taxonomy): Bacteria > Bacillota_I > Bacilli_A > RFN20 > CAG-826 > Alectryobacillus. The sequence continues at coordinate 52,058 of CALVNF010000005.1, read as the reverse complement.
TAAATCCATATCATGAGTTACTAATAAAATTGAAACACCACTTTCATATAATTTTTTTAAAAGTTTAATTAAGTCATTTTTACCAGTTACATCTAGGCCACTTGTTGGCTCATCAAGTAATAAATATTTTGGTTTTAAGGCCAAAATTCCAGCTAAAGCTGCTCTTCTTTTTTCTCCACCAGATAAATTTAGTGGACTTTTTTCATATAAAGTTTCATTTAAGTTAACTAATTTTAATGCTTCAATTGCTAATTTTTTTGCCTCTTCTTTTTCAATTTTAAAATTTAGTGGCGCAAACATAACATCATCTAAAACGGTATTTTCAAATAATTGATTTTCAGAAAATTGGAATAAATAACCAACTTTTTTTCTAATTTCTAATATATTTTTTTTAGATTTTTTATAATTACTTGTAATTTTAAAATCGTCTAGAATAACTTCACCATCATTTGGAATTAATAACCCATTTAAATGTTGTAAAAAAGTTGTTTTACCACTTCCAGTTTTTCCAATAATCGCTGTGAAAAAATGATCTTTGAGTTTCAAAGATATGTTATTTAAAGCAGATGTTTCAATATCCGTTTTCTTATTATAAATATGAGTTAAATTATTTATAATTATTGCCATATTTTATCCTTTATACTTTTTAAAGAATCATTAAAATCTACTGCAAAACCTGCTTTTTTTAATTTAGTAACTAATTCATATTTAAAAGGTGGATTGATGTTTAAAGTTTTTAATAATTCTTCATTCTTAAATAAATCATCAGGTTTTCCATCATATGATATTTTTTGATCTTTTAAAACTAAAACTCGATTAGTTAATAATACTTCTTCCATATTATGAGTAATTATAATTAAAGTCATTTTATTATCAGCTTTTTTTAATTTTTCTATAATATTACTTACTTCTAATTCACCCTTTGGATCAAGCATACTTGTAGCTTCATCAAAAATTAATAATGATAAATTTAAAGCTATATTACTAGCAATTGCTACACGTTGTTTTTGTCCTCCAGATAATAAATTTGGTTGATATTTTTTATAATTAATCATATCAACTAAATTTAATTTTTCATCAATTATTTTTGGCATATCTTTAGGATTTATACATCTATTTTCTAATCCAAAGGCAACATCATCTTCAACGGTATTTCCAATAAATTGATTATCAGGATTTTGAAAAATCATTCCAAAATTTTTTCTTATTTCTTCATTTGAAATTGAATAACTTTTATTTTTAAAAAATAATTCTCCTTTTGTAGGTTCAATTAATTTTGTTATTAATTTACCAAGAGTTGATTTTCCAGAACCATTTTCTCCAATAATTGAAATAATTTCACCTTCGTTTATGCTAAAAGAGATGTTATTTAAAACAACATCTTTTTTGTTATAAATTAAAGATACATTTTTTAATTCAATTAATTTCATTTATTTTAATATAACTTCGCTAAATCTTCCTTGATATTTAGTTAATTTTACCCCACTTAATTCAAGCATTAATTTCGAGGCTTGAGTTGAAATTTGATCAGCATATTTATTATCTAAATAAATAACTTCTTTAATACCGGTTTGAATAATTGCTTTTGCACATTCATTACATGGAAATAATGTGACATATAATCTACAACCTTGAAGTGCAGAACCATTTCTTGTATTTAAAATAGCGTTAAATTCAGCATGACAAACATATAAATACTTAGAATCTAAACCTTCACCTTTATTCCAGGATATTTTTGATTCATCAATTTTTCTAGGCATTCCATTATAACCAATTGAAACTACTTTATTATCATCATCTACAATGCATGCTCCAACTTTTGTGTTTGGATCTTTACTTCTTTTTGCGCTTAATAAAGCAATTCCCATAAAATATTCATCCCAAGTAATGTTACTCATCTTAAAAACCTCATTTATACTTTAATAATTATAAATAATTATTAATTTTTATCAAAATATTATTTAATATCTTTATTAATAAAGTCTAATCTCATATAATTTTATATATGGATAACGTTTTATTTTTTATGACGCCAAAGTCACAAGTTTGTTATTTAAATTCCGATTTTACAATTAGACAAGCTTTAGAAAAAATTAAATTTCATAGATACACATCCGTTCCAGTTATTGATAAATTTGGAAAATATGTTGGAACAATTACTGAAGGTGATATTTTATGGTATATTGTTGATAATGAAATTTTAGATGTTAAAAAATTAGAAGAAATTAAATTATCTGAAGTTCAAAGAAATAGAGATAATTTTGCAATTAATGTATCTAGCAAAATTAGTGATTTATTTAATGTAATAATTAATCAAAATTTTATTCCACTAGTTGATGATAGCAATGTATTTATTGGAATTGTCACTCGAAGAAGAGTTATTGATTATTTACAAAAACAAAATTTAAATAAAAATAACAATAAAGAAGATAAATAAAAAGGACAAATAAAAAAGATTCGACTGAATCTTTTTTATTTATTTAGTTATTAGAATGCGTTATATCAGTAGTTCTTTTTAACTTTTTCCATTTTGGTTTTTTAAACATACCAACACAACTTGCAATTGCTTCAATTAAAGAAAATACACAAGAAAATAAAATACCAGGAATTAATTTTCTAACTTTGATATTTAATTTTTTTCGATCTAAAAATAAACCTAACCATGATTGGAATGTAAATAAAACATAAAATACAACCACAACCCAGACAATCATTAATAATAACATTGCTAAGTTTTCTTGAGCCATTGTTGTATTTAAAATATTTGGATCTCCAAACCACGAAGTTGAAGATAAACCAAAAATATCTGGGAATGCAATTAATGCATTGACAATAATATAAAAGATATAATATGGAACAAACCAACAAACCGCAATAAATGAAATAACAATAAATTGCATTGTTAATAAGATATCAATATTTGAAATTCTACCGGTTTTAAAGAAATTAATAAATAATCTTGGGCCATATTTAAAATAATTCTTATTAATTCCATAAGCCATTCTTGAAACTCTATTATATGTATCTTTTAAATTGCTTGGTTGATCTTCATAAACAACGGCATCACACACAAAATGTAATCTTTTTTTATCTAATAATCTAAGACAAGTAAATTCACTATCATCTGAAAATCCCATTGCATCCCAGCCACCGATATCTTTTAATAATTTATAAGAAATCATTAAACCAGCACCAGATAACATTTGATCTAAATGGAGTTTTTCTCTAACATGACATGCAATTCTTGAATCTCTAATATAATAGATTCCATTTACTTGTGTCCAAATATTTTTATTTAGATTACTACTTGCTTCATAACTTCTTGCAATTTCAACGCCCGTATCAAAAGCATCATTCATTTTTTCAATATATTCTTTATTGACTAAATTATCAGCATCTAATTTAATGATGGCATCATATTTTCCATCATATTCTTGAATAATTTTATCAATTAAAAATTTAATTGGGAAAGCTGCTCTTTTATGACTTGGATCATCATCAAATCTTTCAAAAACAATTGCTCCTGCTTCTTTTGCAACTTTAGCAGTCTTATCTTTGCAATTATCTGCACAAACAAAAATATCATAATATTCTTTTGGATAAGTTTGATTATTTAATAATTCTTTAACAGTATTTCCAATAACTTCTTCTTCGTTACATGCTGGAATTATTATTGCAAATTTATGTAAGTTTTTAGCTTTTGGAAAATGTACTTTTTTAACCCAAGTTAAGCAAATAAAAATTAATTGAACAAATAAACTAATACTTACAAATGCAATAAAAAAATAGTTGATATAATAAAGCACTTGATAAAAAATATCCATAAACTAACTCCTAAATTACTTCAATATCATCATTACCGGTTTGTTTTTTCAATTTTTGTTTTTGAATAAATTTATTAATAAACATCTCAAAAATCAAAATTAAAGCTAAAACTGAAAATATAATTAATCCAATTGGTTCTTCATAAATTGTAGAAAAATATTGATTTTCTTGTAATGGTAATGTAAAAACAAGCATAATTAAACTTGATAAAAATACAAAACTTGTAATTAAAATATTAAATAATTTAGAATTTTTATCATCTTTTTTAATAATATTAAAAATATTAAACAAAGTTAAAGAGAAAATTAATACTCCAAAAACTAATCCCATAATAAATCCAAGGTCAATTCCATTAAAGGCATTTAAAATTGCATTTAAAAACATAGAAATTCCATAATAAAAGAAAACAATATTAAAATACACTAATAAAATTCTGCCTTTAACATTTATTACTTGTTTATGATCATAGACAATATTAGAAAATTTTAATGAATTATCATATTGATTTAATCTAACTTGATATTGTTCAATTGAAAAATATTTTAAAAAGAATAATAAAATTAATAAACAACTACTAGCAAATCCTAAAATAACTAAGATATTTACAACACTTCCAGAAATTCCAAAATTTAAAATTTCAGCAATCGTTTGCATTGTTCCAGATTTTAAATAAGTTAATAGCGTTATAAAAATGTATGCTGAAAGAAACATACAATAAAATGATGGTCTTGAACTTGTATCGGCTCGATTTTTAGCCATTATATAAATCATTCCGATTAAACAAACTACATCTAATATTAACGAAAATAAATTAATACTTTCATTAAAAGGAGTATCTTGAAGAGCTGCATCAAGAGAATAATATGAAAATAATAAATATAAAAATACAAAATACACTGCAAAAATAAATACATTTAATGCAATTGTAACAAATTTTATGATATAACTACTTTTTAAATAAAAATCTAATAAATTTACCTTGTTTTTCATCTGTATTATTTTAACATAAAATAAATTTATTTAATAAAATAATTGTGTTAATATATGAGCATGAAAATAAGAAATTTTTTTATTGCAATATTATTTGCTACATTACCTGGCTTAACTTATTCAAAAACTACTGCAAAACCCCTACAAAATTCAAATTTGACACTTTTAAAAGCTGATGAAAATCAAACAAGTGAGCAACAAATTTTTGCTACTCCATTAGTTAAATCAACTTATATTAAAATAAAAGATGAAAGTATAAGAGATTCACTTGATTTATCTAATTTAAATTTATATACCGGAAATGAAGGTATTGATTTTGAAGATTTAACATCTTTACAAGGCGATGATTTATTATCAATTAAAGAATATCACGGCGATTATCAAGTATTTTTACAAGATGAATTATTATATGATTCAACAATTCAAGGTGAACAAATTGTTGAAATTGATTCAAGATTTGAAACTGGCGTTGTAAATTTAACAATAAAAGCTCCAGAAGAAAGTAATTTAGTTGATGGAACTCTTCCAATTGTTGTAAGTGAACCACTTCCAACCTTTACTTCTTTATTATTTATTGAAGAATTGCCTACAAAAATTGATTATTCTATTGGCGAAACAATTTCATTTGATGGATTAGTTGTAAGAAAAGTTTATTATGAATCAACTGTTGCAGATCCAAGTACTAATGATGGATTTTATTTTAATACAACAATTACATCAACTGAAATTTTAAATATTGATCAACTTGATATCATTTACCAAGACACTTCAACTGGAAGTATAGATGAGAACAATACAATTAATTCAATGGGATTATATGCGTTTGCAATTGGTGAAAATGGTCATACTGATGGAGAAATTGAAACTTGGGATCCGCAATTTTGTTTATTAAATTTCTTTGTAATTGAAACTTTTGATACACTTCTTCCAAGTTTAAGATTAGAAATTATATCTCAGCCAGAAAACACAAAATATTATGCAAATGAAGTTTATTCTCCAAATGGTTTAGTTGTCGGTTTAAAAGTTAATTACGATAACGAAGATTTAGATTTTTATATTCAAGTTATTGGATTTAAGACAACTTATGTAAATAATTCAAATCAAGTGATTGAAATTAAACCAGGTGAAACATTCAAAAATATATCTGATGGAAATCATGATATTACAATCTCATTTAATTTTGAAGGATTTAGTTTTGAAACAAAATATCAAATAGAATTTTCAAATATAAATTCGACTGATGCAAATGATGTAGATCCAACATCAAATGGTCCAATGTTATTTGCAATTGTTGGTGGTATAATATTTATTGTTTTAGGTGTTATTGGTTTAGTACTTCACATTGTTTTAAATATTTTTAGAAAAAAGAAATAATAAATTTTATTAAATTATGAAAATATTATTATATTTTGGTAATAATGAACCGTTTCATAAATCAGGAATTGGACGTGCTCAATTTCATCAACAAAAAGCAATTGATTTGATGAATTATTCTTATACTCATAAATTAAAAGATAAATATGACATAGTTCATATTAATGTTTTAAGCTTTAAATCATATCGATTACTAAAAAAAGCCAAAAAGAAACATATTCCAGTAATTGTTCATGGTCATTCAACTTTTGAAGATTTTAGAAATTCATTTCGTTTTTGGAAAATTATGAGTATTTATTATTATAGTGTAATAAAATTGTTATATTCTCATGCTGATTTAATAATTACTCCAACAAATTATTCCAAAAAATTAATTGAAAATTACAATTATAATGTCAAAGTTCTAGCCTTATCAAATGGTATAGATTTAGAAAATTATAAATATTCACAAGAAAAAATTAATAAATTTAAACAATATTTTAACATTACAAATGAAAAAGTAATTATTGGAATTGGATTTCCATTTCAAAGAAAAGGTATTTTAGATTTTATTGAAATTGCAAAACATTATGAGAATGATAAAAACTTAAAATTTATATGGTTTGGTTATTTAAATAAGTTTTTAGTATCTCATAAAATTAATAAAGCAATGAAACATAAACCAAAAAATTTAATTTTTCCAGGTTATATAGAAAACGAGATTATAAAAGGTGCTTTATTATATGCAAATTGTTTATTATTCCCATCATATGAAGAAACTGAAGGTATCGTTGTTTTAGAAGCGCTTGCCTCAAATTGTATCGCTTTAGTTAGAGATATTGGTGTTTATAAAGATTGGTTAACTGATTCTTATGATTGTTTAAAAGCAAGTACAAATGATGAATTTATTAAAAAAATTGACTATATATTAAATGATGAAAATAAAGAAAAACTAGATGAAATAAAAAGAAACGGTTATAACACCGTTTCTAAATTAAGTATAAAAAATATATCAATTAAATTAAAAGAAATTTATGATTCTTTAGTTTAATTTTAAAATATAAACACCTCTTGCAGGAAGAGTTAATTTATTTCCGTTTAGTGTTGCCTTATTATAACTAAGTAAAATATTTCCAGTGTATAAACGGTTTAAATTAATTTCTTTTTTTCTAGAACTTGCATTAATCGCAACTAAAATTTGACCTTTTTGAGACTTTCTAAGATAAATAATTGGGTATTTCTTTTCTTCTAAATAAACATATTCTAAATCAGAAAAAGCCCACAATTCTTCATTATTTAATCTAATTTCGATCATTTTTTTAACAAAATTTAATAATGAATCTTTGTTATTTTTTTGTTGTAAAACATTTGGTCGATCTTTACTAGAATCTAGTGAAATATATAACTTTGCATTTTCTTGATTCATACTAGAAAATCCAGCATATTTTGTATTATCCCATTGCATTGGAGTTCTACTTCCGGTTCTTTGATAGCCACCTTCAATACTTTTTAAGCCTTTTACATAATTCATTCCAATTTCATCACCGTAATACATAAAAGGAATTCCTGGCCAAGTATACATAAATGCATAATACATTTTAATATCTTCATCATCAGTTAGAGTTTCTTTAATTCTAATTGTATCGTGATTTCCAGAAATTAATGAGATACTGCAGTGATTTTTATTAACTTGATTAAACATATTCATATAATAATCAATAAATCCTTTTGCATCTCCACCTTTTGATTTAGCTGAAAAATATGGTTTATCACCTCTTGTTAAATCAGTGTGATATTTTGAAAAACTATCTTGCAAAATAAAATCGGCATCAAAACCACAATTTAATGATGATAAAGGTTTTGACCACTCAGAAACAAAAAAGCTTTCTGGATATTTTTGTTTAACTTTTTTAAAAATTTGTTCCCATACTTTCATTGTTCCTAGACCATCTGGATCTCTTTTAACAAGCCAGCCAGCCATATCAACTCTAAATCCATCAACACCTAAATCAAGCCAATAAGAAATAACATCTATTATTGCTTTAATTGTGTCTTGAGGGCCTTTATCATCCATTTTTTGTTCAAAAGAATTTTCAACTTTATAAAAACCATAATTTAAAGCTGGCTGAATGGAAAAGAAATTAGTCATTACAGCTCCATCTCTTTCACTAATTCCTTTTAAAAAAGCAAAATCTTTTGGTAAATCCCAACAACCTTTTGTCCAAATATATCTGTCAGTGAATTCGTTTTTTTCATCTAAACATGATTTTTTAAACCATTCACTATCAATTGCTGTATGACCTGGAACTAAATCAAGGCAAATTCTAATTCCTTTTTCATGAGCTTTTTTTAATAAAGATAAAAAATCTTCAAGAGTTCCATATCTTGGAGCAATTTTATAATAATCAGTTACATCATATCCAGCATCAAAAAATGGTGACAAGAAAATTGGATTAAGCCACAAAGCGTTAAAACCTAAATCTTTAATGTAATCTAATTTTTCACTAATTCCATTTAAATCGCCGATTCCATCACCATTGCTATCTTTAAATGATTGAGGATATATTTCATAAAATACAGCATTTTCTGCCCATTTTGGATGAGTAAATTCCATAAATTTCTCCTTTTTATATATAAACTAAATCATTATACACTAAATTAATTAAAACTTATCAAAATTTAATTTATTAGCATCTGTTAATCCTACAACTTCATGAATTGGAAGTGTAAAAATAATTCCAGCTCCAACTGTATCTAAACCCGCCGCTTCATACATTGCTTTTAAAATTTCATCACTTAATTCTTTTTTAACAACAATTAATAAAACTTCTTTTTCTGGAACAATATCAATTCCATAAAATTTTCCAACTTCTTTATTACCTGTTCCACGAGCTTGAAAAATAGTCCCACCAGTTGCACCTTTACTTTTTGCAGCATTTATTGCTAAATCGGTAGAACCCTTATTTAAAATACAGACAATTAATTCATATTTTTGTTCATCTAAATTATTTAATTCTTCTGCTTTCTTATTCATATTAATCAAACTCCTTTTCTTTCATAAAACCCATCTTTGTAAAATATTTATATAAACTAACTCCCGCCATCGAACTTAAATCGATTGTAAAGAAAATACCTTTTGCATAACGAGAAATTTTAAATCGATCGATTAAATCATTTTTAACTTTATCATAATCATCTTGAGAAATAATTCCCATAACAATTGTTTTTTTATCTTCAAATAAGTCATTTAAATAAGTTTCTTTACTTGCAGTACCAACTCCGTGAAAAGCAAAAGATGCTGAAACTTTATTTTTTGAAAGAATATTTTGAATGGCTTCACCTTGTCCTTTATTGACAATTACGATTAATAAAAATAACTTCGTAATTTTATTAGAATCTTCAAAATTAGAAGAAGTTTTAGATTTAATATTTCTTCTTTTTGGAATTATTTTATTTCTTATATCTGATATTTTTTGTTTAACCATAAATTCTGATTTTTAAGCAAAATGAATAACTTGATTTTCATTTTCTTCTTTAATCCTTTCACGAGCTTTTTTGTAAATTAATTTTGCCTTGATCACACTATTTAAACCTAATAATTCAACAACAAGCAATGGAATCATCGCAACAATAGCAGCAACTCCAAAGCTTGTACTACTTGCAAGACTAACGTCATTATTATATTTTTCTAATGCCATACCACTTGCAATTGGAGTAATAAAAGCAGCTGTTAAAGTTCCACTTGCTACACCACCACTATCAAACGCAACTGCGACAAATTGTTTTGGAACAATTAATGCTAAAGCAAAAATTAAAATGTATCCAGGAACAATTATATATAATAAATTTATCTCATAAATAACTTTATATAATGACAATAATAGAGCAAAAATATTTCCAACAGCTAATGTGAAAAATAATTGTTTTCTTTTAATAATACCTTCACTTAAATTTTCAACTTGTTCACCTAAAATTCTAACTGAAGGTTCGGCATAAATAATAGCTGCTCCAATAAATATAGAAAATAATAAGACATAATATGGTTCATCAACAAGTGATTTTCCCATACTTCTTCCAATTGGAATTAAACCTAGATTTGCGCCAGATAAAAAGAAAATTAATCCAATAAAAACAATTAAAATTCCAATCAAAATATGAATAATTTCTTTTAATTTTGATTTAATAAATAAGAAATCATAAATTAAATAAAATGCTAATATAGGAAAAATTGAAATACTGGTACTAACTAATGTTTCAATTAATGAAGATGAAATTGTTTGTCCAACAGTTACAACTTGGTCAACTTCACCAGTTAAATCTAGTTTTTGATTTGCAAAAATAAAATAAATTAATAATACAATTAATGGTCCGCTTGAAACAATTCCAGTAAAACCAAATGATGTATCATCTTTATTATTTATTTTTTTAATACTTGATAAACCAACACCTAAAGAAATAATAAATGGAACAGATACACTACCAGTTGTAACACCGCCACTATCAAATACAAATGGAATAACATTTTGATCAACTAAAATTGCTAATGCAAATATTAATCCATAAAGTGCTAATAAAATATAAGTTATATTTATATTAAATAATATTCTAAGAGAAGCTAATATAAACATAATTCCGATTCCAAGGGCAATTATTGAAATTAATAACCATTTATTAGTATTAATTTGATCAACCAATAATTCCAAATCAGGTTCTGCTAATGTAATAATAAATCCAATTAAAAAAACGACAACAAAAATTAAGTAAATATTTTTATGTTTTGTCAAAGAATTACCAATATTATTTCCAATTTTTCCAAGAGACAAATCCGCTCCAAAAGAAAATATGCTCGCTCCAATTGTTAAAAAAGATACACCTATTCCAAACAAAATTAACTCATCATTATTAGAAATTGGAGTAACATTAAAATAACAAAAACAAAGTACAATTAAAACAATTGGTACTAAAGAAGCAAATGTCATCAAAAAGTTCTTCCACAATTCTTTGAGCATATTTTTATTATAAATAAAAATATGATAATAAAAAAGAAAAAATGCTTCGATTGAAGCATTTTTTTCTAATTGATTTTTGTTAATATATTATTTATTTTTAGATTTAATATATTCGTCAATTGCTTTAGCTGCTTTTTTACCAGCACCCATTGCAAGAATAACAGTTGCAGCACCAGTTACTGCATCACCACCAGCATAAACGCCGACTCTTGATGTTTCTCCAGTTTCTTCTTTTGCAATAATACAACCATGATCATTTGTTTCTAATCCTTTAGTTGTCTTTTTAATTAATGGATTTGGTGAAGTACCTAAAGCCATAATTAAGCAATCGATTGGTAAAACGTATTCACTACCTTCAACTGGAACTGGTCTTCTTCTACCAGAAGCATCAGGTTCGCCTAATTGCATTTTAATTACTTTAACACCACAAACATGTCCATTTTCATCACCTAATACTTCGACAGGGTTATTTAAAGTATCAAAAATTATCCCTTCTTCTTGAGCGTGATGAATTTCTTCTTTTCTAGCAGGCATTTCTTCGATGTCTCTTCTATAAATAATATGGACTTCTGCTCCTAATCTTAATGCACATCTTGCGGCATCCATTGCAACATTTCCACCACCAACTACTGCAACAACTTTTGAGTGAGCAATTGGAGTTTCACTATCTTCTGTGTAAGCTTTCATTAAGTTAGTTCTTGTTAAAAATTCATTAGCACTATAAACGCCATTTAAATTCTCGCCTTTAATTCCCATAAATTTTGGAAGTCCAGCACCTGAACCAACAAATACAGCTTCAAATCCTTGTTCAAATAATTCGTCAATTGTAATTGTTCTTCCAATAACGGTATCAGTGTAAACTTTGACACCTAAATCAATTAAGTTTTCAACTTCTTTTTGAACAATTACTTTTGGAAGTCTAAATTCTGGAATACCATAAACTAAGACACCACCTGCTTTATGTAAAGCTTCAAAGACCGAAACTTCATAACCTAATTTTGCTAAATCACCAGCACAAGTTAAACCACTTGGGCCAGCACCAACAATAGCAATTTTATGTCCGTTTGATTGAGGTTTTACAGCTTTTTCGGTTGAATTATTCATATGCCAATCAGCAACGAATCTTTCAAGTCTTCCAATTCCAACCGGTTCTCTATTTGGTCCTTTTCCTCTAACACATTTTGATTCACATTGACTTTCTTGAGGACAAACTCTACCACAAACAGCTGGAAGAGAACTTGATTTATGAATTATTTGATAAGCCCCTTCGTAGTCTTTTTCTTTAATTTTTGCAATAAAGTTTGGAATATCAATTGAAACAGGACATCCTTCAACACAAAGTGGTTTTGGACAGTGTAAACATCTATTAGCCTCATCTAAAGCTAATTCTTCTGTATAACCTAATGCAACTTCTTTAAAATTTTTAGCTCTTTCTTTTGGATCTTGACTTGGCATTTTATTTTTGTCAGGTCTCATGTTAAATTTTGCTGGCATAATTATTTGACCTCCTTTTTAAATAAATTACAGGTCTCTTCGTATTTCTTTCTTTCAAAATCTCGATACATTTTATTTCTATTGATAGCTTCATCGAAATCAACTTCATGGCCATCAAAATCTGGTCCATCAACACAAGCAAATTTGACTTTACCACCAACTGTTAATCTACAGCAACCACACATTCCAGTTCCATCAATCATAATTGGGTTCATGGAAACAACAGTTTTGATGTTGTATTTCTTTGTTAATAAACAAACAAATTTCATCATAATGAGTGGTCCAATACAAATAACTCTATCAAATTTTTCACCTTTTTTGAGTAATTCTTCTAAAGCGTTAGTTACTAAACCTTTTGTTCCTGCACTTCCATCATCAGACATCAAAATATATTCATCGGATACTTCTTTAAATTCATCTTCTAAAATTACTAAATCTTTATTTCTAAAACCAACAATAGAAGTAACTTTTGCACCATTTTCATGTAAAGCTCTTGCAACTGGAAGAGCAATTGCACAACCAGCACCGCCACCAATTACACAAACTTTATTAAATCCTTCTACTTCACTTGGTTCACCTAATGGACCTACAAAATCTTGTAAATAATCTCCAACTTGTTTGTGAGCCAATAACAATGTTGAAGCACCAACAACTTGGAAAATAATTTCAACAGTACCTTCTTTTTTATTTGTACCAGCTACTGTTAAAGGGATTCTTTCACCTTCTTCATCAACTCTTAAAATGATAAATTGTCCAGCTTTAGCTTTATTTGCAACTAAAGGAGCTTCAATGTCCATCATTATAACAGTTGGATTTAAATCTCTACGTCTTACAATTTTAAACATAATAAAACCATCCTTTACAAATAATATTTTATAACTTATTGACTAATTTTAATATAAAAAATTTAATAAAAATATATAAAAAGAGACAACTTCCGTTGCCCCTTTTGTATGTATGCGTGAGTTATTTAAAATTATATATTTTTTTGGAAAAAATTAATTAGAAATCAACTTTTTGTCCGTAGTAACAATAAGTTAATAATTTTTCCATTTCTTCTTGGCTAGGTTGTCTTGGATTGCTACCTGTACATGCATCAGCAATAGCATTTTTAGCAATATCATGAACTTTAGCTTTGAATTCATCTTCTGGAACCATTCCATTATTGAAATCTTTAATACAAGCTGGAATGTTTAAAATCTTATTGTAGTCTTCAATTTTCTTACAAAGTGCTTCAATTTTGTTTTCTGCACTACCAACAATACCACATGCTTCAGCAATTTCTACATATCTTGCAGCTGCAACTGGGTTTTTAGAATTGAATCTAATAACGTTTGGTAAATACATAGCATTAGCACATCCATGTGGAATGTGACCATTTTTAAATGCAGCACCAGTTTTGTGAGCCATTGAGTGAACAATACCAAGTAATGCATTAGAGAATGCCATACCTGCTAAACATTGAGCATTGTGCATTTGATCTCTTGCAACGTGGCTTCCATTGTATGAATCTGGTAAATATTCAAAAACCATTTTAATAGCTTGCATTGCAAGTGGATCTGTATAAACACTGTGAACTGTTGAAACATAAGCTTCAATAGCATGTGTTAAAGCATCCATACCAGTATAAGCTGTTAAGCTTTGTGGCATTGAATAAGCAATTTCTGGATCAACAATAGCGACATCTGGAGTAATATTGAAGTCTGCTAATGGATATTTAATACCTTTCTTATAATCTGTAATAACAGCAAATGCTGTAACTTCAGTAGCTGTACCACTTGTAGAAGAAATAGCACAGAATTTTGCTTTTTGTCTTAATGTTGGGAATGAGAATGGTGTAATTAAATCTTCAAATTTAACATTTGGATATTCATAGAAAGCCCACATTGCTTTTGCAGCATCAATTGGGGAACCTCCACCGATAGCAACAATCCAATCAGGATTGAATTTTCTCATTGCTTCAGCGCCTCTATAGACAGTTTCAACACTTGGATCTGGTTCAACACCGTCAAAAACTTCTACTTCCATACCAGCTTCTTTAAGATAATTAACTGTTTTATCTAAGAAACCAGTTCTTTTCATTGAATGACCACCAGTTACAACAATAGCTCTGCTACCTTTTAAATTTTTAAGTTCAGCTAATGAACCAGCGCCATAATAAACATCTCTTGGTAATGTAAAACGCATAAATTAATTTTTCCTCCTTATTTTACATAATAACCAGTTTTGATTGTTATATATTTATATAACAACAGGATTTTCCTGCCTTAAATATTATATAAAAAAATTATAAATAAGTATAGAATTAAGTATTTTTTTACCGATTAATTCTTGTCAAAAATTAACAATTATTACTAGAAAATATAATATAGATTTATAGTATAATATTAAAAGTATGAAAATAATGATTTTTGGATACAGTGGTTCTGGAAAATCAACTGTTGCTAAGATTATTTCTGATCACATGAATTTACCACTTTTGACAACTGATAAAGCGTTATTTAATAGTAACTGGAAAAAGAAAAATCATGAAGAAACAGATAAAATAATTAGAGATTTTATGAATGAAAATAAATGTTGGATTATTGAAGGAAATGCAACAAATAATTTATTTTTAGAACGTGGTCAAGCTGCCGATATTATCATTTTCATGAATTTTTCAAGATTTGTCTGTTATAAACAAGCAAAAAATAGAGCTAAATATTTTAAAAATAAGCCAAGAGATGACCGACCTAATGGTTGTAATGAAAAATTTAATTTATCATTTCAATTTTGGATTTTATTTACATCAAGAATTGGCGAAAACAAAAGAAAATATAAAAAATTAATAGAATTAAATAAAAATAAGATTATTAACATTAAAAATAGAAAACAATTAGATAACTTTTTAAAAGATTTTTTAGAAAATAACGGAAAGGATGTTTTAATAAATTATGAAAGAGAAAATTAAAAATATCATTGAAAATAACCTAATTAAGCGAGATAAAAATTCTTTTAAAGGATCTTATGGAAAACTACTTGTTTATGGTGGTTGTAAAAATTATGTTGGGGCTCCGAAAATTGCTTGTCATGCCGCTTTAAGAAGTGGTGTTGGTTATGTAACTTTTTTAAAAACAGATTCCAATAAAGATGTTAATAACTTATATGATGAAGTAACTTATTTAAATTATGAAACAAAAACATTCTTAAGTAATATTTCAAAATATAATGCAATATTATTTGGAAACGGACTTGAAAATAACTTATTTAATAGAAATTTATTAAAAGATATCATAAAAAACTATAAAAATAATTTAGTAATTGATGCAACTGGTATTGATATATTAAAAAGCCTTGGTTTTGATGTTTTAAAAAATAAACAATGCAACATCATAATTACACCTCACATCGGTGAATTTAAAAGACTATTTAATATAAATATTGACTCAAATGATGTTTTTAATTTTGCAAATGAAGTTAACAAAATGTCAAATAATTACGATATTTCAATAATTTTAAAAAGTTTTAACTGTTTAATTGCAAGCAAAAATAAATCAAGAATTATCGAAGGAAAATCTCCATCTCTTGCAAAAGCTGGAACCGGCGATGCATTAGCAGGAATAATTGCAAGTTTAATTTCTTATATAAATAAAGATATTTTAGATGTTTTAGAGACTTCTTATACTATTTTATTAGTTTCGTCAAAAGATTTAGAATCTAAAAAAGCCTGCGGATCCTTAATAATTTCTGATATTATTGAAAATATTCCTCAAAGTTTATTTAATACAATTAAAAAAGAAAATAACTTAATTAAAAAAACCACCAAATTAATTAAGACAACAATTTAGTGGTTTTCTTCAGTTTTATTTTCGTTTTCTTTTTCAATTTCTGATTCGAGATAATCATAATAATAATCAATTATTTTTAAATCATCGAAAGGGAATATTCTTTTTTCCATCAATTTCTTGATTTCGCTTATAGTATTTTTTAAAATTGCATCAATTTTTGGATTATAATGAAATAATGTTTTATGATTTTCATATTCATTTATATCAATTAATTTGATTTCGTTTTTATAATTGAATTTCATATCTAAATCATAATCAACATATTTTATTACACCATTTTCTAAAATTGGAGGTGATGCTAAATTGACATAATAACCAACAAATGGATCTTTTAGCATTGCAATAACATTGAACCATTTATTTTTTGGAAAAATTGTAATTGCAGGCTCTTTTGCTTTCCATTCTCGTCCATTTCCTTCAAAAACGAGAGCTTTTTTAGAAAGTAAAACAAAATAATCTTCATTATTTTCAATTAAATATGACTTTTTCCAAGTTCGATGAAGACTTCCATCATGTTTATAGCATTTTACAATTACTTCGTTTTTTCGCATTATTTTTCTTCTTTATAAATTTCTTTTACCTTTTCATTTAAATACTCAATTAATTCAAAAGCTAAATTTGTTTCAACTTTAAGTCTTTCAATTGCTTTATAATTAATTGTTTCTTTATAATTATCAGCAACTCTCATTATTGAATCATTATAATCAAGCGCAAATAAAACTTGTTTTGGAGTTATTGAAATAATAATATCTAATAAATCATTATCATATTTAAATTCATCAAGTTTAGATAAAAATTGAGAAGTAATAATTAATTTAGCTTTATTTAAATTTGAATAAACTTTTAAATTATTTCTTTCAATTATTGTATCTAATCCATCAATATCATTGACAGAATATACTAGATCATTTTTACTTCTAATTTGAAGTAAAATTCTACCTGGTAAATCTACTTCATTTTCAGCAACTAAGACTCTTCCTAAAAAGATAGAAACTAACTTCTTTTCACCATTTCTTTGCATTGAAACTTCACTATATGAAATATTGCTTCCTTCTTGATTTAGGTTTTTATAACAAACTCCAACAACATTTCGTGAACCCATATTTGCTATATTAGTATAAATTCTTGCATTAGAAATAACTTCTTTATTTAAATTTCCACCAGTATTTAAAGTTACATTAGAATATTTTTCTTTATCAGCAAAAATTAAATCAGTTGTTACTTGATAAAACTTTTTAGCATATTCTAAATATTTCTTTCTTAAATATTTTTTCCCAAGCCATATATAAATAAAAAGGGCTGCTACAAAAAATATTACAAGACCTAAACCTAAACCTGATCCATATCCTTCAATTGGCATTACAAAAATATAGATTAATACAAAGACAATAATTACTACTGCAAATAAGGCGTAATTAATATAGTTTATAATCTTACTAAGTTTTAAAAATTTAAGTCTATCTTTTTCTAAATCTATTGCATATTCTGGTGCATCTTGAGTTAGAGTAGATTTTTCATTTCCAGCGATTGCAAAACCTTCTTCATCAACTAATAATTTACTTGAAGATTCAGACTTTTTTTCATTCAATTCTTCACTATTTTCTTCTAATTTAGTCTCAATTTCTTTTTCATTTTCAGTGTTTTCAACTAAATTTTCTTCTTTAATAATTTCTTGATTTTCGTCTTTTCTTTTTAACATATTTAACCTCTAATAACTTATAAATTTTAACACTTATTTTATATTAATAAAATAAAATTATTAGAGTATTACATCAAAATTTATAAACTTTTATCACTATTATCTTTGGTTTCTTTGCTATTTTCTATTGTAGAATCTTCTTCTAAATTTTGGTTTTCTACTTCGCTATTTTCTTCTTCGCTAGATTTAATTGTTTTTAAATTTAAATCATCTTGACTTGGCAAGACAGAATTTATCATAAATAGTGGTTTAATATATAAAACAATTAAAACTGCAACATTAATTGCACCAGTTGGAAGTACATAAATTGCATTATAAATTAATGCTGCTCCAAATGTTGGTGTATCTAAATAAGCAAGATAAAATACATAACTATCAATACTTGCAGCAAACCATCTAATTAAAGTTTGACCTATAATTAAACCTGATAAAATTAATAAACCATACCAAGTAAAATGATCTTTTCCCATGATGAATTTTCTAAAAATAGAAACAATCATTACGCTTCCAAAAGCAATCATATATTCCATTGGGAATGTAAATAAACCATAACCATCTAAAACACAGCTTAATAAACCATAAACTAAACCACTTGCAATAAATGTTTTAGCTGGACCATATCTTAAAGCAATTACAAATAAAGGAACAATTTGAAGATTAATACTTCCTCCAGTTGCTCCAAGTGGTATTTTTAAATAATTTAAACCAAGAGCTAAAGCAACTAAAACTGCAATTTCAGTCATGCTTTTAACACTAAATACATCAGTTTTTCCTTCAGCGCCAAAAAGTAATAAGCAAGATAAAATTTCAAAAACAGCCGCAAGAATAAATGTTGTAGTGTATTCAAAACTATATACTTCACTTATCATTCCAGGGGAATTTAAAAATGTTGGAATTAAAAATAATCCAGCAACAACAACAAGAATTAATAAAGGAGTTATTCCTTTAACATATTTTTTAAAAAATAATGAAATAGGAATCATAATTAATGAAACTACATTAAGAATAAAAATACATAATATAAATCCATTAAAATACTCTCCAAAAAACATTGAAGTACCTGAAACTTCTTCAACTAAATCTTCTGTAGTTTCAAAAGATACAAGATTAAAGAAACTTAAAGTAAATCCAATAATCAAAAATAAAAAGGATAAGCAATAAAGAATAAATGATTGCAAATCCAAATGTAAGAATTCTAGTAATTTTTTCATAGTCACCTCCGCTAGCATTACCTAGATCAAGCATAGTTCAACTGAATCACAGTTGTCTCAGGCGAATTTATCCACCACCCAAATAAAATTATAAATAATTTTCGTTATTTATTGAATGAAAAATTTAAATTTAATTCTTTTTAATTAAAATAAAGTTAAGTTTATTATTTAAAAACTAATTATCTAACTTACCTTGAATATATAATTCGTTATTGATAAGTTTACTAATACAACCCTTTTCTAAATCATTTAAATTAAAAACATATTCTAATATATCAAAAGTTTCTTCTAAATTATGCTTTGCAAAATTCCATCCTTTACCATCAGTAAACCATACGAATTGGAAATGCTCAATATTTTTTGTTTCAAGAGCTATATTTTTATAACTTCTTGCTGTTTCATTTAATTTTGAACCACTTTGAGAATAAAAATTACATTCACAACAATAAATAGTGCCGAATGCTCCTATAAATACAAAATCAAAAACTTTTTCTGTTTTATTTTTATTAGATATTGAAGATAAATCTAAAGAAAATTTTCTTTTTATTTCTGATGTTTTCATTTGTTTAAAATAAGTTTTATTTTTTATTAAACCGGCTTTTATTAAAAATGATTCTACTAGGTCTTCCATTATACTACCTGTACGATTTTTTCTACCATTTGTATCCATTCCAACTTCAACACCTAATACATAATCTACTAAATTATTTATAATATGGTTACTTAAAAGGTCAAACAAACCACTATTTCGCATAAATAAAACATAATTGTCTATTGAATAATTCATTTTTATAAAATTAAAAAAATATTCATTATTTGCGTCATTAATTCTTATTTCTTTTTCTCTTTTTGCTAATAAAATAGGTATTGCCGATATTACATTTGGATATTTTTTAATAATATTTTTAAAATCGTTTTCTATATTTTTTGAGCCAATTAAAGAATTTAAAATATTTAATTCTATCTTTATTTTTTCCACGTTTTCATAGACTTTATTAAAATCAGTATAATACCTCCATGATGTGATATTATCTTTCATTGTTGCTAACCATTCAGTAAAATTTCTTTTCAATTCTATAAACCTCCTAAAATAATAAATTTTTCAACTTTTAATATCGTTTAATCTTTTTATCGATAAATCCACATATTCTTTGTCTATTTCAATTCCAATATAATATCTTTTTAATTCTTTACAGACTACCCCTGTTGTGGAACTTCCACAAAACGGATCTAATACCACATCATTTTCTTTTGTTGAAGCCTCGATAATTCTAGTTAATAGTGAAATTGGTTTTTGAGTTGGGTGTTTACCATATTTCTTTTCATCTTTTTTTGGGAGATTTAAAAGCCAAACATCTTTCATTTGATGGTTATTATTTAATTCTTTCATTAATTTATAATTAAAATAATGTTTGCCTTTTTTATTATTAGAAAATTTTTTTCTCGCCCACAAAATTGTCTCAGTAGAATTTGTAAAACATCTACAACTTAGATTTGGACTTGGGTTAGGTTTTTGCCATGTAATATTATTTATTATTGAAAAATCAAGTTTTTCAAGAGCAACTCCAACAGAATAAATATTATGTAAAGTTCCACTTATCCAAATAGTCCCATTGTCTTTTAAAATCCTTCTACATTCTTTTAACCATTTAGTATTAAAATTTAATTTTTCTTTTATTGTAATTGTTTTATCCCAATCCCCTTTATTAACTGAAACTTGTTTTCCAGCATGACACGAAACACCATTACTTGATAAAAAATATGGAGGATCTGCAAAAATTACATCAATTGATTTTTCAGGTATTTTTTTTAAAATTTTTAGACAGTCTCCGAGATAAAGTTTTACGTAATTATCAGTGAAATATTCTTTATTCATAATTAGTTATTAATACTTCTTCTACATCGCCTCTTTTGTCAGCTTTAGAATTAATCATCCTTTTTGCTGGTATGACTTTTATATTGAAATCTTTATATAATTCACAAATAAAAGATGTGTTATGATTGCTTAACATTAAATAAACGCCTTTTTTTGACAAATCCTTAAATAAATTAGCCAACCTTATTTGATCATTTTTAGTAAAAGAATCTTTGTCATATGATGTAAATGTTTTTTTATTATCTAGTACATCGTATGGTGGATCGAAATAAATAAAGTCTCCTTTTTTAGCATCTTTAACTGCAGTTTCAAAATCAGAATTAGTTATTATTGGCTTATGGGTTTTAAAAAACTTTCTAATTTCTTCAAAATTTTCTCTATCAAAACATTTTATTGTTTTCTTTTTCCCAAAAGGAACATTAAAATAACCACTTTTATTAACTCTATATAATCCATTAAAACACGCTTTATTTAAATATACTACTCTTGCGGCTCTCACGTAAATTGGATAAGTTTTAAATAATTCATATCTATCTTCTTCTCTAATTTTATAATAATAATCTTCGCTATGATTGTTTTCATGTTTAATAAGTTCTTTTTTTAACGCATTAAAAAGACTATCAGTTTCAAAACATTTATAGACTAAAATTAATTCTTCATTTAAATCATTTATATAAAATTTTTGAGGTTGTAATTTAAATAATAATGCACCTCCTCCAACAAAAGGTTCAAAATATGTATTAAACTCTTTTGGCATATTTTTTTCAATCACAGATAATAATTGAGTTTTGCCACCTGCCCATTTTACAAATGGTTTTAAATTTACAATTTCTTTCTTTTTTTCAATTTCAACATATTCAATCGTTCTACCTAATGAATTTAAAATTTTTTCAATAGTTAGATAAGTAACCCCTAAAACTTCACCTGATTCAATTCTTGATAATTGTCCTCGATCAATTCCACAAATCAAAGACAAATCTTCCTGAGACATCCCTGCTTCTAATCGATAATTTTTTATATCTTTTCCAATTTTAGTTAATGAAATTTCCATCACAAAAATTATATCATATTAATTGTGTATGTAAATACACAAAAAATATTTTTTTAAATAATTTAAAAGAAAAACATAAGCGGATCTTAATTATTTTTGATTTATATTCGCCCAATCAATTTCTTTTAAATTATGTTTTTTTAAAAAATTATTACATTTAATAAATACATTAGTATTAAACCATCCGCCTTTATTTGCACTTAATGGACTGGGATGAGAAGTTTTTAATACAAGATGATTTTTATTCTTAATTAATGGTTCAAGTTTTTGAGCTTCTCTTCCCCATAACATATAAACAATTGGTTTATCTAATTGCTCAATAAAATTAATAACATCAATAAAAAAATTATCATATTGTTTAATTTTATGAGATAAAGCCATATGTGCTCTAACAGTTAAATATTTATTTAAAAGTAAAACGCCTTGTTTTGCAAGATATGTTAAATCTCCATCTTTTTTATTAATATTGCCAAATTCAATTTTAATTTCTTTATAAATATTAATTAAACTAGGTGGAATTTCTACATTTTTATTAACACTAAAGGCTAAACCATTAGCTTGATTTTCTTCATGATATGGATCTTGGCCAACAATTACAACTTTTAAATCACTAACACTACAATAATCAAAACATGCAAAAACTCTATTTCTTGGAGGATATATTGTATGATTTTTGTATTCTTCGTTTAAAAATTTATTTAATTCAAGACAATAATCTTTATTTTTTATATTTTTAAATAAATCAGTCCATTCCATTTTTCTTTTTTGATAAATAATAAAAAATTTCGTATAAACCTTTTATTGCTAAATATGATGTAATATCGTTAATATCGAGTTTTGGAGAAACTTCAACTAGATCAAGAGAAATACAATTTAAATATCTTACTAAATTGCAAATAATTTCAATAACTGTTAAATTATCAATACCAAAAGGCTCTGGAGTACCTGTTCCTGGGGCATAACTTGGATCGTTTATATCTATATCATAAGATATATGAATAAGATATTTATCACTAGAATATTTATTAACTATATATTCAACTAAAGCATCAGTTTTTAGTTTTAAAACATCACTTGTTTTAAAAACATCAATTTTAGGATGCTTTTTTAAAAATTCAACTTCTTGTAATTCAAAACCTCTTGCTCCAATTATTGTTAAGTTTTCATCTTTTAATCCATAGTCTAAACTTCTTTTATTTGGACAAGCATGAGAATATAAATTATCTTCATAAATATCACAAATATCTGGATGAGCATCAAAATGAATTACGACTGGGATTTTATTTAATTTTTTTGCATAATCAATAAATGCTCTTTCAGAAGCAATTGAAATTGAATGATCTCCACCTAAAAAGACATTAAATTTATTCTTTTTATATATATCAAAAATTTTATCTTGAATAACTTTAAAATCTTCATCTAAAATATCACCATTATCAAACAATTTTACATTTTCAATTAAGTATCCATCCATTGATAAAGCTGGAACCATGATTGATAATTCTCTAATATGACTTGGAGCAAGACTTGCTCCTTTTCCAATTGATGCATTTTTATCAAGTGGAATACCAGTTAAAATTATATCTGCATCATTTAAATTTTTTGTTAATAAACCTCGAAATTCCTCGCAATTCTTCATTATTTTGCACCTCTTCTATTCCAAAATCCACCTATAAATATCATAAAACCTAAAACTATATTAACAATTGTATCAATTATTCGATAATTATATGTCAAGTTTGATTCAACATTTAAAAATGTTAAAGAATAAAAAACACCAAATCCAATAATTAGTAAACCTAATCCAAGATCGGCTTCCAAAAATCTATTTCTCTTAAATAAATATAATGAATATATAGAGACAACAAGTTTAGCTGTTATATCAAAAAAGGCAATTAAATTATCTAAAAAGGTTGATTCTTTAACATAATATGCACCATAGAGAACAATTTGACAAATAGCTATAATAATTAAAGCTATTGATGCACAACATATAAATAATTTGCCAATTGTTTTAAACATATTTTTTTAAAATTCCCATCTATGTGGTAATAATTCTGATAATTTATATACTTTATCATTTAATAAAATTTCTGTATTTAAATTATCATTATCAATTTGAACCATAAATTCACGACATCTTCCACAAGGTGGGACAATGTCATGTTTTACACTAACTGCAACTAATTTTGCAATCTTTGTTTCATTATTTGTTAACATTGTTCCAATAGCATTTGCTTCTGCACAATAACCCATTGAACATGCTGTATCAATATTAATACCAGTATAAACATTACCATCCACTGTTTCTAAAGCACAAGCAACTTGTCCAATTTCTGTATTTCTTGAAGTAGTTCTTGGATTTAATGTCTTTTTAGCAATTTCATATAATTGTTTAAATTCCATATTAATACCTCGGGCATATATAATACCATAAATTTGATGATTTTTTAAGTGTTAATAATGATTGTAATGTTTGTATTATTAAAAAAGTTTCTGCTTTAACTAAAAGTTAATACACAAATGTGAATCGTGTGTTCATAATAATAAAATATTTTTAATGGAGGTATGTTATGAAGAAAAATTTACTAACAATTGCAAGTGCATTGTTATTGTCAATTTCTTTAGCTTCCTGTGATGGTGGAACCACTGAAGGTTCTTCAAGTACTGCTACGTCTGATACAGCTACTACTACAACCACAGGTACAACAACTACTGGTACAACAACCACAACTACTACAACTACTACTTCCGTCCATACAATGGATGAAGTATTAGCTCAACTTAAAGGCGTTTTAAGTTTAAAAGGCGATTTGTCAATGCTAGTTAAGGAAAGCGGTATTATCGTTTCCAGTCAAAAATCTGTTTTAGAAGTATTAGTTTCTCCATCTCATTATTTTAATAGAGAAACAGGTGATTCTAACTATATTACAGATATGTATCTAGCAGAAGATGGAACAACTGTTGAAAAATCAGTTGATCCTACAACTGGCGAAGTAAGTGAATCTGCTTCTTATTCTGATATTGCTGACTATCAAAACCCATTTGCTGATTTAACAGTTGATGATTTAACTCTTGGTGCAAATCATCAAGTTGCAATAACATTAACTGAAGATGAATTTACAAAAGCTGGTACTGTATTAACAATGTATGGCGAAGAAAGTGTTACTTTCCAAACAGCAGTATTAACAATTGATGATGATTACATGATTACAGAAATGACATTTACTGGAGTTAGCAGCGAAGGTGTCGAATCAAAGTTTGCTTGTTCTGTAATTGATGAAAGTGAATTAAGCATTCCAGTTTATGAAAGAACTGAAAAACATGAAGAAATCGATACATTATTTAGCGAACTTAAAAAAGGCAATTATACTTTTGCAGTTGAAGATAGTGAAGGCGTAGCTTTTGAAACTAAAGTTACTTCTGAAGGTTTTATTATTGATGATCAACAAGGATATATTTTAACAGATGAAGGTTTAGCTGATTTTGAAGTCGTTGATGGAAAATTAGTTGGTTCAACCCCAGCAACAAGCTTAACAATGGCTGATGTTGTTCCTCCATTTGATTATTTATCTTCAATGTTTGATAAAGATGGAGATGTTTATACACTTCCAGCTGGTCTTGGATTAGATTTTGCAATTGAAAATATTTTACCAGAAGCTGCAATGTATGATCCTCTTGGCTATGGTATTGTTTTAGTAGATGATGGTTCATATTCATTAAAAGATAATAAAGATGGAACATGGAGTGTTTCATATACATCTTCTGATCCATTCTTTGGATCACAAGTGGCAGTTGAAGTTACAATTTCAGAAATTGGTACAACATTATTTGGTTACACTTTAGAAGATTATGTTGAACCAGCACCACAAACTTCATGGGCAGATGTTGATTATGCTCTTGAATTATTAGAACTTGCTGGTATTGCTGAAGAAGATTTACCATTCTACTTACCAGAAGGTGGTTATTGGCAACTTGATACTGAAAATCTTTCTGATTTAATTTTAGTATTACCAGATACAATAACTGCATCTCAAGTACTTACTACTTATACAAGTATGTTAGTTAGTGCTGGATGGCAACAAACATCAACTGGTGAAGATGGAACTTACTTTGAATTAGATACTGGAGAACCAGGAAAATTAATTGGTAATATTTCATTAGTAGCATATGATGAAGATGGTTTATTTGTAATTTGGTT
Source organism: uncultured Bacilli bacterium (assembly GCA_944349595.1). Taxonomy (GTDB): domain Bacteria; phylum Bacillota_I; class Bacilli_A; order RFN20; family CAG-826; genus Alectryobacillus. The sequence goes on along the minus strand of CALVNF010000005.1, from coordinate 25,522 downwards.
TGAAGATCCAACTGTTCCAGAAACAGAAAATAAAGTAGGACCTTGGATTGATGAACACTTTGCAGATCCAGCAACAATTAACTATACAATGGAATTTGATTCTGCTTTATATTATTATGAAGTTGATCAAGAAACTCAAATTAAATTAGATGATGTTGCAGATGGAAGTCAAGAATTTGGAACTTCAAGATTTATGTATACAAAAGATGCAATGCTTACTGGTAAAGTAAGTGAAACTAATGCATTTACACCAAGTGTATTATACTTAAATACTACTAGCGGATTATCAATTTATACATATTCAACCGGAAAACCAACACTTGCTCAATCATATCCAGATTATACTTATCAAGCTGATCTTGTTTATACAATGGCTGATTTAGTTGGTATGGAATCATTATTAGCACTTAATGAAGATGGAACACAAGTTGAGGTTATGGATGAATATGGTCTAGATTACATTCTTCAAATGACACAATTTGCTTTGACCGCTGGTGGAGAAGAAGTTGAATTAACACCTGTTAAATGTGTTATGACACTAGATGAAACTGCAAATGAACTTCAATTCACATTAACATTAGAAGATCAAAATTATCTATGGTGGTTAGATGAAGCTCAAACTAAACTTGCATGTATGGAAGTTGAAATAGTAGGTACAATTAAAACAATTGGAACAACTACAATTGATTCATCATTCTTACCAACTGTATAAATAAATTTAAAAGGCTTTGTGTTTTACAAAGCCTTTTTCACTTATTAAAGAATGTTTAAAGGCCTTAAATAGGCCTTAAAACATGATTAGGGTTTTATATTTTTAGCTAAATATTTCTATATATTTAAAAAAATTATGTAATTGAAAGGAGATTTTATGAAAAATAAATTACTAATTTTTGCAACAGCTATGTTATTTAGTATTACATTAGCATCTTGTGATAATGACACAACTTCTTTAAGTAATACCACAACTAGCACTCAAACAACTACTCAAACAACTACTACTACAACTACAACAACTACAACAACTAGTATTGATCCTGCAACAGTATTAAGTAATGTTTTAAATCAATTAAAGTCACCAATTTCATATGATGGAAAAATTGTTTTAAAACAAAATGGTATTGTTTTATCTCAAATGCATATTTATGGCTATCAAGGTGTTGGTGAAGTTTATATTAATAGAGATGGTACAGCAATTCACTTATTTAAAGATGAAACTGGTTATGCAGTTCAAAAAATGATTAATCCTTTAAAAAATGAAGTTGTTAGTGTACCACTTAAATCTTCTTCACAATATGTTTTATATGATGAATATGTATTTAATCCATTCCTTAGCTTAACTACCGATGAATTAGTTTTAAATGGAAACGAAATTACAATTACTGCAACTCAAGAAAATGGTCTTGCTCAATCTTTAAGATATTTTGCTCTTTATACGGATGAAATGAAGGAAGTAAAATTAACTATTGATGATGTTGGGACAATTTTAAAAGTTGAATTATCAAATGATAATATTACTTATACTGCAGATATTGTTGATAAAGAAGCAATTAATGTTCCAGTAATTGAAGCTAAACAAGCAACTTCTGATCATCAAAAATTAACAGATTTATTTACTGAATTAGAAAAAGGTAATTATACTGTATCTTATAAATCTGTTTATGAAGGCGGCACAGAAAGCGTTGAATTTACATCATTTGATTTTAAATTAACTCCTGATGGTTTATTAACTTCTACTGGTCAAGGGTTCTTAGAAACTGATGATGGATTAGTTCAAGTTGAAGTAACAGATGATAATAAACTTCAAGGTGTTAGTTTACCAGATGATAGTGTTTCAATTCTTGATGATTTTGTAAATCCATTTTCTCAATTTAAAGCAGAGGCTTTTGATTATGAAAATAACAAATTTACTTTACCAGATTATATTGATTATGATTATTTAACATATATTCTTCCAGAAATTCAATTTGTTTATAGTAGTACTTTTGGTTATGAAGTAACTCCAGGTAGTTTATCAATTACATTTAATGAAGATAATACTTATACAATTAATTATGAATATATTTATTATACATATAATGAAGATTATGAACTTGTATATGTACCATTAAATGTTACAACAGTAATCTCTAATGTTGGAACCACTTCTTTAGGTTATACATTAGATGATTATATTCCAAAACCAAGACAATCTTCTTGGAGTGATGTTGAAGGAGCTTCCGATTTATTAGAAACTCATTCAATTCCTAGTGATTTATTACCATTTTATTTACCAGAAGATGCTAGTGAATGGTATGTTTATAGCGATATTTTCTCTGGTGATAGTTTATGTTTATCATTCCCAACCGGTGATAATTTAGCAACTCATTATGCTGAATATAAAAAATTATTAGAAGCAAAAGGTTGGCAATCTAAAGGTGTTGATGATTATGGTGAAGAAAAATTTACATATACAACAAGTGATGGAACTACTCTAAAACTCGGTCTTGTTCAAGTTGAACAAACTGGTCAGTATGAATATTATGAAATTGATATTTATTTATATGCTCCAGAAATTGCATCAGAAATTTCTAATTATGTAAACGAAAATATTGTTGATAAACATAACTACACACTTACTGGCACATTAGTTGAAACTTATACTGAAGTTGATGCTGATGGAAATACTGTCGAAAATGGAACAGTTATCACAAATACTTTAGTTGATGGTTTGGCAACTTATGTAACTGAAGATGCTTATTATCAATATATTGAAACTGAAAATGGTAAAGCTGGTGTTCTTTATAAAGAATCTCAAAGCAATGGCGTAACTAATATTGATGGATATGTAGCAATGACAAATGATCCAAATGGTGAATTAACTTTCCAATATTCTGAAGATCTATCAATGGAAGATTGGGGTGAATTATATACATGGGTTTATTCATTAGATGATGTATTTAATGGCTATACACCATTAGTTGCTGAAGATGATTACACATTAGTTGGTAATGATGGACAAGGATATTATGGATTTAATGTATTTGCAGATGTATTATCTCTTATAATGTTCCCAGAAGATGCTGGATTTGAATTGGATTCACTTTTATCTGAAGAAACTTTATTAAAATTTGACGAAATTAATCCAGATTCAATAATTGTAACAATGGATCCAGATACAAAAGCACTTCAATTAGTTGTTTCTTGTTTTAGTGAATCTGGTGTCACTCTTGAAGATCAACCTGGAAAAACATTTAATCACAGTATTGAGTTAATAATTGATGTATCTAATATTGGTACAACAACAATAGACCTTGATTCACTCGAAATTCAAGGATAAACTCAAGAATAATATAAACTAAAAGGATTTTTAAAAATTCATAAAAAAAGAATTCTTAGCAATTTCTAAGAATTCTTTTTATTTTTTTAGGAAATAATGTATTTTTATTACGACTTATTTAGTAGAAGATTATTTAATATCTTCTACTGCTTGTTTAATTGATTCTTTTTGTGAAGTTTTTCCATATTTTTCAACAGACATCTTATCTTTTAATTCATGAGTTAAATTACATGGTCCTCCAACACAGCCTCCAACACAAGCCATACCTTCAATAAAGTTACCATCTAAGGTTCCATTTTTCATCTTGTTTAAAGCTTCCCTACAAGCAAGAATTCCATCACATGCTACAGATTTTGCAACAAAATCAATATTTTGTTCTTTTAATGATTCATTAATTGCATCTGTTAATCCACCACATCTTGCAAATATTCTTCCAAAATATGATGCATCATTTAATTGATCTTCTTTTAAGAGTTTCATATCAATTTCATAAGCATCAATTAATGCTTGTAATTCTTCAAAAGTCATTGCAGAATCAATATATTTTTTAACTTTTTCATCTTTTATTTCTTGCTTTTTAGCAGTACATGGACCAATAAAAACAATGTAAGAATCAGGATATTTTTGCTTCATAACTTGTCCGATACATGCCATTGGTGATAAGCTTGAAGAAATATTTTCAACTAAACTTGGAAAGTTCTTTTTAATATAAGAAACAAAAGCTGGACAACATGAAGAAGTTAATTTTCCTTTTTCGGTTAATTCTTTTCCTTCATGAAGAGCAACAATATCAGCACCTAATGCTGCTTCAACAACTAAATCAAATCCTAGTTCTTTAATCGCAGATACAACTTGTCCAGTTTTAACTTCATAAAAGTTTGAACTTATTGATGGAGCAATTACAGCAATTTTTTTGATATTTTTATCATTCAAATGATCAATAATATCTAAAATATATGAATCATCTACAACCGCTCCAAATGGACACATGTATACACAGTTTCCACATTGTATACATTTATTATCATCAATAATTGCATGTCCATCTTCACTTGAATGAATTGCGTGAGTTTTGCAGGATTTTTCACAAGGTCTTATTCTATTTTCAATTGCATTATAAGGACAATTTTTAGCACATAATCCACAATTTATACACATTTCTTTATTAATATGAGCTCGTTGATTTTCATCAAAATAAATTGCCTTTTTTGGACAAGATTGTTCACATCTATGAGCAATACAACCTCTACAAGCATCGCCAATAAAATATCCACCAAGAGGACATTCATCACATGCAATTGGAATAACTTTAATTACATTAGAATTGTTTTTTTCTTTAGCTTTTAAAATTAAAGACATTCTTTCTTCAACTATTGCTCTTTCTTTATAAATACAACATCTCATGGATGGTTTTGGACCTGGAACAATAATCTTAGGAATTTCTAATAATTTTTCTTTTAATTGATTATTTTTATAAGCAATAGCAACTTCTTTTAAAATTCTATATCTTAATTCTTGGACTCTTGTGTCAAATTTTGGCATATCAAACTCCTTTAAAAATATATAGGCATAAGTTAACACTTATGCCTATAAATAATTATACTATAAACTTCAAATTAACTTAAATTACAATTAGTTACCTTTATATGCTTTACGCATAATTTCTTTCATATCTTCAACCATTGGAATTCTTGGATTTGCGGTTGTACATTGATCTTCAAATGCAAGATAAGCTAAATCATCTAATGATTCATCCCAAGCTTTTTCATCTTTTACCCAGCATGAGAAGTTTGGATCAACACCACATTCTTTAATTAATGAAGCAACAGCATCAGCAAGTTTATCAACAGCATCGTGTAAATCTTTATATTTAATCCCAATTACATCACATATTTCAGCATATTTTTCTGGTGCACAGTAATAATTATATTTTGGCCATGTAGTTAATTTTTGAGGTAAGATTTTACCATTATATCTAATAACATGTGGTAATAAAATTGCATTTGCAAGACCGTGTGGAACATGCCATTCGCCACCAATTTTGTGAGCCATTGAGTGACACATACCTAAGAATGCATTTGCAAATGCCATACCAGCAATTGTACTAGCATTATGCATTTTTTCTCTTGCTTCTAAATCATGTTTTCCATCTTTTACACATCTTACTAAATATTTAAATACAATTTTAATTGCTTGTAATGCAAGACCATCAGTGAAATCACTTGCTAAAACACTTGTATAAGCTTCAATTGCATGAGTTAAAACGTCAAGACCAGTCCAAGCTGTTGTTGCTGGAGGTAAATTAGTTGTAAATTCTGCATCAACAATAGCAATTGTTGGAGTTAATGAATAATCAGCTAATGGATATTTTTTCATATTAGCTTTATCAGAGATAACAGCAAATGGAGTTACTTCACTACCAGTGCCAGATGTTGTTGGAATACAAATAAGTTTTGATTTTTTACCTAATTCTGGATATTTAATAGCTCTTTTTCTAATATCCATGAATTTTTGTTTTAAATCATCAAAATTAACTTCTGGATGTTCATAGAATAACCACATACCTTTTGCGGCATCCATACAACTACCACCACCTAAAGCAATAATTGTGTCTGGTTGGAAGGATTGCATTAAAGCAACACCTCTTTTAACTGTTGAAATATCTGGATCTGGTTCGACATCACAGAATAAAGCTGTTGTTACTTTATTTCTTCTTAAATTTAATTGTTCAGTAATTTTATTTAAGAAACCAAGTTCAACCATTGAACCATCTGTTACGATACAAACTCTATTTACATTTCTACAAGTTCTTAAATATTCAATTGAGTTTCTTTCAAAATAAATTTTTGAAGGAACTTTAAACCATTGCATTGTATTTCTCCTTTTTCCGATTTTTTTGATATTGATTAAATTGATACAACTAATATTTCCTGCAACTGAATTGTGACCATAACTTCCACAACCAAGTGTCATTGAAGGAATAAATGAGTTGTAGATATTACCAATTCCACCAAAAGATGTTGGAGAATTCCATATGATTCTACAAGCTTCACATCTTTTGCCAAATTCATCGGCTAATTCTTGAGATTTTGTATGAATACATGCACTATGGCCTAAACCATTAAGTTCAACCATTTGTTCACTTAATTTTAAACCTTCTTCATTATCTTTTGCTTTTAAGATAGCTAAAACTGGTGATAATTTTTCTCTTGATAATGGTTCTTCATAACCAACCTTTTTAATCTTAACAGCCAAGATAACTGTTTCTTTTGGAACGCTAAATCCAGCTTGTTCAGCAATCCAAACTGCTGATTTTCCAGCAACTTTAGAATTAAGACTTAATAATTGACAATCTTTGCTATATGCTTTGTTGCCAAACATAAACATTTCTAATTTTTCTTTTTCTTCTTCGTTTACAAAATAAACGTTATATTTTTTAAATAAATCAACTGCTTCATCGTATACATCTTTATGAATAATTGCAGCTTGTTCACTTGCACAAACCATACCATTATCAAATGATTTGGACATAACAATGTCATTTACTGCTTGTTTTACATCTGCGTCTGAAGCAATAAATGCAGGAACGTTACCAGCACCAACGCCTAAAGCAGGTTTTCCACAGCTATAAGCTGATTTAACCATTGAGTTTCCACCAGTTGCAAGAATTGTAGCAACACCAGGATGTTTCATTAATGCACTTGTTGCAGCCATTGAAGGTTTATCGATCCATTGAATACAATTTTTTGGAGCACCATTTGCAACTGCTGCTTCTAAAATAACTTGAGCAGCCATTTTAGAGCATTGTTGTGCGTTAGGATGGAAAGAGAAAATAATAGGATTGCGTGTTTTTAAAGAAATTAAACACTTAAAAATTACAGTTGAAGTTGGATTAGTAACTGGTGTAATACCACAAATAACACCAACTGGATCGGCAACTTCGGTAATTCCTGTAACAGGATTTTCTGAAATAATACCAACTGTTTTCATATGTCTCATATGATTAACAACATATTCACATGCGAATAAATTTTTTGTGGCTTTATCTTCAAAAACGCCTCTTTTTGTTTCTTCGATTGCAGCTCTTGCAAGTATTCCATGTTTATCAAGTGCAGCACATGAACATTTTGCTACAATCAAATCAACTTGTTCTTGATCTAATTTTAAAAATTCTTCTAATGCTTTTTGTCCTTTTACAACTAAGTCATTAACCATAGTATCGACTTCAAGTTGTTTTTCATCTTTTTTAATTTCTTCCATTTTTTAACCTCTCTTTTCTTTTTAAAATTAATTGATGATATAAATTAGCATAGCTAGATGCCATAGACATGTTTGAAACGACAATATTTGAATTTACATTAATTGCAATTGTCGCAAAATTCCAAATTGCTTCAATTTTTGTTTGATTTAAGATATCAACAACTTCTTGAGCATGATTGTTTGGAACTGTTAAAATTGCAACTGAAATGTTATTTTTATCTACATAATCTTTAAGTTCTTTTAGTGGATAAACATTAATACCATTAATATCTACTTCGTATAATAATGGGTTAACATCAAATGCTGCAACAATATTTAAACCATTCTTTTTAAAGTCATCAAAATTTAACAAAGCTTTTCCAAGATGACCGGCACCAATTAAAACAGCATTTAATTCTTCTTTTACACCAACAATTTTCATTAAGTCATTAATTAAGACCGATACTTTTCTTCCAATTCTTGGTAAGCCTTTTTCACTTGAAATAGCTGCTAAATCTTTTTTAACTACTTCAATGTTCAATTTAAGAACATTTGCAAACTCACGATTGGAAATATAAGTATTATCATCAAAATTAATGGACCTTAAGTAATCCAAATAAAGTGGATATCTTTGAACTTGATTCTGAGATAATTTGTTCCTTTTCATAAACTCGGTATTTTTTTACCGATATAATAATACTAAATAATTTCTTTTTACTCAATAATTATTTTTTATATATTTGATTATATATAAACTCGCAATAAATTTTGGCTATATTAACCTTACTAATTTTTTCAATTTCCGTAAAAAAGGCATTAGAATTAACTTCTATCAAAATATATTTTCCGCTTTTATTCAATACAAAATCAACAGCACAATAATCAAGTTTTAAAAGTTTACTTGCCTTTATTGCATCTTTAATAATTTGTTTATTTGGTGTAAAAGTATAACCGACACCTCCCGCTGCAACATTAGAAACATATGAATTATTGTTAACTCTTTTCATATAAGCTACAGGTTTTTTATTAATTAAGAAAACTCGATAATCAGTCCCTTTTGATTCTTGTATAAATTCTTGAAAAATATGAGGAGTATATTTTAATTTTTCTTCTATTAAATTAAAATCATCTAAGTTATTAATTAAATAGACTTGTTTCCCAAGAGAGCCAAAGTTTTCCTTAATTAAAAATGGAAAAGTAAATTCTTTTAATATCTTATTTTTAAATTCAATAAATTTACTTTCATTATTAAAATAATTTAATGGATAAGATATTGTTTTAGGCATGAATATATTATTGTTCGATAACTTAATATGAGTTAACATTTTATCATCACAATCAATTATTGATTTTGAATTATTAAATAAAATGTAACCTTCTTTTTCTAATAATTCACTAATATATTTATCTTTATCTAAATAAATAATAAAATCATATTTTTTTAATTTATTAACAATTTTTCCTTCATCATTTATATAAATAAAAATATCAATGTTAGAAATAACATCAATTGAAACATCTAAACTTTTAAATTCTTCTATTAATCGATTTATTTGATACAAAGTCGAATCTCTTAATATAAAAGCATTTACTATAATTGCACCTAACTTATTTCCCATTTTTTTCGTTCATTAATTTATTAAAATCATCAAAAGCCTGTTTAATTGTATCATCCATATCAAAATATTTATAGTTGCCTAATCTTCCACCAAATAAAATATTTTTTTCAGTTTCGGCTTTTTCTTTATATCTATTATACAAGTTGTTATTTTTTTCATCGTTTACAGCATAATATCTTTCTTCACCAATTTTGTATGAATTAGGATATTCTTTTGAAATAATTGTAAACGGCAAATTTAAAACATCTTTGTTTTCAATTTGAAAAAATTTATGTTCTATAATTCTTGTATAAGGTATATCAAATTCAGTGTAATTTACAACAGCATTATTTTGATAAGATTGTTTATTAATTCTTTCAATTTCAAATTTTAAACTTCGGTATTCTAATTCACCAAAACAGTAGTTATAATATTCATCAATTGGTCCGCTATATATAATAAACTTTGCAATTCTTAAATATTTTTCCTTATTTTTTAAAAAATCTTCGTTTAAAACTACTTCAATTCCCTCAAGCATTCTTTCAATAATTTTTGTGTAACCATCTATTGGAATTCCTTGATATTTATCATTAAAATAATTGTTATCATATTCAAATCTTAAAGGTATTCTTTTAATAATAAAACTAGGTAAATCTTTAGCACTTTTACCCCATTGTTTTTCAGTATAACCCTTAATTAATGTTTCATAAATATCTCTTCCAACTAATGACAAAGCTTGATCTTCTAAATTTTTAATTTCTTTAATATTTTCTTTTTTAACTTGTTCTTCTATTTTTTCTTTTGCTTCTTGAGGCGTTTTAACTCCCCACATTTGATGAAAAGTATTCATATTAAAAGGCATATTAAAATATTTACCTTTATAATAAGCAAGTGGAGAATTTATAAAATTATTAAATTTAGAAAATTGATTAACAAAATTCCAAACATCTTCATAACTTGTATGAAAAATATGGGCACCATAGACATGGACATTAATTCCATTAATGTTTTTTGTATAAATATTTCCACCTATATGATCTCTTTTTTCAATAACTAAAACTTTAAACCCTTTATTTTTTAAAAGATAGGCTAAAGTTGCCCCATAAAGACCACTTCCAACAATTAAATAATCATACATATTAGTTTTTTCCTTTATTTACTATATATAATTTATATAAAGATAAAGCGACTAAAAATTTTGAATCCTTAATTAAACCTTTTTTGTAATATTCATTTATTTCATCAAAAGATAAATAAATTAAAGAAATATTTTCATTTTCATCTAAATTTTGTTTATCTAAATCAAAACTATCAGTAAAATAAACAAAAATTTCTTCGCTAGAATTACCAGCGCTAGGATAAAAGCTACCTAAAAATGTCATATTTTTACTAACTAATCCAGTTTCTTCGTGTAATTCTCTAATTGCGGCACTTTTTGGATCTTCGCCAGCATCAATTTTTCCAGCTGGAATTTCCAAAATACTGGATTTAACCGCGTATCGATATTGTTTAACAAATAAAATTTTATTATCTTTAATAACTAAAATACACGATGCATTATGAGGTTTTATGTATTCTCTTTTTGTCTTGTGATTATTAAAAGTTACTAAAACATCATCTGAATATAAATCTAATATTTTTCCATTATAAACAATATTTTCTTTAATAGTTATTTCTTTATTTTCCATAAAATAAATTCCTTTATATTATTAAATTAGTGAATGAAATTTGTTTGATGACCACTTTCAAGTTTAATATTATCTCTTTTTAATAAATATTTAGCGATATTTCTTGCTAAATTTCTCATTGTTTGTAAACCTTCTTCATCTTTTTCAACATCTTCTTTTTTCATACCATGAACCATATTCCAATAAGATGAAGAAATTATAGGCATATTTGTAATTCCAAAATATTTATAAAGAACATCTAAACTAGCACTTGTCCCAGCTCTTCTTGCAGAAACAACAACTGCTCCTGGTTTTCCTTCAAATATTTTTTTATCACTGGAATAAAATACTCTATCTAAAAAACTTAAAATTCTTCCGCTTGGATGAGCATAATAAACAGGAGAACCAAAAACTAAAGCATCACTTTGTTTTATTTTTGATATGAAATCATTGACTCCATCATTATCAATTTTTGAAAATATACAGCCTTCAGAAATACATTTATTACAACCGATACAATCTCTTATTGGTTTATTTGTCATTTGAAAAATTTCAAAATCGATACCAAATTCATTTTTTAAAGTATTTCCAACTTCAAGTAAAGCTCTATTTGTACATCCAACAGGATTTGCAGATCCATTTAACATTAATACTTTCATTTCAAAACTCCTTTTTCTAATTTAAGTAATTTATTTTTTGTATTTTCTCCTAATACATAATTTGAAATTTTACCATTTGATTTTATAATTCTATGGCAAGGAATAAAAAATAAAACATCATTTTTACTTAAAATATTCCCAACAAATCTCGCATAATTTTTATTATTGAAACATTTTTTTGCTAATTCTTGATATGATTTAGTTTCGCCATAAGAAATATTTAAAACTTCCTTATAAACTAATTGTTGATATTTATTAAAATGAGATAGATCAATTAAGACATCAAATGTTTTTCTTTTTAAATTAAAATATTCATCTAATTGCTTAATGTAATTTTCTTCAATTTTTTTGTTATCAGAAATTTTGTTCATATTATTTTTGTCACATAAAGAACAATAATATAATTCATTTTTATTATTTACCAATAATAAAATATCACCAAAAATTGACTTATATATCATAAAACGCTGCAAATCTTTAATATTTTATCTATTTATGATAAAGGCCCCATATTAAATGGAGCCTTTACACACATCAAATTATAAACCGAATTTTTTAATTCTTTCGTATCTTTCTTTTGCAGTTCTTTCACATTTTTCAAGTAATTCTTCTGCGTGTTCAGGATTAACTTTTGGAAGTTGTGAGAATCTTGACTCTTTCATAACGAATTCTCTAATCTTTGTGAAATCAGGTTCCTTACTATCTAATGTTAAGCAAGGTTTTCCTAATTCTGCATTTCTTGGATCAAATCTAAAGATTGGGAAATATCCAGATTCAACTGCTTCTCTTTCAACTTGCATTGAATTAGATAAACCACCTTTAATACCATGGTTAGCACATGGTGAATAACAAATAATTAAACTTGGTCCATCATAACTTTCAGCTTCTTTCATAGCTTTAATAGCTGCCATTGGATTTGCTCCAAGCGCAATTTGAGCAACATAGACATTTCCATATGCCATTGCCATTAATGCTAAGTTCTTCTTACTTGTTGTTTTACCACTTGCAGTAAATTTAGCAATTGAGCCAGTTTGACTTGATTTAGAAGATTGACCACCAGTATTAGAATAAACTTCTGTATCTAATACTAAGACATTAATATCATCTTCACTTGCAAGAACATGATCAAGACCGCCATAGCCAATATCATAAGCCCAACCATCTCCACCAATAACCCAGACTGATTTATCAATTAAGTCTTTTTCAAATTTTAAGACTTCTTTAACTTCTTGATCTTTTGAAGCTTTAACTAATGAAACTAAATTACTAACAAATCCTCTAACTACATCTTTATTTTTAATATTTTCAAGATATTTATTAATAACTTGTTTTAATTCATCTTCAACATCATCTTTATTTAAAGCTGCAGATAAAATTTTAACAATTTGAGATAATTTATAATTTGTTGCAACTCTCATACCATAGCCGAATTCTGCATTATCTTCAAATAATGAGTTAGACCATGCGATACCATTTTTATCTTTATCATTTACAAATGGTGTAAGTGGAGTTGAACCACTATAAATTGAAGAACAACCAGTTGCATTTGCAACCATCATATCTTTACCAAATAATTGTGATAATAATCTATAATAAGGAGTTTCACCACAACCAGCACATGCACCAGAAACTTCCATATATGGCATTAAGAATCCAACACCTTTGACCATTGTAAGTGGGAATTTATCGCTCTTATAAGATACATGTTTATATAAGTAATCTGCACCTTCTTCTTGATCAAATTGTGATTTAGCTTCTTCCATTGTAAGAGCCATCTTACCATTTCCAGATTTTAATGCAGCTTTATTAGCCATACATTCATTTACACATAAACCACAGCCAACACAGTTTCTAGCAGATACTTGAATTCTGAATTTTAATCCAGCAACATTTGGTCCACCTTTTGCATCGACTACATCATTTTTAACAACGTCAGGAGCCTTTGCTAATTCTTTTTCATCAATTAAGAATGGTCTAATTGTTGCATGTGGACAAACAAATGCACATTGGTTACATTGAATACAGTTTTCTTTATGCCACATTGGAACTCTATCAGCAATACTACGTTTTTCTTTAAATGTAATATCTTCTTCCATTGTACCATCTAGTAATTCAAATTCTCTAAATTTAGAAACAGGTAAATTATCTCCATCAAGAGAACCAATTGGAGTAACGTAAGAATCAAAATAATCATCACCAATTAAATGTACTTCTCTAAGTGGTGGAAGTTTTGCCCATTCTGGATCAACTTTAACTTCTCTTAAACCTTCAGTACCTCTATCGATTGCTTTAAAGTTACTTGCAACGACTTCTGGTCCTTTTTTAGCATATGTTTTTTCAGCAAATTTCTTCATCCATTTATTTGCTTCTTCATATGGCATAATATTTTGATTTAAATAGAAGAAACTTGATTGAAGAATTGTATTTGTATGTCTTCCCATACCAGTTTCTTGAGCAATCTTATTAGCATCAATTACATAGAATTTAGCATGTTTTGTAGCTAATTGATATTTAACTCTATTTGGAAGAGTTTCAATAAGTGTCTTATCATCCATATCAGTATTTAATAAGAATGTTCCGCCATCTTCCAAATTCTTTAACATATCAAATTTAAATAAATATGTATCTAAGCTACAAGAAATAAAGCTTGCATGTTCAACATAATATGTTGATCTAATTGGAGTTTTACCAAATCTTAAGTGAGATCTTGTAACACCACCAGCTTTTCTTGAGTCATATGCAAAATATGCTTGAGCATATTGTCCAGTTTCATCACCAATAATTTTAATACTTGATTTATTAGCACTAACTGTACCATCACTACCTAAACCATAGAATAAGCATGATGTGTAATCACCTTTAACATGATAATTTTCATCGACTGGGATTGATAAATGAGTTACATCATCATTAATACCAACTGTGAAATTATGATGTGGATTGTGATCTAAGAAATCAAATACACTCTTGATATGTTTTGGTTGAGTATCTTTACTTGAAAGACCATATCTTCCACCAAATACTTCAATATCTTTTAAACCTTCTTTATTTAATGCAGCAACTACATCTAAATATAAAGGTTCTCCAAGAGCACCAGATTCTTTTGTTCTATCTAAAACAGCAATTTTCTTAACTGTTTTTGGTAATTTCATTACTAAGTGTTTACTTGAAAATGGTCTAAATAAGTGAACTTTAATTAAACCAACTTTTTCGCCTTTAGCAAGTAAATCATCAATTACTTCTTTTGTAGTTTCAGTAACACTACCCATTGCAACGATAACTTTTTCAGCATCTTTTGCACCATAATATGTAAATGGAGCATATTCTCTTCCAGTTAATTCACTTGCTTTTTTAAAGTAATAATCAGCAATATCAATTACTTTATCGAATTCTTTATTTTGAGCTTCTCTTGCTTGGAAGTAAATATCATCATTTTCAGCACCGCCTCTTGTGACTGCATGTCCATGAGGATTTAAAGCTCTTGCTCTGAATTCATCTAATTTTTCTTGATTAATTAATTTCTTCCATTCTTCTGGATCAACAAATTCAACATTTTGAATTTCGTGAGATGTTCTAAATCCATCAAAGAAATGGCAAACTGGAATTGAAGAATCAATTGCAAGTAAATGAGCGACACTTGCTAAATCTGCAACTTCTTGAACACTATGTGAACAAATCATTGTTACACCAGTTTGTCTAATTGCATAAATATCTTGATGATCTCCAAAAATTGAAAGTGCACGAGTTGCTAAACTTCTAGCAGAAACGTGTAAAACAGCTGGTAATAATTCACCAACCCATTTGTAAATATTAGGAATCATCAATAATAAGCCTTGAGAGGCTGTGTAAGTAGTTGCTAAAGCACCAGCTTGAAGTGCACCGTGAACTGTACCACTTGCGCCACCTTCTGATTGCATTTCGACAACTTTAACAGTATTTCCAAAAAAATTTAATTTACCTTGGCTTGCATAAACATCAACTAATTCAGCCATTGGTGATGATGGAGTAATAGGAAAGATTCCAGCTACTTCAGTAAACATATAAGATGTTAAAGCTGCAGCAGTATTTCCATCACAAGATAATTTTGTCTTTTTAACTTCTGACATTTTAAATCTCCTTAATATCTCTAATATTATAAAATATTTATATATTTTATCAATAATACCAAGGAGAGTTTTTTAAAATTTTTAGTTATTTTTATCAATATATTTTTTTATAAATTTTTTAACGTTTTCACCAATATCATCTCTTAAACAACTATAAAAAATAAAGGCTTCAGCATATCCAAGTTTTGAACCTGTATCAAATCTAATTCCTTGTAAATTTTTAGCAAATATTTTGTTATTATCAACTAACATATTTTTTAAAGCATCAGTTAATTGAAATTCATTATTTTTACCAATTTTTAATTTTTCAATGTAATCAAAAATATTATTTTTAAAGACATATCTTCCAATAATTGCATAATTTGAAGGTGCTTTTTCTATTTCTGGTTTTTCTATTAAATCATTTAATTGAAATACATCAGCATTAACTTCTTTTTCAACACCAATAATTCCGTATTTTGATACTTCACTTTTATCAACTTCTTGAACTGCAACTACATTACAATCATATTGGTTATAAATATCTAATAATTGTTTTAAACAAGGATAATCTTGATTATACATTAAATCATCACCTAAAATTACTGCAAAATCCTCTCCAGCAATTTCATTTTTTGC
Organism: uncultured Bacilli bacterium; assembly: GCA_944349595.1. Taxonomy (GTDB): domain Bacteria; phylum Bacillota_I; class Bacilli_A; order RFN20; family CAG-826; genus Alectryobacillus. Next base: position 9,319 of record CALVNF010000005.1, on the reverse strand, counting down.
AACATATAATGCATTTGCAAGTCCAATTGGTTTTTCTTGATAAACAAAACTAATCTTAACACCACTTCCAATAGAATCTATTGCTTTTAATTCAGTCAATTTATTTTCTTTTTTTAGTGTTTCGGTTAATTCTTCATCTTTTGAATAATATTTTTCAATTTCTGGTTTCTTATTGTTAACAATTAAAATAACTTCTTCAATGCCACTTTTTTTACATTCATCTATTAGATATTCTAAATTAGGTCTGTCAACAATAGGAAGCATTTCTTTTGCAACAGATTTAGTAAATGGTAAAAATCTAGTGCCTAAACCCCCGGCTGTAATAATTACTTTTTTAATTTTCATATATTTATTTTCCTTTTTTCTTATTTTTTGTTTTTAATTCTTTATTAATTAAGTATCTTAAATGTTTCAAATCTTGGATTGAAAATTTATAATGTCGATCGATAAAACCATTGTCTAATAAGAGTTTTGAATAAATAAAATCCATTGTTGTTTGATTTGGATCATATTTTAATCTTTTTGTTTTTTTCTTGGTTTCTTTTTTTATTGAGTTTGAAATATAATCTTCAATATTTTTTTCTAAATTTCTAAAATTATAATTTTCAACAATCATTCTTAACATTGGTTCAAAATAAATTAAATCGTCAATAATTAAGTCGGCCTTGATATTTACCCCTTTTGATAAAGTATCAACATCGACAATTTTTTTATTTGTTGACTTTAAAAATTTATCGTATTTTTTTAAATTAGATAACTTCATTTATTTTACCTTCAACACAACACTTAAAAACAACTGAATCATTTGAAATTCCAATCATTTCTTCATTATTTTCATCAACTTGGTATTTATAAACTTTAATTACATCATTAAGATAAGATTGTTTTATAAAATCAACTTGAATGGAATCAATTAAATCAAAACTAGAAGAATTAAAAATAATTTCAACATATTTTGCATTATTCATGTGTTTATTTCGGTCATAATAACTTCTATAAACTTTAAATTCATCAACATATTTAAAATTTTCATCAAGTTTAAAGTTTAATTTTTTTAAACTTTCAAGAGAAATTTTATTCCAATATCCTTTATTAAAATCTAATTGTCTTCTAATTTCTACAAATTTAGTTTTCAAATTAAAAACAGTCCAAACAGATGAAGCTTTGATCAATAATTCATCATTTAAATCATAAACTTCAAATTCTCTCATATAGTCAATTTTATTTGGTTTTAATGGCCAAGTTTTAACTTTCACTTTTTTTAATTCTTTAACTCTTTTAATTATTTGATATTTTTGTCTAATTAAAACCCAGATTAAATTATCTTTAATTAAATCATAAAAACCAAGGCCATTTTCTTCAGCTTGAATTGTTGCCGCTTCTTGTAAAATATCAAAAATAGCTTCTGGTTTTAAGTTATCATTTTGGTCTAATTGACCACTTGTTATATTGAAAGTATAAGTATTAATTAAAACGTCACTCATAGTATGTATATTATACATATTTTAATTAATATTGCATAATATAAATTAAAAAACTACGGCAAAACCTTAATATTTTATTCTTGAGTAAATAAATACTTTTTAAATATCTTTATAATTAATTCAAAAATTACAACATAGAATACAATAATTAAAATACTACCAATTAAATCAGAAGTATTTAAAGAATCTTTATATATTTTAATTAAAAATCCTAAGGAATTTTCTTGTAAAACTAAATATTCACACATTACGGTTGTCTTAAAAGCTAAACCAATTCCTTGAAATAAAGACATGATAATATATGGAAAAATGATTGGTATAAATACTTTAAAAAACTTAATAAATACATTAACTTTATTTAATTCTAAATCATCTAATATATCTTTATTTATATTATTAATTCCATTTATATTAGCTTCTAAAAATAATGGAATTAATAACATACAAGTTACAACATAATTAACTCCATTACTTGGTAAAATTAAAAATAAATATAAAGTTATTGCTGCAAGCGGAGCAACTTTAAAAATATATAAAATTGGTTTAAATAAATTTAAAAGTGGCTTATATAATACAAATATAAAAGTTAAAATTAATGAAATAATAAAAGAAATAACTACACTAATTAATACTCTAAAAAATGAATAAGCTAGAGGGACAAATTTATTTAAATCATAAAAAAATCCACCAAAACTAACAAAAACTGAACTTAAACTAGGATATACAAATTCATTATTTTGAAATATAGTTATTAAAAAATATATTAAAGTTACTAATAAAATCCCACTAATTCCAAATAAATATGGACTATAAGTAGAAATCTTCTTTTGGATCTTCACCATAAGTATTAAGATTTAAATCTTTTAATAAATCTAAATAAAAATTAATCGCTTCTTTATCAGTATTTATATCATCTTCTACTTTTATATTAGAATTTGGAATTGCTGACTTTAATACATCAATAGAAAATGTTGAAAATGTTGATATATTATTTTTTGCATTATTTGCCGTCGTTTCAATATCAATATTTGAATCATTTATTGTATTTTTAAAATCATCTAAAATATCAAGATTATAATTTTCAATATAATTTTCTGACACAAATAATGCGGCTTGAGGATAAGAAGATTTTCCAGTTATTTTCTTATATTCTTTTTGCATATCAATAATATTAAATTTTAAACCTTTAGATTTTAATTGACTTAAAGATGGTTCAGCAATTACAATTGTGTTAACTTTATTAGATGTAAATTGAGCAACTGCATCTGCTACATCACTTGTGTAATCAATACTACAATTTTCAATATTATTTGAATCTAATATTGTTCTTAAAATAATATCTGGAGTATTGTTTTTTTGAAATGCTAATATTTTATTATTATTTAAATCTTCTAAATTACTTATAGTTTTTGAAATAATATAAAAATTACCCCAAACAATACTTCTATAATATTTATAATAACTACCTTTATTATAAGTTGTTAACCCTACGGTTAATGGAGCGACAATAAAATCATATTCTTGTTTTTCTGATATAAAATTTGGAGCAAGTAAGTCAGCACCACCCACTGTTAGTGATCCTTGATGTTCAGCTTCAAAATTTGCAAGAGCTAAAGCAGGAGTTCCACTAGGTGCTAAAACTTTTATTTCATCTTTAACTGGTTTATCAGTTACATTATCACTAGTTGTTGTAACTTCAGTCTTTGTTTTATTTGATAATTTTGTGTCTAAATTATTTTGACAAGATGCTAAAAATAAAATTGGTAATATAGATATAATTAAAAATTTGTTTTTCATAAATTTCACCCTATAAAATTATACTTTTAATCTATCAAAAAAAATGTGATAATTATCACATATGTTAGATAATTTAATTACTTTTTTTATTAATAATAAAGATAAATACGAAAAAATTACGCTCAATAAAAATGAAGTTTTATTTTTTGAAAATCAAAAAAATGAAAACATTTATTTTATCTTAAAAGGCGAAATTAATATTTCTACAAATCAATTTAATGAAGAAATTATTTTCAACAATTTAAAAGAAAATGATATTTTTGGAAATAATAATTTATTTTCAAAAGATAAAATTGTAAAAGGTACGGCATTTGCAAAAAAGAAAACTAAACTTTTAGTAATTGATAAATTAAGTTTTGTAAATTTATTAAAAAATGATTTATTTTTAGAAGAATATTTAACATATCAATCAAATATTATAATCACTCAAAAAGCTTATTTAAGATTATTAAAAATTAACAACTTAAAAAATAAACTTATATATTTATTAAAAGAAAATAATAATCGATATAAATATGAATCAATTAATAAACTTTCAATCTATTTAGCAACTACGAGAGAAAATTTATCAAGGACTTTAAGTAAATTAGAAAAAGAAAATATTGTTTCTGTATCTAATAAAACTATATTTTTAAATAATGAATTAATTATTTAACAAAAATAGAACCAACTCCTATTAAACCACCGACAATTGGAAATACTCCAGCAATGATTGTTCCCGTTCCAATTCCATAAGAGACAAGTTCGTTTTCTAAATTACCAAAAATATCCCCAAGACCGCCTTCAGAAGAACTTACAGCTGTGTATGTAGATGGAGCGATGAAAAACATAACACCACCGACAATTGCTAAAACTCCACCGATTAGTTTCAATATTTTATTATTACTAAATAACAAAAGAGCACCAATTAAACTTAAAATAAATCCTAATAAACTCATTACTAAAATACTATTTTCGTTTAATCCAAAAACATAATCACTAAGATTATATAGATTTGCTGGTTCACCTTCATTAATGCTCATTGTAATACCAGTAAAGGCTAAACCAATTAGAAATAAAAAGGTTATAATTCCACCTAAGTTATTAACAAAATAACCTTTAATTCCAGAAGAAGCTTTTTTTGCCATACAAATTCCTCCTATATATTTATTTGTTTATATATTAATTATATAGTAAAAATTGTTTGTATTTAATAAATTTCTAATATTTATTTATTAAATAATTAGACATATTTTTTGTCATTTTTAAATGCATGATATATTTTATTTAGATTTCTAATTTTATTGTGTTTAAATTTAATTATTAATTAATTCTAAATAAAAAGTTACTGGTCTAAACCCATCATTACAAGATATCATTGCAGAATATGGATTTTTCATCCAACCATCAAAAAAATTTCCCTTACCATTTAATAAATCTTTTATAAAAGGATATAAAGTTTCCCATGCTGAATCACATAAATTATCTGGTTTTTCTAATTTGCTAACATAAAAAACATCACCAACTTTTAAATTACATGGTAGTTCGATTTTATTTTCATATTTAGAAATTAAATCTTCATATTTAGTAATTTTTAAGACGCTAATTTTAACAATCATAATACTTTTTTATTAAAATGACCTCTTGTTTGATTTAAATTATCAAAAGTTGTTAAATCTTTATTATTTTTTAAAATATCAATGCAATTCTTTATTAATTTTTCAACTTCAGTTTTATTTTCAGTTGTAAATATTAATCTATAAACAGAAATTCCATTAATTTTTTTAATATCATCCATTAAATTTAATGTCTTAGAATTTAATACATTCATTGTGCAATCATCATTAAAAGTTAATGGAAAAGTAGCAAACTTATCTTTTAATCCAAATTTATTACTCTTACAAGAATTACACAAATTTAGTCTTTTTAAAACACAATACTTAGAATGCATTAAAGTTTGCCTTCCATATATAATTAATTCTAAATTTGGATAAGTATTAAAATTATTATAATAATTATTAACTAAATTATTTATTTGATCTTTTGATAATTCTAAAGATAAAGTTATTCGTTTAGCTCCAAGATTACTTAATAGAGCAACATCTAAATAATTTGAAACATTAAAAGAATAATCTGTAACTAAATTTAAATTACTATCTTTATATTTTTCTAGTGAACCATAGCCTCCAATTAATAGCTCATTGTTGTCAACAATTTCTGGTTCATTTTCATTATTTCTTCGAATTATATTTTTAAAATAAATATGTTTTATTCCAAAAGATTTAGCTACTTCATATTGTTCTTGGGTATTAACTTGAACTGATATTTCAATATCTTTAACTTCATATTTATCAACTTTTATTTCTTTTGGTTCTATTTTAATAACTTCTTTTTTTAATCTTAAATTATTTAGTTCATTTATTACTTCTCTTTTTAATTCATTTATAAATTTAACTGGAATAAAAATATTATCGTCAATTTCTAAATCAATACTTCTAACTTTATATGGAGTATCATTAATTCTTGATAATAATTCAATTATTTTTTCTTTAGAAATATTACTAGTTTTAGCATCTTGAGTTATAAATGTTGAGGTTTTGCATAGTTTTTTATTTTCATATTTACAAACTAAAGATATATATTTATTTTTTCTTGCATAAAATATAAAATCAATATCACTTTTTTCATAATCAACATTTTTAAATCTTGTTTCTAAATTATCATAAAAATTAATATCTTTAATTTTATATACTTTAGAATTTAATTCTACTTTTTCTTCACAAGAAACTATTGCATATCTAGTTAATTTTTTTAGAGTTTTAATTTGGATTTCTGTAAATTTATTAATATTTAAAATAACATCTTTAAATCCATTATCGTTTTGAATTCTAATTTGATCACCTTTATTTAAATCATCTATTAATTTAATCCATATTTTACTTTTCTTAACTTTACTAACTTCTCCAATTTCATAACCAAAATTATTTGGACGATCAATATTAGTTATATCTTTTGAAGTATCACCTAACATAAAACCTTTAGTATATGTGCGATTAAAAATATATTTTAAGTTTTGACTACTATTTGTTTTTTTATTTAATAAATCTCTATAAGTTTTACACACAACACTAACATAGTCTTTATCTTTCATTCTTCCTTCAATTTTTAAAGAATCAACAAATGATAAATCTTTTAAATAATTAGAGGTATTTAAATCTTTCATTGATAATAAATAACCAGTTTTTATATTTTTATTATTATTTAAATCAATTAGTGTATAAAGTTGTCTACAACAGCCAGCACATCTTCCTCTATTTCCGCTTCTATCTCCAATCATTGAAGACATTAAACAATTTCCACTATAACAAACACATAATGCTCCATGAACAAATACTTCAACTTCTATATTTAATTTATCTTTAATATCTTTTATAACTTCAAAAGGTGTTTCTCTTGCAAAAACAATTCTTTTTACATTTAAATCTTTAAATAATTTTGCACCATGATAATCATCAACTCCAATTTGAGTAGATGCATGAGCTTCTAATGATAAATAGTTGTTTGTAATATAATAAAGAATGGCTAAATCTTGAAAAATTATTCCATCAACATAAATTTGTGCTAATCGATCAATTAAATTAAAAGCTTCTTGTAATTCATCATCATATAAAATAGTATTTAATGTAACATAGATTTTAACTTTTCTTAAATGAGCATATTTAACTAATTCTTCTAATTCATCTATAGAAAAATTATTAGCATATGCTCTTGCAGAAAATTTATTTATTCCTAAATATATTGCATCTGCACCATTACTTATTGCTGCATAGAAAGCTTCTTTATTTCCAGCTGGTAATAATAATTCACTCATAGAAAAATTTTATCATATAGTTTTATTTTTTATTAAATAACATTTAAGAAATTAAAAAATTGCTCGAATTATCGAGCAATTATCTATAACTTTGATATTATATCAAACCTTTGATTTTAACTGTCTTTGTGCTATCAGATTGATACAAAACGACACCCCTACTAGTAAAACGAAACGCTTACTAGATAAACTGAATATTCTAGCGCTTCAGACCAAAAAAAGGAGTCATCATCTAGCTCCATCAAGAAGTTTTTTCATAGCTTCATTTATCTTTTTTTACCTCTAGCAAGGACCTTGAAGTTGCTTATATCAACAAGCTCTAAGCTACCCTTACCATTTATCGTTATTCGGTACTTCTCATCAATCTTGTTATATAAGGACTTTGTTTCCTCGCTAAGGCTACTAAGCTTTTCCTCTAGTTTTTCTAATGACATAATCCATACCTCCTTGTTGTATATCAATCACTCTTTGAGGCGGCTATATCAAGTCAATTAACAATAGTTTTGAAACTTATTTTATTGATTTTATAACTTTGGCAGGCACGCCTACCGCGATGGTGTTACATGGTATATCTTTGGTGACAACAGCGCCTGCACCGATGATTGCCCCATCACCGATATTAACACCCGGAAGAATCGTTGCGTGAGCGCCTATCCATACGTTCTTCCCTATATGGATTGGTTTAAATGTCATAGAACCTCTTTTGTCATGGTCCTTATCGTGGTTGATTGTCGCAAACACGACTTGATGACCTATCAGCGTACTGTCGCCGATGTAGATTCCGCCTTGGTCCTGAAAGCAACATCCAGAGTTAATAAAGACATTCTTCCCAAGATGGAGATTCATCCCAAAATCGGTATATATCGGTGGAAATATCTTCAATGTTTCATTCACCTTTTCTTGAGTCAATTCGCTCATCAATTCTTGTATCTCGTTTTGCAAAAGAAACTTGTTGTTTATCTCACTTACTATTTTTTGTGCACGATAGGAAGATTCATCCATGAAACGCTGCGCTTCGCTATCACTATCAACATATCCTTTTTCACAAACTAATTTTAAATATTCTTCTCTATTCATTATTTTTGTCACTCCAATAAGGTAAAGGTCGCTACGACATCGTCGTCTCCTAATGCCTCTTCCCAATAAGTCAAATCATCGACATGCCCAAGCATCGTATAACTCCAGGTGTTCGATCCATAGAACATCACGATTTGGTTTCCTTGATAAAGAACGATATCCCCTGGCTTCGTCGTGATACGAGTATTATCGGTTGTCAGGCTTCTTCCCAAAGGACCGACTTTCTCAAAACCGCCGTAATCCTCGAAATTGATTGTTATCTGTTCGTTTCTTGCCATTTCGACAAGTTCGTGCGAGGCATCGTTTTCTTCTAGTGTCACATCGAATTCATAATCTTTAATCTCAAGTTTTAACTTCATTTCGTTTTCATCCTCATTTGATTCATTCTTACTTTCCTGATTTTCGTTTGTTGAACTTCCGGTTTCATTAGTAGTTGGTCGAGTGCTATTGCAAGAGCTCAAACATGCTGCAAACAAAAAGATTGGCAATATCAAAAGTGTAACTTTCATGTTATATCATTCCTGATACACTTATTTTAAATTAGTTCTAAGGAAGTTCTCGATCTTGTCGAAAGGTATGATGTCCAGGTTGTCATAAAGGTCCGTATGAACCGCATCAGGAATAATTAATAACTCTTTATTCTCTGGATTCGGATTTCCCTTCATCATGTTCTCAAAGGCCTCTTTTCCCATATAGCAGGAATGGGCTTTTTCACCATGAATAATTAAGACTGCGGATCGTATTTCATTCGTGTATTGAAGAATAGGCGCATTCAAGAAAGACATCGTTCCGATAAGATTCCATCCATCCGTAGAATTAAGCGAACGAGGATGATAAGCACGTCCTTTGTAGTATTCACTATAATCTTTGACATAAAAAGGAACTTCGTCAGGTACTGGTAAAGGAATACAACCTCCCGCTCTACCATAATCACCGCTTCCATAGATTTTTGTTCTTAGATTACTATAAGTGTCTCTTATTTTATGACGCTCTACCTCGCTGTCTTTTTGATCAAAATACCCTTTTGCGGCAATCTGATAGAGTCATAATAAATTGAACCAGTTAGGTCACTGAAAAATGTACCATGTTTTATAATATCGTAGGGGTTAAT
>CALVNF010000004.1 GCA_944349595.1 uncultured Bacilli bacterium | reverse complement strand
TATTAACCCCTACGATATTATAAAACATGGTACATTTTTCAGTGACCTAACTGGTTCAATTTATTATGACTCTATCAATCTCTTGTTGTTCCTCTATTTTTTTATTATTTTTAATACAAGCTGAAATTTTCTCTCCGTGATTGTATGTATAGTTTTTCAATGCTTCTTCATATTTATTTTCCATATTTAACACCTACCTATATTTGCCAAAGTGCTCTTCTTCACCTTCCTTACTGGCTTTTGTATCTTCTTTCTTAGTTTTAAATCTACTGTCAATCACAGGTATAGAATATACAAGATTCGCTCTGATTTTTGCACAAATTTAATCGGTAATTGACAATGAATTATTTAAAAAACTAGTTGCTGATCTCTTATATTTTCAAAAAAGACAATTAAGTAAATTACATTTATAGCATTAAAATTAATCAAAAAAAGACTTCCACTTATTTATTAAACTTAATTCACTTTTATAAATGTGAAAATTACCCCAAATATTTTGAGGAATGAGTTCATATTTAATATCTTTTTTTAACTCATTACATATTTGTTTAAAACCTGCTTCAGCATTTTTACTATTGACGGCTATTTTAATTTCTTGGTTCTTAGAAAAAATTTCTTCAAATCGATCATAATCCAATGTGTAACTTAATATATCATCGTCTCTCGATGATACCTTTGAAACAATAGCTTCATTTATTACATCAATAAATGCCACATGTCTTTCACAAAGAATTGCTTCAATTTCTTTAATATTAAGTTTTTGTTCCTCGAGTTTCATGCCATCATCAAATGTTAAATCAATATACCTAAACATTTTATTTTTTAAAGCCGTGTAAAAATAGCCATTTTTTCTACCTTTTGGAGGCGTCAAGGTACCAACAATCAAATATCTAATATCATTATTTCTAATTAACTTCATTGATAATTCATTAAAACTTTTGCAATATTCATAATTTGATGGATCATATGCTGTTAATAATTTTTTAGAAAGTAATCTTTTTTTTGCTGTAAATTTGGACATACTTAATAGACAACCTCACATTTTGTTTTAAAAAGGCTTGAATAGAACCTACTCAAACCTCAAATTTGTAATTTTGGTGATCTGTACGGGATTCGGACCCGTGAATGACGCCTTGAGAGGGCGTTGAGTTAAACCACTTCTCCAACAGACCATTTATAAATTAGACCATTTGGTCTAATTTAATTTAGTATGGAATTAATAAATAATTCCATACGTTTATTAAATGTTTCAGTATTTAATATACATAAAATATTATACAAGTTTGGTGTATTAAATCGAAGTGTTATTGCAAATCTTAATATTTGAGATGCAGTTGAAATATTTCCTAAATATTTATCAGGGTTTAGTTTATATTCTTTATTATTAGTACAAAAATTATGTCTTGATGCAATTTCTTTTAAATTATTAAACCATTCTTGCTCCGTTAAATTAATAAATTTTAAATTATCTTTTAAGTCTTTTAAGTAATTAATTAAATCTAGTTTATTAATTTTAGATATATTAATATCTTTAAAGAATATATCTAATTCTTTATTAATATTATTAGTATAATAATCATTATAGAAATATATAATTCCATTATATATTTCACTTAAACAAGAATAATCTTTACGAGGTTTATCTTTTTCTCTTTCAATATTAATTATTTGTTTAAAATAATTAATATCTCTAGAGACTAAATTATATAAATCTTGATTATATAATTTAGAATAAGATAATACTAAGCTAGTTATATCATCTTTATTTAAACTAGCTAAATATTCTTTTGAAAAATAATTTAATTTTTCAATATCAAATAATGCTCCATCAAGTGACATCTTATTAAAACTAAAGATAAAGTCGTTATAGTCTTTATCTTTATTTTTAATTAAGTATTCTTCAAAATTAGAATTAGCTATACTCATTAAATAAGTTAAAATCGCCTTAATTGGATAGCCAGCTTTTAAAAAGAAATCAACAGCTGCTTCTTTATCTTTTCTTTTAGATAGTTTTCTTTTATTTCCATTTTCATCAACTTTCATAATAACTGGTAAATGAGCATATTTTGGTCTTTTAAAGTTTAAAGCATCAAATAATTGAAGATGAATTGGAAGGCTTGATAACCACTCTTCTCCTCTGGTAATTATTGTTGTATGCATAAAGTGATCATCTACAACGTGAGCAAAATGATATGTTGGAAGTCCATCTGACTTCATAATAACAATATCTTGATCATTTTCACTAAGTTCTAAATCACCTCTTATTTCATCATGGACATGAATTTTATTTAAGTGATTTCCAGATGATTTAAATCTAATAACATATGGTTTATTAGCTTTTATTAAGTTATATGCTTCATCTATACTTAAATTTCTACATTTAGCAAATTCTTGATAATAACCGGTAATTAATTTATGTTCTTCTTGATATTTTCTAAGATTATCTAAATCTTCAATACTACAAAAACAAGGATAAGCTAAACCTTTTTTAATTAATTCTTTAATAACAATTTGATATATTTCTTTTCTTTGAGATTGAATATATGGTCCATATATTCCTTTTTCTCCATTAAGAGTTATTCCTTCATCAATATCAATATTAAATTCTTCGAGTTGCTTAATTAATTGCTCTCCAGCTCCTTCTACTTCTCTTTTAGTATCAGTATCTTCTAGTCTTAAATAAAAAATACCACCTGTTTGTTTGGCGACTTTTTTAGCAATAAAGGAAGTAAATAAAGATCCAGTATGTAAAAATCCAGTTGGAGATGGAGCAAATCTAGTTACTTCAGCATCAGGTTTTAAATTTCTACTAGGATATAAATTTTCTAAATCATCTATTGTTTTATTAATATTAGGAAATATTAAATTTGCTAAATCAATTGTTGTCATAAATTTTCCTTTCTTTTTTTCTTGCATATAAAATTAATAAATAATATAATAATAAAGCACGTGAATTGCAGGTGTAGTTCAGTGGTAGAACACCACCTTGCCAAGGTGGCTATGCGAGTTCGATTCTCGTCACCTGCTCCATTAAGATTGTAACGCCGAAATGCTTCGGCTTTTTTTATTACAATTTTTTGTGTTATATTTGAAATTTAATATAATTAATTCCATTAAGTTAACTTAATGGAATTTTTAATATAAAATTCCTTTACAATTTTATCATAATATAACAATAAAATTAACTAACTATCATCATTATCGTTTGTTTCATCGCTATTTGGTATATTTATATTATTTTGATGGTCGTAAAATCTTTTATTTGACAATAATTCTTTTAATTGTTCATAACCTTGTTTAATTTTGCTTTGATCTAGATTAATAACTTGGTTATTAATCTTAAAACTAGTTATATTAATTTGATTAAATTGTTTATATAAGACATTAGTGTAAAATGAAGCTAAATTTTCATGAATTTTAATAATGTTATTTATAAACATTGGAATTAAAAAACTAGAGACAAAACTAGATATAATAAAAGATATAACTATGATAAAAACAACATTATTAGAAAAGAGGGAAAATACTATTTCACTAATTATAAACAATAAATAAAAAGTAATCATAATTGGAAAATTATTTAAAAAATATAACTTAAAATATTCTCCTCTGGCTTGATTTTTTCCAGATTTAAATAAACTATAAGTAGCTTTATTTGAAATATAAAATGAGCCTAGAGATATTTTTAGTGTATAGTGTAAATAGTTTCTAGCAATTGTATGAACAAAATAAAAAATAATAAGAGTACCTAATACTAAACTTATAGTATTTAAATATGGAGTGAGTTGAGTTTCATATTGTAAAATTAAACTTATATCTCCACTACTTATAGCGTTTGCATATCCATTAATAATTGTTGTAAGTTCAGGATTAAAACTTACTAAAATATATAAAACTAAACTTGTAATTAAACTTTCAAAGATAATAAAAATAATAATGGTTTTTATTAGTGTCCAAAGAAATTTTAAACTACCTCTATTTGGTTTAAAAAAGCATCTTGTATAATTCTTTTTTAAGAATTTAAAAAATGTAAATCTTTTTTTCTCTTCATCATTAATAAAAAATAAATAATGACAATATAGCATTATAAAATTTAATAATGGATAAAAGAAAAATAAGAATATAATACACATTAAAAATATCATTAATCCATTTGATATTTTAAGTTCATAAGAAAACTCAAAAGATAAAATAATTGCCCCAAAGGCAATTACTACTAGTGATATTAATAATGACAGGGATAAATATTCACTATAATTCTTTTTATATTTACTTAGTGAATTTTTTAAAATACTTAATAACAAATAAACACCTCTATATTTTTGATTTAATCTTGTATAAATCATTACAAGTTTTAATAACGTCTTGTTGATTTATATCATTAATATTAGAATTTTCTAAATTCTTAATTAATTTAATAACATAAGATAAATTAACTAAATAAGTATCCTTATTTAGTTCTTTATTATTATATTTATCTATTTGTAATATACAATCATTATTAAATAAAATAATTGTTTTAAATAAATTATTATCCAAGTTTGTTAATTCTATAAAATTATTAACTTCTTTTTTAATATCATTAATTTTATTATGTATTATTTTGGATTTATTATTTAATGGATAATAAATCCAACTATTATCATTTATTTTTCCATTAATAAATCCTAGATAATATTCATCAAATATTAAATAAATATATTTCTTTCCAAATAATAAATGATCAATACTAAAACCATTTTTATAACCTTGTTTATAGTTAAAGTTATTAATAAGTAAATAATCTGTATCTAAAACGTATTTATATATTTTTTTAAAATAAAACTTTTTATATGCTTTTTTATAGACTTGTTTTTTATAAAACAAAAATAGATATAAATTAATAAAGATAAAAATTATACCAACTAAAAGAATAATATAAATAATTTGAATATCAGAGAATAAAAAATTTAACATTATTATACAAGACTTAAAGCTACCTCAATCATTTTTGTTAAACCAAGTAATCTTTCTTCACTTGTTAAATGTTTGTTATATGTAAAATGATCCGTTACTGTTAATAAAGTTAAAGCTTTTTTTCTAGCCCTACTTGCTTCTAAATACAAACCATAAGATTCCATTTCAACAGCGAGTATTCCAAATTTTGCAAATGATTTATATATTTTATTATCTTCATCATAAAAGACATCAGATGCTAAAACATTTCCAACCTTATAATTAATACCTCGTTTTTCAATTTCACTAACAGCACTTCTAGTTAATTCAAAATCACTACCTAGTGATAAGTTTCCAATAATTCCTTCACATTGTGCCATATTAGAATTAGTACTTGCAAGAGATGCTACAACAATATCTTTTACATCTAAATCTTTATCTTCAGTTCCACAAGTTCCAATTCTTATAATTTGTTCAACATTATAAAAATTAAATAACTCATGAGAATAAATTCTAATGGAAGCTTGTCCCATACCACTTCCCATAACAGTTACTAATTTATTATCTTTTGTATAACCAGTATAAGCAAGCATATTTCTGACACTATTTACAAGTTTATAATCATGTAAAAAATTTTCGGCAATCCATTTTGCTCTTTTTGGATCACCTGGCATTAAAACAGTTTTTGCAAAATCATTTTCTTTTGCTTCAATGTGTGGGGTTGGTACTTTTGACATAAATCCTCCTAAAAATAAAAAATAAAACTAATTAATCAAATATAGTTTCACCACTTATAGCAGCTTTTATAGATTTATTAAAATTATCTAAAGTCATTTTTTTAGATAATGTTGGTAAATTATTAATATCGAAGAAATTAACATCTAGTATTTCATGGTCGTGTGTGTGATAATCTTCATCTATTTCACAGACAAAAACAATAGCATATTCTGGAATACTAGTTCTTACATTAAATGGCAGTCCATTTAATAAAGCACAAAGTCTTAAAACTTTAACTTTAACTCCGGCTTCTTCAAAGCATTCTCTTTCAATTGCTTGACTTGGAGATTCATATAAATCGGCCCATCCGCCTGGAAGAGAATAGCCATGATCTTTTTTTTCTTCAACTAATAATACTTTATTTTTATCTTTACTTAATATCACTGCTCTTACAGATACATTTGGAGTTGGATAGACATTTCTTTCAAAATAATTTGGCCTTTCAAAATTAATATTTAAAAAATTATTTAAAGTTTTTTGAGTTAAATTTTGAATTTCTTTATAATCAACTAAAGCATATCCATCTCGAGAATAAGTTAGACCAATTTTGGCAATGGATAACATTTTTATTAAATAGTCATAAAAATATTGTTTTTCATTGTCCATTATTAATCATTCTCCATAGCATCTGAAAAAATACGTTTAAAATTATCTAAAGGTACTGCTTCAATACCTCCAGCAGCAGCAATTGAAACTCTTCCAGTTTCTTCTGATACAACAACCGTAATTGAGTCTGATACTTCACTAATTCCAATTGCAGCACGATGTCTTGAGCCATATTTACCATTTAATGGTTTTGTAGTTAATGTATAATAAACACTTGCAGCAATTATTTTATCGTCTTTTATAATTACAGCTCCATCGTGTAATCTAGTTCCTGGATAAAAGATAGTTTGTAATAATTCTTGATTAACTTTACAATCAAGATTAACACCATTTTTCATTAAATATTTTAAATCATCATTTCTTTGAAAAGTAATAATAGCACCAGTTTTACTTCTTGATAAGACATTTACAGTACGATCAATAATGTCATATATTTCATCTCTATTTATAATTTTAGTTGCTTCTTCTTTTCCTTTTTTAGCCTTAGGAGCATTTGGATTTCTAAAGACAAATATTTTTCTTGCTGTTCCAAGATTTATAAAAAGCACAATAACTAAAATTATTGAAATTATTGATAAAAATACATAAAACAAAGGACTAATATTTCCAGCTTCATTTCCGAGTAAACCTAAAGCTAAAATACTTGCCGCACTTAAGCTTGAAATTATAATAGATAATATAATTTTTTTAGAAAAAATTATTATTAAAACGCTTAATGCAGTTAATAAAAGAGATATTAAAATAAATTCAATTATTGAGCCAATATTTGTAAAGTTATATATCAAAAAGTTTAACATGTTAAAAATCCTCGTATGCATATTTATTTTAACATGCACAAACATAAAAATTCATCAAAAATATCATTATTTTGCAATAAATTTTAAATTTTTTTGCAAAATATTTAAATATTATTTTATTTTTAATCTAATTCAATTTTTCCACTAAATAAATTGTAATAATAACCTTCTAATTTTAATAATTCTTCATGACTTCCTCGTTCTATTATTTTTCCATCTTTCAATAATAAAATTGCATCAGAATCTACAATTGTTGAAAGTCGATGTGCAATTACTAAAACAGTTCTTCCTTTCATTAACTTATCTAAACCAAGATCAATTAATTTTTCTGTTCTTGTGTCAATATTGCTAGTTGCTTCATCTAGGACTAAAACTGGAACTTTAGAAGTCATTGCTCTTGCAATTGATAATAATTGTTTTTGTCCTTGAGATAAATTTGAACCATCATCATATAAAATTGTGTTATACCCATCTTTCAATTTTTCAATAAATTTATTAGCATTTGCTCTAATACAAGCTTCTTCTACTTCTTTATCAGTAGCAGATAATCTTGAAAATCTAATATTATTATAAATAGTATCATTAAATAGATGAGTTTCTTGTAAAACCATTGATATACTTTTTCTAAGTGAACTTTTTTTAATATCTTTTATATTTATACCATCATATAAAATTTCACCTTCATCTATTTCATAAAATCTTGTAATTAAATTAATAATAGTTGTTTTTCCAGCACCAGTTGATCCTACAAAAGCAATTTTTTGTCCTGGTTTTGCATATAAAGATATATCATTTAAAACAACCTTATTATTTTGATATGAAAAAGTTACATTATTAAATCTAATATCGCCTTTAAGTAATTTTAATTTATATGCTTTTTTGTCATCTTTTAATGGAATTAACCAGCCAAAATCTCCAGTATATTTATTTGATAAATATAAGTGACCATTATGTCTTTTAACATTAACAAAAAGTACATTTCCTTCATCTACTTCACTTTTAATATCTAAAAATTCAAAGATTCTTTCACTTCCAGCAAGTGCACTTAAAATCGTATTAATATATCCAATAAATTGATTAAATGGTTGACTTGATTGTCTTACATAAACTAAATATGAAGATAAAACACCAAAACTAATTACATTTGAAATTGCAAATAAAGAGCCAACTATTGCACTAATTGCAAAATTTAAATAACCTAAAGATACGATAAATGGAGTATTTATTTGAGTATGAAAAACAGCCTTACTAGAAGCTTTTCTTAAATTTTCATTAAGTTTTGTAAAGTCAGATAAATTCTTATCTTGGTGATTAAATATTTTTTCTTCTTTAATTCCTTTTATATGTTCTTCAATAAATCCATTTATATCAGATAGACATTGTTGGTTTTTATCAAAGTATTTTTTACAAATTTTAGAATTTATTAACATAAATATTAACATTCCAATAATAAATGCATAAACGATGAGAGCTAAATAAACATTGAGTAATAATAAAGCAACCATTGTTCCAACAATTGAAAAGAATGTATAAAAAATATTTACAATTGCATTATTTAAACATTCATTTAATGTGTCAACATCGTTTGTAAAATATGACATGATTTCACCATGAGTTCTTCTATCAAAATGAACAAGAGGTAAGTCTTGCATATGAGAAAATAACTGACTTCTAATTTTATTTATTATTTTTTGAGCAATATTAATCATTAACTCTGTATATAAAAGAGTTGAAATTACTCCTAGTAAATAAATACTAGCGACAATTAATATCCAATAAACTAATTCAACATAATCATTATTAGCAATAACACTATCTACGATAAGTCTAATGCAATATGTACCAAATACATTTGCAAAGCTTGAAAAGATTGCAAAAAAGATAACTAAGGCAAATTTTAATCTATAACCTTTAAAATATGTCATTAATCTTTTAAATGTTTTAAGAGAGTTTTTAGCTCTTGCATGATTAAAATTGTTTCTCATACTCATTAAACTCCAGCTTTCTTTTGAAGTTCGTACATATCTTTATAAATTGGATCATGATTTATTAAATATTCATGATTGCCAATATTTGAAATATGACCATTATCTAAAACAATAATTTTGTCAGCATTTTTAACAGAAGTAATTTTTTGAGAAATAATAATTTTGGTTGTATCTTTTAATTTTGTTTTCAAATTATTTATTATTTCAAATTCAGTTGCTCTATCAAGAGCACTAGTTACATCATCTAAAATTAATATTTTAGGTTTTCTAATTAAAGCTCTAGCAAGACATATTCTTTGTCTTTGTCCACCTGATAAATTACTTCCAGTTTGTCCAACTTCACTATCAATTCCATTTTTTAAGTCGTTATAAACAAAATTATAACTACAAGATAATTTTAAAGCTTCATTAATCTCATCTAATGTTGAATCTAGTTTTCCCCATAAAATATTATCTTTAACACTACCCTTAAATAAAACATTATTTTGAGGAACTAAACTTACGTCTTGTCTTAGATTAAATAATGAATAATCTTTAATATCGTGGTTAGATATTAATATTTCACCACTGTTAATATCAAAAAATCTCATTAATAAATTAATTAAGCTAGACTTACCGGATCCAGTTTGTCCAACAATTGCAATTGTTTCTCCTGATTTTATTTTAAAATTTAAGTCAAATAAAATATAATTTTTTGAATCTTTATTATATGAAAAATAAACATTTTTAAATTCGATATCCCCATTTATTAATTTTAAAGTGGAATTTCTATTATCAACAATATCGACTTTTTCATTTAATATTTCATTAACTCTTATTGCAGATGCATTACTCCTTGAAATCATCATAAATACACTAGATAACATCATTAATGTATTTAAAAGTTGTAAAACATAACTTAAAAAGCTTGTTAGTGCTCCAACTTTTATTCCTCCAACTGAATGAAGGCTTCCTCCAAAATATAAGATTAAAGTTATTGTCAAATAAATTACAAGTTGCATAATTGGAGCATTTAAAGCAACAAATCCAAATCCTTTTTTAGCAGTTACATAAAGTTCGGTATTTATTTCTTCATATTTTGAAACTTGATAATCTTTTCTAACGTATGATTTTATAGTTTTTATTCCAATTATATTTTCTTGAACAGATCGATTAACTTTATCAAATATTTTTTGAATTTTTGTAAATATTGGAGTAACTTTTCTTAAAATTAAAAATAACAAGAAAGCTAAAAATGGAATTACAATTACAAAAATAATTGCTAATTGCCAAGACATAATAAAAGATAAGATTATTGAAGATGCCATCATTATTGGAGCTCTTAAAGCTGGTCTATATCCTTGAGTAATTGTTGTTTGAATTGTTGTAATATCACTTGTTAGTCTTGTAATTAAGCTATTTGTTCGGTATTTTGATACATTATTTAGTGAATATTCTTGAATTTTTTTATATTGAGCAAGTCTTAATTCCGCAGCTAATCCATTTCCAGCTATTGCTACATATTTTGCAAATAATAACCCAAATAAAAAAGCAAAAAGAGCACAAACTACCATGCTCCCTCCAATTAAGTATATATAATTTAAATCATAGCCAATTATTTGTTCACTTGAATTTGTTAATAATCCATTATCAATTAATAGCGATGATAAAAATGGAACAATAATTTCTAAAATTGATTCCAAAAATATAAAAACGATTGCAAGAATTGCTTCTTTTTTGTATTTTTTGAAGTATTTAAATAATTTAAAAACCATTATTGTTTATATACCTTGAAAAAATCTTCTCCCAATTTATAAGTATCATCTAAAATTAATAATCCTCTTTTTTGCGGATCATTAGTTAAATTTAATTCTCTTTCACTACAACACATTCCATAACTTTCATAACCAAGTAATGAAGATTTTTTTATAGTTTCTCCATTAAACATCATGGTATTTAGTGTTGCTACAACGACATATTGATTTAAAGCAACATTACTTGCTCCACAAACAATATCTAATACTTCACTTCCAATATCTACTTTTAATAGATGTAGATGACTTGATTCTGGATGTTCTTCTAAACTAATAATTTTCCCAATTTTAAATCCAGATTCTTTTTTATATGGAAGTTTTATTTCATATTTACTTAAAATATTATTAATAATATTGATTAATTCATCACTTGGTAAAACTATTAAGCCTTTTGCTTTAATTTTTACAATTTTAGAAAAGTTAAAAATATTAATGCCAATTAATTTGTCTTTATTAAAAATAAAGACAACATCTTCATCTTTTCTTTCACTTCTTGTTGATATTTCATCATTGTTAAAAACAATCATTAAAATATCACCGATTAATTTATAATTATAAAATAATGAATAATCCATATTATTTATTTCCTTTCTTATTTGCAATAAGTCGATTTATTTTTATATTTTTATTAATAAACATTTCTTCATAATTTGTTAGTGCATCAAAATTATCATCTTGTTTGTAATCATAATTTAAATAAGTTATATTCCAATTATTTTCTTTTAAAGTTTCTAATGAATAATTAAACATATCTAAATTGTCAGTTTTTAATATTAAATTATTACCATTTAATAAATTTTCATATTTAAGTAAAAAATTAGGATGTGTTAATCTTCTTTTTTCATGTCTTTTTTTAGGCCATGGATCTGGATGATTTAAAAAGATTGCATTAAATTTTGTATTAATAATTTGCGGATAAATTTTTTCAAAATCACCCGAAATTAAAAACACATTGCCCACTTCACTTTTAATTATTTCTTTTAAACAAATCCCAGAAATTGAAACATTTTTTTCAATTGCTAAAAAATATAAAGAAGAAAATTTACTAGCCATAGATGAAATAAATTTTCCTTTTCCACTTCCAATTTCAAGAATTAAATTATCTTTAGCTTTATTTAAAAATTCTAAAAAGTTTTGATTAGAATTTAATTCATAATCAAAACATGCTAATTTAGGATTTTCATTAATTAAAGGTTCGGCCCACTTTTTAAATCTTCCACGCATAATTTATTTATTTTTTTAAATTTCCTAAAGCATAAATTGCATGAGCATATATTGAAATCGAATTATAGAAATCTTCTAAATCAATTTTTTCATCTACTTCATGAATATGATCTTCTTTACCCGGGAAGTGACTTCCAAAAGCAACAGTATTTTTTGCTTCTTTAGCGTATGTGCCACCTCCAATTGTAAATGGTTTTGATTTATAATCACCAGTTTCTTTTTGATATACATCAACTAAAGTTTTAATCATTGGAGAATTTGGATCATAATATAAATAATTTGATTCTCTTTCATTATAAATTGCAAATGGTGAAATTTTTTGAATCTCATTAATAACATGTTCGCAATTTACATTATCTGGAAATCTAAAATTAACGGTCATTTCAAATACATTATCTAAATAATTAATAATACCAACATTATAAGTAGTTTCTCCAAGTTTATCGGTCTTATAGTATTGTTTTAATTCTTTTCCATTTACATCAGAATATTGTTTTGCAAGTAATAATAAAATTTTATCATTATAAAATTCACCTAAACATTTTAAAGCAATTAAACCAGAATTAACGCCTAATTCAGGAGTCGATCCATGTGCAGACTTACCTAAAAAGTTAATTGTCTCGCCATCAAGAGTAAAATTAATTTTATTTTCTTTTAAGTATTTTACAAATTCATCAAACTTATAATTTACTTCAACTTTTGCTAAATCAATAACACAGTTTGCAGCAACACCTGCTTTTAAACTTTTTAAATAATCAAGTTCAATTCTTCCTCTTAATGTGTAATTTACAACACCTTTTTCTCCATAAATTAATGGAAAATCAGCATCTGGTGTAAATCCATAATCAACATTTGGTTTATTTAATTTATGGAAATAATACTCTAAACAACTTGAACCTCTTTCTTCGTCTCCACCAGCTACAAATCTCACTTTATAATTATTAATTAGATTATTTTCTTTTAATAAAATTAATGAAAATAAAGCAGCCATTAAAGGACCTTTATCATCGCTTGTTCCTCTGGCATAAATTCTATTATCTCTAATATTTGGTTCAAAAGGTGGCGTTGTCCAATTTCCACTTGCTGGAACTACATCACTATGAGCAAAAATTCCAATATCATTTCCAGTTTCTCCAAAAGAAATTTCGCAAACTCTATTGTTATAAACTTCTGCTTTTAAACCGTATTTTGTAGCTAAATCTTTTAAATAATTTAATGCACATGACACTCCTTTACCATAAGGATTTTCTTCATCTTTACTATTTTCATCATATACAGAATTAATACTTAAAAATTCTATTAATGAATTAAGTGCATCTTTTTTATAATTTTCAGCTAATTTTTTAAAATCAATCATAATTTTCTCCTTAATTTTCTAATGCTTGTTTAATTGATAGGCCAATTCTTTTTTTGTCAACATCTACTGATATAACTTTAACTTTCACAATTTGGTTAATTGATAAGACTTCTGTTAAATCTTTTACAAATTTATTACTAACTTCAGAGATATGAACCAATCCATCTTGATGAACATTTATATCTACAAAAGCACCAAAATCTGTAATTGAATGCACAACTCCAGTTAAAATCATACCAACTTTTAGATCTTTTATATCTTTGACATTATTATCTAATTCTAAAGTTTCTACATCATCTCTAACATCGTGTCCAGGTTTAATTAATTCTTGAATGATATCAATTTGAGTTGGGGTAATATTAGGGATTTTTTTATTAAAAAATCCATTATCATTTAATAATGATATTTTTTCTTGAGTATCTTCTTTTAAAATATCAGATTCTTTAAAACCTGCAATATTTAATATATTTAAAGCTATTTCATAACTTTCTGGATGAACAGCCGTCATATCAAGAGGTCTAGTTCCGCCATAAATTCTTAAGAAACCAGCACATTGTTCAAATGCTTTTGGTCCCATTTGTTTAACTTCTTTTAATTCTTCTCTTGAATTAAATCTTCCATTTTTAACTCTATATTCAATAATATTTTTTGCAAGAGTTTTACTAATTCCAGAAACATATTGTAACAAACTTGCACTAGCGGTATTTATATCAACACCAACGCCATTTACACATTCTTCTACAACAGCGTTTAAACAAAATTCTAATTTATTTTGGTCTAAATCATGTTGATATTGTCCAACTCCAATATTTTTAGGATCAATTTTTACCATTTCAGCTAATGGATCTTGAAGTCTTCTTGCTAATGATATTGCACTTCTTTTTTCAACAGTTAAATTTGGAAATTCTTCTTGACCAAGTTTTGAAGCGCTATAAATTGAAGCTCCAGATTCATTTACAATTGAAATTTTACATTTTAAATTATTTTCTTTAATTAATTTAGAAATTAAAAACTCAGATTCTCTACTAGCAGTTCCATTTCCTAAAGCAATATAATCCACATTATATTTTGTTATATAGTCTTTTAATTTCACCAATGAAACGTCAACTTCTTTTTGAGAATTTGATGTTAAGTATAAAACATCAACTAAAATTAAATCACCATTTTTATTAATAATTGCAATTTTACATCCAGTTCTAAAGCCAGGATCAAAACCTAAAATTATTTTATTTTTTAAAGCCGGTACCATTAATAATTGTTTTAGATTTTTTTCAAAAACTAAAATTGATGCATCTTCAGCTCTTTCAAATAAATCATTTCTTATTTCATTTTCAATACTTGGATAAATTAATCTAGTTAGTGAATCTTTTATTGCATCTTCAAAAATTTCATAATATAAGTTTTTAAAGATGTATTTTTTTATTAAATTATTTAAAATAACTTCATTTTCAAACTTTAATCCAACTTTTAGACACTTTAAATTTTCACCTCTATTAAGAGCTAATATTCTATGATTAGGTATTTTTTTAATTAATTCTTCATAATCATAATAATTAATAAAAGTATCTTTTTCATCTTTTTTGTTTTCCTTTGATGTTATAAAGCCAGTTTTATTAATATAACCTTTAATATAATTTCTTGTTTTTGAATCATCAGATATAATTTCGGCAATTATATCTTTTGCTCCTTGAATTACTTCTTCTTTTGAATTAACTTTCTTTTCAGGATTAATAAATGATTCTAAATACTTATCAAAATTGTCAATATTTTTTTGTTCTAAAATAAGTTTTGCAACTGGTTCTAAACCTTTTTCTTTTGCAATTGATGCTCTTGTTTTCTTTTTAGGTTTGTATGGACGATAAATATCTTCTAAATCAGTTAATTTTTCACATTTATTAATTAGATCTTTTAATTCATCGGTTAAGACACCTTGAGCTTCCATACTATCTAAGATAGTTTTAGCTCTTTCATTAATTGATTTATAATAAACATATTTTTTATTTAACTCTCTTAAAACTTCATCACTTAAAGAACCAGTTAATTCTTTTCGATAACGAGCAATAAAAGCAAGAGTATTACCTTCATCAATTAATGAAATGGCAGATTCTACTTGTTTATTTGTAATATTTAAATCTCTAGATAGCGCTTCAATAATATTCATATTTATTTAACAACAATATTGATAATTTTATTTTTAATATAAATAACTTTAACAATATTTTTCCCTTCTATTTGTTTTTTAACAGAATCTAATGCAAAAGCTTTTTCTTTAACGCTTTCTTCATCTTCATCATTTGATATTTCAATTGTTCCTCTTAACTTACCTAAAACTTGAACAGCAATTGTTTTCTTATCTAATTTTGTTTTTTCTTCATCATGTTTTGGCCAAGGTTGATAAGTTAACAGTTCATTTGAAAACTGACTCCAAATTTCTTCTCCAACAAATGGACAAATACATGAAAACATTTTTACAAAATCTTTCATATATTCTTCATAAATTTCATCTTGTTTATATACTTCGTTTATAAAGATCATCATTTGAGAAATAGCAGTATTAAATTGTAAATTTTCAAAGTCTTCAGTTACTTTTTTAACCGTAACATTATAAATATAATCAAGTTTATGATTATTTTCTTTTTTAAATTTGCTTCTCATGTTTTCATCAAAATAAACTCTATAAACTCGATCAATAAATCTATGAGCACCCTCTAAACCAGTATTTGACCAAGGAAGACTTGCTTCAAGAGGTCCCATAAACATTTCATATAATCTTAAAGTATCTGCTCCATATTGTTCTACAATATCATCTGGATTAATAACATTACCTCTTGATTTTGACATTTTTTCACCATTAGAGCCCAAAATTATTCCTTGATGGAATAATTTTTTAAATGGTTCTTTACAAGAAACCACTCCAATATCATATAAAAATTTATGCCAAAATCTTGCATATAATAAATGTAAAACAGCGTGTTCTGCTCCTCCAATATATAAATCAACTGGAAGCCAATGGTCTAATAATTTTTTATCACCAAGAGTTGTTTCATTATGTGGATCAATATATCTAATATAATACCAACAAGATCCAGCCCATTGAGGCATGGTATTTGTTTCTCTTTTACCTTTAATTCCGTCAATTTCAACATTTACCCAATCTGTATCATTTGCAAGAGGTGATTCTCCTGTACCTGATGGTTTATATTCTTTTAATTCTGGTAAAACTAGTGGTAATTCATTTTCTTTTAGACAATAAGTTGTTCCATTATCTAAAAATACAATTGGAATTGGCTCACCCCAATATCTTTGACGAGAAAATAGCCAATCTCTAATTTTATAATTTACTTTTTTATTACCTAATTTAAGTTCTTCTAATTTATTAATTATAGCAATTTTTGCATCTTCATTATGAAGTCCATTAATAAAATCAGAATTAATATGAACACCATCTCCAGTAAATGCTTCTTTTGAAATATCAGATTCAATAACTTTAATTATTTCAAGATTATGTTTTTTAGCAAATTCATAATCTCTTGTATCATGAGCTGGAACAGCCATTACAGCACCACTTCCATAACTTGCAAGAACATAATCTGCAATATAAATTGGAACTTTTTTATTATTTATTGGATTAATTGCATAACTTCCAGTAAATACACCAGTTTTTTCTTTGCTAGTTGAGGTTCTTTCAATATCAGTTTTATTTTTAATACTATTAATATATTCTTCAACTTTTGCTAAATTTTCTTTTGTAGTTAATTTTTTTACTAAATCATGTTCTGGCGCAAGACAGACATAAGTACAACCAAATAAAGTATCAGCTCTTGTTGTAAATACTTTAAAGCTTTCATCCATTCCAACAACTTTAAAAATAATTTCTGCGCCAACGGATTTTCCAATCCAGTTTTTTTGCATTTCAATTGTTGATTTTGGCCAGTCTAAACAGTCAATATTTTCTAAAAGTTTATCGGCATAATCAGTTATTTTTAAAACCCATTGTTTCATTGGTTTTTTTATAACTGGATACCCACCTCTTTCACTTTTTCCATCAATTACTTCTTCATTTGCTAAAACTGTTCCAAGTTCTGGACAAAAATTAACATCTCGATAATCATCATATGCTAAATTGTGTTCATATAATTTAGTAAAAATCCATTGTGTCCATTTATAATATTTTGGATCACAAGTTTTAATTTCTTTATCCCAGTCATAAGAAAAGCCTAATAAATCAATTTGTCGTTTAAAATTTGCAATATTTTTATCTGTAAAAATTAAAGGATTTTGATTCATTTTTATAGCATATTGTTCAGCTGGAAGTCCAAAAGCATCCCAACCCATTGGATGAAGTACATTAAATCCTTGCATTCTTTTCATTCTAGCAATTATATCACTAGCAGTATATCCTTCTGGATGTCCAACGTGTAAGCCTTGTCCACTTGGATATGGAAACATATCTAAAATATAATATTTTGGTTTTGAAAAATCATGGACATTGCAATAAAATGGTTTTTTATCTTTATAAACTTGTCTCCATTTATTTTCAATACTTTTATGATCAAACATACTTCACTCCTTTTTTATAACTTTTTTTAAATATAAAAGCGTCCATAAGGACGCTATTGCGTGTTACCACCTTATTTCATCTTTAAATTTTATAAGATACACTCATTAATATTTTTAACGCAAACTTACGGCTAGTTTATAGCTGAGACTTAATAATTAATATAGTATTTCTCACCAAACAATACTTCTCTTTAATATTAATTTATTAATTAATGCATCTAGCAAAATAATTATATCAAATTTAATCAACTTCGACATCTTTTGCGTATAATCTTACGCAGCTTGAGTTTTTACTATGTAAAACAACAAGAGTTTCATCAACAAGCTCAGAAATATCAGTTAATTTTTCACTTGGTGCCGAAACAATAGCTTGAAGATTAAATTTTCTTAAAAGTTTAATTGATTCTTGAATTCTTCCTCGATCCATTTTGGAGAAGGCTTCATCAAAAATAATTAATCTAATTGTATTTGAAAGTTCGCCTTTTTCTTTTGTTCGGTAAAGTTGGGCAAAACTTGCAAGAACAGAAATATAGAATGGAGTTTGAGTTTCACCACCAGATTTCTTTTTAATCATCTTAGAAAGTCTTTGTTTGACTCCTTCTTTATTTGTAACGATTAAATCAAAATCAAGATAACTTCGATAATCAACAAATTTTTCAAAATTACTTAAGAAATCTTGACTTGGAGTTTGACTTGTTAAAGTGATTTGCGAGAATAAATCATTCATTACATCTTGATATTTTGTAATAAATTCATTTTCATCTTCATCTTGTGATAAAATTAAATCATCTTTAAACATATCGTAATATCGTTTATAAACTGGATTTGGTTTAACAGTAAATTGATATGAGTCATTTCCAAATGTTGATGCGCTTAAAGCTTCGTTTAATTCGTTAATTTGGTCTTCAACCATCTCAATTTGATTTCTAATTTTTGCAATGAAATCATCTTTAAATTGTTTTGTTGCTTTATTATAAGCATCAGCAATTTTTTCTTCATATTCTGGAAGTTTGACATCTCTTAAATCAATAAGTTCGTTATCAAACTCAGTATTTTCTTCACTATCACAATTTAAAGATAAGTGATAATCAGAAACGTATTCTTTTCTTAATTTTTTAATTTGATTTAAGACATTAGCACTTAAATATTGACCTCTTCCAATTTCAACTTGATATTTTTTCATAACTTCTAAAACTTTATTATCGTTTTCAGCGAGTTCTCGCTCAAGAGTTGGAAGACCTTCCGTTTTTACGAATTCAAAATCATAATTTTGATTTAAGTGTTCTTCTTTTTCTTTAATATTTTTAGTTTCTTCTTTAATCTTATCTTCTTGTAGAGTTTTAATTGAAGTTGTTAAATTACCTTTTTCAATATTTAAATTATCGGCATCAGTTTGTAATTGTTTTAAATCTTCATCTAAATTATTGATACGTTTTTCAATTGAATCAATTTCAACTACATCATGTTTTGATAATTCTTCTTCAATATAATTTAAAGAAGATCTAAGTCCAGTTAATTCATGAGATTGTTTAATATCAGAAAGCATTGAATTAATTTCATTTGTATTAATAATTTCTAATGAATTAGCTTTATTAATAATTTGATATAAACTTCGATATTGATTAATTAAATTAACTAAATTGTCAATTTCGTTTTGTTTTTCTAAAATTAATTTTGGTCCAACATTTCTTCCGATAAATGAATTTGCATAAAGTCGAGGATTAATTTTAGAAAGTGAGAAGTTTCTATAAATATCACAATCTCTTGTTATACCATTTTGAGATTCTCGAGCTTGTTGAACATTTTCACATTTTTTAATTGTGCCAAGTAAGAAATTAATATAACTTCTAGCACCTTTATGATCAGTTATAATTTCAGTTGCAAGAGAATTTGGAGCGGCTTTAAAGTCTCTTTCAATTAATTTTTCTTGGTCAACTAAACTTGTTTGATAAAATCTATTTTCTTCAAGCAAGTGTTTTAAAATTTCATATGCATCAAAATAATATCTTGGTTCGACAAATAAATGAAATTTTTGATTAAAGATATATCCTTCAATTGCATTTGTCCAAGACTTATCAGAGATATCAATTAAATCTGCTAAAATCTCAACATCAATTTGTTTATTATATTTTAAAGTAAGACGATTTTGTAATTCATTTTTAATTCTATAAAATGTTGGATCATATGCTTTAACTCCACGCTTTAGTGAATCAAAATCCAATCTTAAACTTGTCAATTTACTTTCAAGATTTCTTATACTTCTTGCAAATGATACACAAAACGCACTAACTAATTGTTTAAATGAGAATAATGATTCTCTCCAAGAATTTAAATCTTCATCAGAGACAAATGTTAATCCTTTATCAAGAGTATCTAATATTACTTTTGATTTCTTTATAACGATATCTAAGATATTTTTAATTTCTAAAATATCACTAACTCGATCTTCATCTAATATATCAACATTGATACTATCAAAGTTTTCTTTTAAAACTTTGGAGATTTCAAAGTAATTATTAGCGTAATTATGAAGTTTGCTTTGAACATCGTTTAAATCTTTTTCAATTACTTTAATCTTATCATTTAATGACTTCTTTTCTTCTAATAATTCACTTGTCATCTTATAAGTGTCATTATTACCTTGATCAGCGATGAGTTGATATTTTTTTCTAGTTAATTCATTTTTATTAGCTTCGATATCTTCAAGTTCAGAATCAATTTCAACTAAACGATGTTTATATGAATCAATTTGTCGATAATATGAAGCAACTCTATCGCTTGCAATTTGATATTCTAATTTTTCAATAATATAAGAACATAATTTAACACCAGATTTAACATTTTTAAAGTTTTCATATAAATCTTCAATCTCTTCTAGCTTTTCAATTCTTTTTCTAAGCTTTGAAGCTTCAGCTTCTAAATCTTTATATTGAAGAATTGTCTCTTGCATGGCTTGAAGTTCAATATTTGCTTGAGGATCACAAACATATTCGGTAATAAATGTTGTAATATCAGTGATTGGAGTAAAGCTAGTTGCTTTTTTTAATAATTGGAAATATTTATCTTTTAATCCACCAAATTTTTTCTTTAAAGCTTCTTGATAAGCTTTATTTGAATCAAGGAATGTATATTTATTAGGATATTCTTGTTTAAAATATTCTAAAAGTTGCTTATATGACATTGGTGTTTTATTTAAGATGAATTCATTATCTGGAATTTTATCATTTAATATAAAGAAACGATGTTCTTCACTTCCATCATCAAAAATATCAAAGACACAACCCATTGTAAAATATTCTTGATTTACATCATCAAAAAATTCGACAGCTAAATAAGATGAAAATCTACCTTCTCTTAAATATCTAAATCCACCATCTTCAGTATCACCAAGTTCACCTTTTAAATACCCTTTTAGAGTTCTATTTGATTTATCCATAGCGGCTTTATTAAAAAATCTACCGCTTGTATCACCTAATAAAATTACTAAAAGTCCATCAAGGAGAGTTGATTTACCACTAGCGTTTCTTCCGGTTAAAAAGACAATTGGTCTTAAATCAATTGTTTCATTCCAAAAATAATGCCAGTTAATTATTTTAAATTTTGTTGCGCTTTTCATTAAAAGTCACCTCCTTGAAATTTAGTTAGGTCAACTTTTTCTTTTTCTTCATTAATTCTTGAAATGGCATCAGCCATTGCTTGAATTTTATTATTATCAATTGCATAAACAATACTTGGTAAAATATAAAATGAAACATTTCCTTCATCATATGAACCAGATACTTTATTAATAATATTTCTATTAGCTAATAATCTTAAAGATTTAGCAATTGATCGACCGGTTAATCTTTTTCCTTGGAAAGGAACATTAAATTCTAACATTGTTTTAATTAAAGCACTTGTTGTAATATAAATTCCAGCATTTGCTTGAGAGCTATCAGTTTTCTCACTTTCATAAATCAATCTTAAAACATATAAAACTAGGGATGTTTCTCTATCTAATTTAAATCGATTTTCAGAATAGATATTATTTAGAGAAATCACTCCTAATAAAATATCTTTTTCAATTGAATATCCAATATAGTTTAAATAATCATTAATTAAATCGAATTTTCTTTCAGCAAATCGATAATAAGGATTTAATTTAACAATTTTTTCTTTTGTATCAAAAACATCTCTAACTATAAATGAATGAGTTAATAAATGATTTATAACATTTGCAAAATTAGATTTATCACTATTTGTTAAACTTAAAAATTCTTCTTCAAACATTATAATTTAATCTCCTTTCTTTTTTCTTTTAAATATCATCTTAGGAAGGATATATCCTTGGGAGTGAACTTTTTCACTACTTGAGTAATCTACTTCATAAAATGATTCAGGTTCATCTCTTTTAATAGTTGCAAGAATTAATAAAATTAAAGCATCAAAATTTACTAAAGGTATTTCTTCAATTTTAATCTCGTCTTTATCTTGAAATACTTCTTGCATAAATTTAAAGACCATTTCATCGGTAAACATGCCATTTACACTATCTAAAAATGATTGCATTGCATAATCATCTAATTCATTAAATCCCATAATTTCTAGTGGGACTTCACTATGAATAAATTTTCTTAAAAATGGTAATGTAACTGAATCAGAGTCAATAAAACCATTATCATAAAAATAAATTGAATCTTGCATTGAAGATAAAATATCTCGCATTATTTTATAATTTGATTTATATTTTCCAATTCCAACAAGTATTGTCTCTAAATTACCTTTAACAGATTTATCAGTATTATTAAGATATAAAATCTTGTTAGCGCTTGCTTTGGTGTAATCTCTATGAGATTTATCAATTTGATCAATCATCTTAGATAATTGCGTTAACATATCGGTTATATAATTAATTTTTGTAATAATATCATTTTCAATTTCTTGAGGAGTTAAAGGTTTTGTTTGATAAATCATGGCTTGTTTTATTAATAATTTTTTGGTGTCCTCATCTTTTAGCCATGATTCTAAAATATTAATAATTGGTCTTTTAAATCTTGTAACACTATCAAAAGTCTTTAATGGATGATAGAGTCGATCAGATATTAACTCTTTATAATTATCAAAATAAGAATGTAAAACTTCATTTGATGTATAAAGTTTTGCTAATCTACTTTGATAAATTTTAATACTATGAGATAAAGTAATTAAATCGACTCTTAATTTTTTTGTATTTTCATAAGCTCTTAATAGCGATGGATACATAAATTCATCTTTATTTTGATTTTCTAAATAAAGTTCTGAATACATGGTATGCACTAAAGATGAATATCCAGCACTTGATTCATTAACAACATTAAAAATTGATTCTAAACAAATAATTGAATAATTTGGTAAGACAATAAATTCATCATAAGTTTCTGGATCCATTTCAAGTTCAATCCAGCCGGTATCTTCTAATCTTCTTAAAACTAGATTAGCTTTTGATGATACACTTGTTGAAATTTCTTCATTATCAAATTCATTTTCTTCTTCAATTGATAAAGTTTCAATTTCATTACTTAATTTTTCTTTTAAAGAACGTAAAAATTCATCCTTTTTTACGTACATATCATTATCATTAACTAAGTTATATAATAACAGTAAACTAGAGGCATAAACTTGTTTATTTTTTCCAGTTAATATTGAGTAAAATTTTTCTGGTAATATATCAAATAATTTCATAGAACGTTTTAATTATTATATTAAAAAATAATTGAGTTTTGAATAAGTTTTTTAAAAAAATTAAAATATAATATATAATAATAAAAGTATGAAAAAACTTAACTTAAATTATGGAAAATTAATCGCTTATTTAACAATATTTTTAGTAATAATTTTTTGTTGTATTTATTTTCCAATCTGCCAATTAAATTTTGATATTACATCGTGGATTATTATTGGTGTTTTTCTTATTTTATATGTAGCAATTATTATCTTAATTTTTAAAACTTTTAAAATGGAATACGATGATAAAGCATTTTATTACACTCGCCTTAGTAAAATTGAAGTTATTAAATTTCAAGATGTCTTATATATTGATGAACCATATACGATAAGGCACAAAGCTTTAACAATTTATTTTAAAAATGGAAAATTAAGATTTATTACACTAGACAAAGATAATAAAATTCTTCAAGTTTTTAAAGAAAAATGTCATAACCAGATATCAAGAGAAGAATTTCAAAGAAGATTTCCAACAATTAAGTTATAAAAATATTGGCAATCATTATAATTTGTAATATAATATTAAAGCGTTTTTAAAGAAATGGAGGTTAATTATATGGCAAGATACTGTCCTTTAACTGGAAAAGGCCCATTAAGCGGCAACAATAGATCACATTCTCTCAGAGCTACAAGAAGAAGATGGAATGTTAATTTACACACATATAAAGTAACTATCGACGGAAAAGAATATCGTGTAAAAATGTCTGCTAGAGCTCATAGAACTTTAGTTTCAAGTGTCAAATAATATAACCTTTTTTAAATATGTTAATTAAAAAAAGAATTTCAATGGAAATTCTTTTTTTATTTTATTTTTAGATAAACAATATATAAATTGTTAACATAATTACAAATATTATATTTAAAAAATAACTTATCCATTCATATAAAGCTAGATATAAAACTTTTGGTCTAACATAAGTTCCATCTTCTTTTCTTTCTAATTTATACCATGAGTATAAATTTTTATTAAATAATAAACCTATTAGAGTTACTACTATTGCAATAAAAATAATTATATAAGATAAATTTAATTCAAAATTTATAACTCTATTTTCATTTAATTGAATAAATAATCCAATTAAAAATATCATATATTCCGAAACTACTGCCAAATAATTAAATACAAATTCCTTTAAAAATAAATTAATATTTAATGTTTTTGTAATAAATAACAAAATTTTACTAATAATTGTAACTAATAAAATAACACAAGCCACAACTAAATATACATCAAGTGTATGATTATAATTTAAATTAATAAGTAAATAAATCACACTTGAAAGCGGCATAATTAAAGTAAAAATATATAATAATCTATAAGAAATTAAAGTTGAGTTATTTTTTAAATTATGAACTTCAAATGAAAAATATCTTGAAAATGAATAATTAAGTTTTGTTTCTTTATTAAAATTTTTAATAAGAAAAAATAAAGAAATTGCTGAAAAGGCAATATATAAGATAATAAATGTAATACTATAAATCAAATTAACAGTCATAATTTATTTTTTCTATCTTTAATATCAGCTAGTAAATAACTTCCGCTTACTAAGACATCAGCCCCATATTCTCGGACTTTTTGAGCATTAGTATCATTAATTCCACCATCTACTGAAATTAAAACATTTAAATTTTCTTTATTAATTTCTTTTTTTAATTCATGAATTTTTTGATAAGTTTCTTCAATAAATTTTTGGCCACCAAAACCAGGTTCTACTGACATTATTAAAACTAAGTCAACATATTTTAAATATTTAAAGACTTCACTTATGTTTGTTTTTGGTTTTAATGAAATCCCAACTTTTACATTATGCGATTTTATTAAATTAATTAATTTCAAGTTTTTTTCAAAATCAAAATTATATGATTCAATATGAAACGTAATCATTGAAGCACCGGCTTCAATAAAATCTAAATAATAATGCAAAGGATTATTAATCATTAAATGCACATCATTGAAAAATTTATATTCTGAATCATTAATACTTTTTAAAATTGAACTTCCAAATGATAAATTTTTTACAAAATTTCCATCCATTACATCAAAATGCAACCAAGGAATTTTATTTTCGTAAAGTTGTTTTAAAATGTCATTAAGTTTTAAAAAATCAACATTTAATATTGAACATGAAATAATTTTTTTCATCTATCTTCCTTTCAAACCAAAAAATCTTTCAAACCAATTTTGAGTTCTTAATTTCTTTTTATCTTGTAAAAGAATGGTTATGCTTTCTTTAAATTCTTTGACATTTTGGAATCTATTTTTTGGATTTTTTTCACAAGCTTTATTTATAATTTTTACAAGTTCATCTGGAATTGATGTTCGATAATTAGAAGCATTTGGAAATGGTTGTTCAATTTGTTTTTTTAATATTTCATTTGGATCATCCCCATTAAATGGCACACTTCCGACTAATAATTCAAAAAAAGTAATTCCAACTGCATAAATATCACTTAAAAATGATGCTTTTTTACCCATTGCTAATTCTGGTGCCATATATTGAGGTGTTCCAATTATTTTATTAACTTCATTAATATTTGAAACTTCACTGACAAAAATAGAGATACCAAAATCACCCAATTTTACAGTACTATCTGGAAGTAAATATATGTTTTGAGGTTTTACATCTCTATGAATTATCCCACGAGCATGAAGTTCATCAAGAGCATCTAAAAGTTGAGAAATTATATAACAAGTTTCTTCTAAACCTAAATTTCTTTTTGTGTCAATTACGTCTCTTAAAGTTTGTCCGTATAAAAACTCAGTGATCATGTATGGTAGTTGTTCTTTTGTTTTTCCATAATCATAAATTTTAATGATATTATAATGATTTTGAATAGCGGCAGCAATTTTAATTTCATACAAAAATCTTTGATACATTTCTTCTTTTGATTCAACGTCATCTCGACAAATTTTAATTGCAACTTCGTATTTAGATATTGTATCTATTGCTTCATAAACATCGGCCATTCCGCCTTTTCCAATATATCTTTGAATATGATATCTATTTTGAAAAAGAGAACCTAATTCAATCATTGTTTTCTCCTTCCCATAAAACTACTGCTATATTATCGCTGCCACCATTTTCGTTAGCACAAGCAATTAATGTATTAGCTTTTTTGTCAATTAATTCTTTTGTTCCAAGAATTGATAAAATATCATTTTCAGATAAATTGTTATATAAACCATCTGAACATAATAAAATGTTTTGATTTTCATATTTATAAAAATCATATGTTAAATTAATGTATGGGAAAATTCCAATTGCATTTGTTAAAACATGTCTTTTTGGATGAGTTTTCATCTCTTCTTTTTTAATTTGACCGTTTTTGTATAAATAATTTACATAAGTTTGATCTTCGGTCATTAATTTAATGCTATTTTTGTTATAAAAATAACATCTTGAATCTCCAACATTAATAATGCATAAAGTTTTGTTAATTATTAAAGCAGCAACAAGAGTTGTTCCCATATCTTTAAAGTCTTTACTTTGAGCATAATCATAGATGGTTTTGTTAATTTTTCGTAAAGTTTTTGAAAAGAAATTAATAATTTGTAGTTTACAATAAAATTTAGAATGGTTTATAAAAGCATTTTTAAATTCATCAATAACGATTTTACTTGCAAAATCTCCAGACTTATAGCCACCCATTCCATCACAAACGCATAATAAAATATCACCATTTGAATTTATGGTTGCAAGTGCGTTATCATCGCTTGTAATTCTAATTCTTCCAGCATCAACCTTTGATACAAATCTACCTTTATGTATCACTTTTTACCTCTTTTGCTCTAAGTTGGCCGCATGCAGCGTCAATATCATCGCCAAAACCTTTTCTAACAGTAACATTTATATTTTGTTTGTATAAATAATCATAAAATTTTCGTACATTTTGTTGTGGGGAAGTTTTAAATTTATTTTCCATAACTTCATTATAAGGTATTAAGTTAATATATGCACATATACCTTTAATTAAATCAGTTAATTGTTTTGCACAATCAAGGGAATCATTTAAATCTTTAATTAAAATATATTCAAAAGTAACTCTTCTATTTGTCTTTTTTAAATAATATTTAACGGCATCCATTAATTCAGAAATATTATAAGTTCGGTTAATAGGCATTATTTTTGATCTAATTTCATCATTTGGAGCATGCAAAGATATAGCTAGATTAGTTTGTAATCCTTCATCAGCATATTTTCTAATTTTGTCAACAATTCCACAAGTTGAAACACTGATATGTCTTGCTCCAATTTCAAGAGCAAATGGAGAATTGCAAATTCTAATAAAATCCATTACATTGTCATAATTCAAAAATGGTTCTCCAGTTCCCATAACAACAATATGAGTAATTTTTTCATTGTTACCTTCTTCTTTTAATATATCATTTAATAAAAGAACTTGACCAAGAATTTCGCTAACTTTTAATTCTCGAGATTTTTTAAGCAAACCACTTGCACAAAATCCACATTTCATGTCACATCCAATTTCACTTGAAACGCATGCAACATTTCCATATGTATATCTAATTAAAACAGTTTCAATCAAGTTTTTATCTTCTAATTCAACTAATAATTTAATTGTCCCATCTTTTGAAACTTGTTTTTTATAAATTGTTGGTTTTTTAATACAAAAATTTTCTTTTAATTTTTCTCTAAAAGCTTTTGATAAGTCGGTCATTTGATCAAAATCAAAAACTTCTCTTTTATAAACCCATTGAAAAATTTGTTTAGCTTTAAAAGGTTTTTCGCTAAATATTTCTTGTAATAAGTTTTCAAGTTTTTTTAATTCAAAATCATAGATGTTATACATTTTTATTTAATTCTTTTTAATATTGCATAATATCCAAAATTATTATCTTTTATTGTTGGGAAAATTGTATTTTCTTCAACTAAAGTAAATTCGACATTATTTTTCAAAAATTCTTCAATATTTTTTTCATTTTCTTTCTTATCAAGTGTATATGTAAAATAAACCAAATATCCGTCAACTTCAACATTTTTAGAAGCTTCTTGAATCATTTCTTTTTGTTTTTTAATAAATTCATTAATTTTATTATTATCAAAATTAATTATGTGTTCTGGAGAAATGTAATAATATGAAAAATTACTTGATTCAGGTAATAAATAAAATATATTAGCTTTCTTTGGAAGCCTTGCTTCAACTCCAGAGATTTCACATTGTTCATAGAAAATTTTATCAGTTTTATTTTTTCTAACATATTCTAAATTTTTTGATAATTTAGTAAAATCACTTGAGAAAAATCCTAATAAATTTTCTTTATTGTATGTTGCAAGAATTTCAAAAAACATACTTGTTTTTTCTTGGCTATAAAAAACAATTGTATCTTGCATATGCCATGGTACTTTCTTTAATAATAAGTCATTTAAATAATTCGTTTCATAAATTAAATGATCTTTAATATAAGGGATTTTCTTAAAGGAAGCTTTACCATTATAGCGATATAAATTTAATTTATCATCAAAAATAAAATCAGGATTATTGTCAATATCTAATTTTGAAACATCAAATAAATTATTTTTCTTGCAATAAATATTATGTCGAGCATTTATTGCTTTACATATTTTTAAACATTCTTTTTTAGAATATTGTTTATTCCACATTCTAATTAACCAAGTAGGAATGTTATATCTAGCTGAAAAATATAATTCATTTATTTCGTTATTTAAAACATCTTCTAAAATAACAAAAGGTGTTTTATCAACAAAAAATGTTTTAAATTCTTCAAGGTTAATTTCTAATTTATTTTTTGCAAAAATATCATCGATTGTTTGTAAAACTTCGTCTTTTTCGTATCTTTTTGTAAAAAATAAATCAGTTAAACAATAAATTAATTCAAAATATGCAGGATTATCTTCTTTTAAATTAAATTTGCGATTTAATGTTAATCTAAAGAATAAATAATGTCTAACAGATGATGCAACAACACTTATACAATTATTTTTTTCTTTGAATGAGAAATCTTTTAATTGGAAAATTTCTTCATTTGTCATTGTATAGAATTTAGTCTTGTCAATTATAACTTTCTTTAAACAATTAGCTAAAAAATCGTAATGTAATATCATAATTATTTTCCTACCTTATCTTTAAAGTCTTTAAATGCATCACCTGTATAAATATCGTCAATATTGTCATCGTCTTCAAATTCATCGTCTTCTTCGACAATATTTTTTTCTGTTAAGAATAATGGATATTCTTCATTTTTATAAACATATTTTTCTTCTTGTAAATAGTATGAATAAATTACTGTGACATGTATTGCAATATCTTTAAAATATTCGACAAGTAATTTAGAAATTTCTTTTTGAATTACTTGTAATCTTCTTAATAAAACAACTTTAATAACAATATTCCATGTATTTTGTTCAACACCATCATGAACTAATAAACCCTCTGTTCCATAAAAATTAATTTCATCTTTACTAACTTCGCAAACTTCTGAAAGCTTTGGTGTTAAATCTTTTGAAACTTGCCTTAATGAATATGGATCTATTCCAAATACCTCTACTAAAACCATGATTACCTCTTTTTCTTAAAATATTATAAATATTTTAAACAAAAAAACAAACACCAATGTATCAAAAAACTACTTTTATGTATAAATCTGTATTTGAAAATAAATCATTCCATTTATTTTTTATTAAATTTAATAAATCAATCATGTCTTTATTCAATTTTGTTTTGATAATTAATGATTTTTCAAACTGTCTATTCATATATTTTGGTTTTGTTAAATAATAATAAAACGATTTCTGATTTGAAAATTTATTTAAAATTATTTTTAAAGCTTCTCCAATATTTTCATTTAAACGTTTATCATTAACATCTCTTAAAGAAATTTGATATATATAAAAATATGGAGGGGTTTTAGAAATTAATCTATTTTTTAATTCGATTTCATAAAATAATTCATAATTTTGATTTGCAGCAGATAAAATAATTGGATTTTTTGGATTAATAGTTTGAATTATTCCATAACCAAAATCACCTTTTTCTCTGCCACTTCTTCCAATTGTTTGAGTAATTAAATTAAATATTTGTTCATTTGAATTGTATTGTTTATATGAAAAATATTCATCTATTCCAATAATTCCAACCATTCCGATATTTTTAAAATCGTGGCCTTTTGAAATTATTGAAGTACCAACTAAGACATCGATTTTATTTTCTTCAAATTCTTTAAAAATTTTAATTATCTTTTTTGTGCTATTTGAAGTTGAATCAATTGATTTAATTACATAATTTGGGAATATAAATTTCAATCGTTCTTCTATTTTTTCAAGACCATATGAATATTCATAAAATGTATTATTTCCGCATGAAGCACACTCGACTTCATCTTTTTTATAATTTGTTCCACAATGTCTGCAATAATAAATATCTTTTTGTTTTAAATATATTAAATCATGATTACATTTTTTACATTTTAAAACTGCATTACAATTTTCACATAATAATTTAGTTGAATATCCTTTTTTATTAAATAAAATAAAAGCTTTTTTATTTCTTATTGAGATTGTTAATTTTAAGGCATTGATTAATTGTTTTGAAAATAAAGCTGATTCTAATGATATATTATTTTTGTCACTCATGTTGACAATTTCACACTTTGGATAATTTAAATTATTAAAATATCTTTGATTTAATGTTAATAAATTATAAATCCCTTTTTTAGCTTTAGCATATCGAACAACACTAGGGGTTGAAGAGCCCATTAAAAATATACTATTATGAATTTCACTACGATGTTCAGCAATTTCAACTGCATCATAATTTGGCATTTGACTCATATTTTTATAAGAATCTGAAAATTCTTCATCAACGATAATTAATCCAATATTTTGCAGTGGAGCAAAAACAGCTAATCCAGTTCCAAAAACTATTCTTATTTTATTTTCGCTAATTTTTAAATATTCATCATAAATTTTTGAATCAAGTTTAAAACCATTAATAAAACTTACATGATCTTTGTATTTTTGATATAAGATACTTTCAATGAATGGAGTTAAATTAAATTCTGGTACTAAATATAAAACGTTTTGACCTTTAGAAATTACTTCATCAATTAATTTTAAATAAATTTCAGTTTTTCCGCTTCCTGTAACTCCTTTTAGAAGAATTTTTTTGTTTTTAGAATTTAAAATATCATCAAAAATTCGTTGCTGAAACTCACTTAATATGAAATTAAAATCAAAAAACTCTGCAATTCCTGAATATTTTTCCGTTTCTAAAATTTCAGTTATCAAATTTTTCTTAATTAAAGAATTTAAAGTAGATCGATTTTTTATTTCGCTTTTTTTAATCTTTTTGTTTGGTGAATTGTAAATTATGTTTAAAATTTCATTTTGTTTTTCTGTTATTTTTTTATTTTCATCCGGAAATTTATTAAAAATAACATACTTAACTTTTTTTGATTCATTTGCATTTAATGATGAACTACTTGGCCTAATTTTTAATGGCAAAATAATTTGAAGACACGAAATTAGACTTGCCACATATCTATATGACATGTATTTTGCTAAATCATATAATTCTTGAGAAATTATTGGGGATTTGTCGATGATTTCGATAATGTTTTTCAATTCATATGGTGTATAAAAATCAAAATTATCAACTTCTTTTATTTCATTAATAAAACCAATTATAAAAGATGTTTTAAATGGAATCTTAACTCTCATCCCAATTTGAGGTTTTAATTCGCCTTCATAGGCATAATAAAAACTTTTATCTAATGCAAAAGCTTTGTATTCGACTAAAATACCTAAAATATATTTCATTTATTGTTATTATTTAAAGAATAAATTTTATCTTCAATTATATCTGCAATTTCTTTTGTAGTTACATCTAATTTATTATTACAAACTACAAAATCATAATATTTACATGCACAAAATTCAGATTTTGCTTTATTTAATCTCTCTTCAATGATTATTGGACTTTCAGTTCTTCTTGAAGTTATACGTTTTTTAATTTCTTCAATGCTAGCAGTTAAAAATATTGACACAATATTATCACCAACAAAATTGCTCATTACTTGTTTTGCACCATTGACTTCAATTTCTAATAAAACATTAATGCCATTATTTAATAAATTAGAAACATATTCTTTTGGAGTTCCATAATAATTTCCGACAAATGATTGATATTCTAAAAATTTACCATCTTTAATATTTTGTTCAAATGTTGGTCTATCAACAAAAAAGTAATCAATTCCATCGATTTCTTGAGCTCTTGGTTCTCTTGTGGTCATTGAAATAGAATAATGGAGATTTAATTGAGGATATTTTTCCATTAATTCTTTTCTTATTGTACCTTTTCCAACACCGCTTGGGCCACTAAGGATGACTAAAAGACCTTTTTTCATTTACAATATTATACACCAAATTAACAAAATAAATATATTGATTTTAAAACAACTTATATAAAAAAGTGTTTTAAAATCTTATATAAAATTTATAATTAATATACGATGTTAGATAAATTAGATTTTTTAAAATTACAAGTCAGTAATATTAATGAGACAAGTATTGATGACAAAATATATAAATTAGTTCTAATAAATAAAAATGAACTATATTTATTTATGCTAAAAACTAAAAAAATAATACATATTTCTTTTAATTTTGTATTTCCATATATAAATATTATTAATAAATTACCAGATTTTAAAAAAGATGAAAATAATAATTTACAACTATTAAAAAAATATTTATTAAAAGCAACTATACAGAATATTGAGTTATTAAATAATGATAAAATCATCAGAATTCAAGCCAAAAAAGTAATGGAAGATTATGAAGTTTTAGATTTTTATATTTATTTAGAATTATTTTCTAATCATCCAAATCTTATTATTACTTCATTAGATAACAAAATTTTATTTGCAAGACACTACACTTCTTTAAATGCAGTTAGAATAATTAATAAAAATATGGATTATGAATTACCTCAAATTAATTCAAATCAAGTAATTAAAAAAGTATTTGATAGTGAAAATTTTATTAAAAATTTCGAATGTCAAATTCAACTAGACATTATTAAAAACGATTTTAAAGATATGTTTAAACTTGTAAAAAATAAGATTAAACAATTAAATAAAAAAATAAACATATTAAATCAAACAATTTTAACAGATCAAAAATATGAAGCATATAAAAAAGCCGCTGATTATATTTATACAAATCTTGACGAAAATTTTGATGAAATTTTAATTGATGGAATAAAAATAAATATAAATAAACAATATTCTTTAATTGAAAACGCCAATATCTTTTATAAAAAATATAAAAAAATGAAAACTGGAATTCAGAT
This sequence comes from uncultured Bacilli bacterium, assembly GCA_944349595.1. Taxonomy (GTDB): domain Bacteria; phylum Bacillota_I; class Bacilli_A; order RFN20; family CAG-826; genus Alectryobacillus. Next base: position 67,442 of record CALVNF010000004.1, on the reverse strand, counting down.
GAATAAAGAATTTTTGACATCTGCTCAAAATGAATTGGAATATTTTGAATATTTAAACGAACAAATTACTAATAAGATGTTATCTTATAATGATATTTTAGAAATTAATCAAGAATTAATTAAAAATAATTATTTAAAAAATAAAGATAATAAAAAAATTCAACCTTCTTATTTACCTTATAAATATAGTGATAATGGAATTGTCATTTATTTTGGAAAAAATTATTTACAAAATAATTATTTAACATTTGAAATTGCTAATAAAAATGATTTATTTATTCATGTAAAAGATTATCATGGATCTCATGTTATACTTCCAAAGGTATATATTAATAATGAAAATATTGAAAAATGCTGCAAAATTGCTTTATTTTTATCAAATTTAACTCAAGGAGAATTAAATGTAACTGAAGTTAAAAATGTTAAGAAAACAAATATTAAAGGTTTAGTTAATTTATTATCATACAAATCATATTATGTAAAAATAAATGATACAAATGAAATTCAAAAAATAATTAGTAATTCAAAAAAAGTTAAGTAATATGAAGGATTATATATTTCAAAAATTTAAGAAATTAATTGGTGTAAATATTAAGTCATATTCAAAAGATGATTTTGATACTTCTTTTGATACCTATATTATTAACGATGCTTATGTTGTTCGAAGTGGAAAAAAAATAAAAGATCCATTATATTTTCCAAAATATGAGCAAGAAATTATTGATTTATTAAAAGATAAAAACATTAGTGAAAAAGTTTTATATTTTTCTAATATGAACGGCTTTAAAATTTCAAGAGTAATTCATAAGTCAATTAAGAAAAATATATTAACAAATGTTGACATAATGAGACTTGCAAAACAATTAAAAAGGTTGCACTCTTTTGAGGACAAACCAAAACGCGATTTTGCTTATTTTGAAAATATTAACTCATTAAAGAAAAATATACCTGCTGAACAATATATTGATCAAAAATATGAATCTGTTGTAATTAGTAAAACTCTTATGCAATTTTTAGAAGATAAACATGTCTTTTCACATAATTATTTATTAAAAGAAAATATATGTTTCAGAAGTAATGAAATTAAATTTTTAAGATTTGATTTTTCAAGTAGTAACTCGCCACTTTATGATTTAGCTTTTGTTGGTAATGAATATAATTTTTCAGATGATGTTTTAATTTTCTTTTTAAAAAAATATTTTGGTCATACCTTTAAAAAAAGATATGTAAAAATGATCAAAATTTATCAAGAATATCAAAATATTTTAAATTATTATCATAATTTATATTTATTTATAAAAATTGGCGACATTAAATACCTAGACTTAGCTAGTAGTTATAAGAAAAAAATTAACAATAAATTATAAAATTATTTATTAAATTTATTATTGTATCTTTCAATTGATTCTTGAATTATTTTTTTAGCAACTTCACTATCGTGGATTTCTTCTACTTCAACATCATTTAAGACTTCAAGTTGTTTATAAATTGAGAAAAAATGTTTTATTTCATCAACAATATGTTTTGGAAAATCCTTAATGTCTGTGTATAAGTTATAAAATGGATCTTGTAAACATACAGCAATTATTTTTTCATCATCAGCTCCGTTATCATTCATGAATAAAACTCCAATTGGTTTACATTCAACAAGTGATAATGGAATGATTGGCTCTGAGCAAAGAATTAAAACATCTAAAGGATCACCATCATTTGATAAAGTATTTGGAATAAATCCATAATTATGTGGATAGGATGTAGATGTTGATAAAATTCTATCTAATCTTAAAGCACCAGTATCTTTATCAAGTTCGTATTTACATTTAGATCCTTTTGTTATTTCAACACAACCAAAAAATCTATTAGAAGAAATCTTTTTTGAATTACCAATATGCCATAAATTACTTTTCATAACTTTATTATATGATTTTTATATCAAAAATTGAAATATTTATTATTTTTCACGAATAAATTCTTGAAATTTCATCGCATCATCAAGATTTTCAAATCTTCCCATAAAAAATGTATCGCCCATTGCATCGGAAATTGATTTTGGATATCTTCCATAATTTTTAATTTCATTTTTATATTTTTCAAGAATTTCATCAACGCTATGTTTATAAGTTAATCTATCTCTTCTTGAAACAGACATTGCAAAATATTTTTCTTTAGTCATATCTTGACGATTTTCATCATATGCAATCATATCTGCATATACATCATAAAACGAAACACTTGTAGCAATTGAAATTAAATCTGGAGTATATCCTCCAACTGGTCTCATATTAACTTCAAGTGGAATGAAATCATCTTTTTTGCCCAATCCTCGGATATCTTTATTTAATCTAAAAAATTCAATATGGAAACATCTTGATTTAATATTAAATGCTTTAACAACTTTTTTTCCAATATTATCTAATCTTTGTGGAATTTTTTTAAATGTAAAATAAGCATCATCTAAATCTTCATGGACCATTTTATCAATAACTTCCAAATATTTATGACAAACTTTGAAAATAATTTCACCTTTTGAATTTGTAATTCCATCAAAAGAATAAATTGTTCCATCTATGTATTGTTCAAAAATATATTGATGGTCATCTTTATATTCATAAAAATCTTGTAATTCTTTATCATTATTAATTTTGTGCGTCCCAGCAGCACCAACTCCAATGTTTGGTTTTACAAAAATTGGATAGCCAACTTGTTTTGCAAATTTTTGTGTACTTTCAAAATCATCACTAAGATAGAATTTTGCACATTTTACACCAGCTTCTTGGAAATATTTTTTCATTTCAGATTTAGCTTTATATTTTAAAATATCAGAATGGAAAATTCCTGTTCTAACATTAAACCATTCTCTTAATGTTGCATCTTCTTCTAACCAAAATTCATTATTTGATTCAATCCAATCAATATGTTGATATTTATCTTTATAATATTGAACACAATTAATTAAATTATGCATATCAAACAATGAATAACATTGAATATAATCAGTTAAAGCATTTTTTAACTCTTCATTTAATTCATGTGGATAAGCATCACCTAGTCCCAAAACATTTATATTTCTATTTTTTAAAGCTTGGGCAAATCTATAATAAGTTGGTGGAAAATTTGGTGAAATCATCACGAAATTAATTTTATTGTTGTTATCTTGCATTAGGATTTCCTCCTTTAACACTAATTCTATTTAATGCTTTTTTCAATTTTACTTCAGCATTACTTAATTCTTTGACAGTTTTTGCACTTAATATTAATTTTTCTGCATTTTGTTTTGCTTTAATTGCTCTTTCAATATCAATCTCTTCAACACTTTCAATTGAAGATAATATTAAAATTGCCTCATTTTCTTTGTGTTTAAATTCTAAAACACCATCTGAAATTGCAAAATTCTTTTTTACTCCGTTTTCAATTATTCTTAGATTTGAAATTTCGACATTACTAATCATATTTTCATGATTTGAATATATTCCAATTCGACCATTAGGTGTTTTTAAAGACATTGATTGAATCATTGAATCATAATAATTTGTATATGGCGTAAATATTTTTAATCTAAATTCCATAATTATTTTTTCATTTCATTATATCTTTTTAAAACTTCATCAAAATTACCAGCATATAAGAATAAATTTTCAGGTATTTGATCGCCTTGACCATTTAAAATTGCATCAAAAGAATTTATTGTATCTTCAATTTTGACATATTTCCCAGGTTTATTTGTGTAATTTTCTGCGACAAAGAATGATTGAGATAAAAAGTTTCTAACTCTTCTTGCTCTTGAAACAATTAATTTATCTTCTTCACTTAATTCATCGATACCTAAAATTGCAATAATATCTTGTAAATCTTTATATTTTTGCAAAATTTCTTGTACTTTTCTTGCAACTTCATAATGTTTTTTTCCAACGACATTAGGATCTAAAAAGTTACTTGATGAATTTAGAGGATCAACAGCTGGATAAATTCCAAGGGCTGCAGTTGATCTATCCAAAACAGTTTTTGCATCAAGGTGAGAAAACGTTGTAGCAGGTGCAGGATCTGTTAAATCATCAGCTGGAACATAAACTGCTTGAATTGAAGTAATTGATCCATTTTTAGTTGAAGTAATTCTTTCTTGTAATTCACCCATTTCAGTAGCCAAAGTTGGTTGATATCCAACAGCAGATGGCATTCTTCCTAAAAGCGCACTGACTTCACTTCCAGCTTGAGTAAATCTAAAAATATTGTCAATAAATAATAAAACATCTTGATGTTTTTCATCTCTAAAATATTCTGCCATTGTTAAAGCAGTTAAAGCAACTCTCATTCTTGCTCCTGGTGGTTCATTCATTTGACCAAATACTAAGGCGGTATTATTTAAAACACCGGTTTTTTTCATTTCATAATATAAATCATTGCCTTCTCTTGATCTTTCTCCAACACCAGCAAATACAGATATACCATGTTGTTGAGTGGCAATATTGTTAATTAATTCTTGAATTAAGACAGTTTTTCCAACTCCAGCACCACCAAATAAACCGACTTTTCCACCTTTTACAAATGGGCAAATTAAATCTAAGACTTTAATTCCTGTCTCTAAGATTTGAGCTTTTGTTGATTGTTCTTCAAAACTTGGAGCATCTTGATAAATTGATCTATAATCTTCTGGAATTATTTTTTTATTAAGCTCATCAATTGGTTCACCTAATACATTAAACATTCTTCCTAAAACACAATTTCCAACTGGAACTTTAATTGGACTTAATGTATCAATTGCTTTTAATCCTCTTGTAAGTCCATTAGTAGAACCCATTGAAATACATCTTACAACATCATCTCCAATATGTTGCATGACTTCACAAACTAAATAGCTTCCATCACTTTTTATAACTTTTATGGCATTTAGTAAAGCTGGAATATTTTCTTCTAAAAAAGCTATATCAATAACTGGGCCAATAATTTGAATTACTTTTCCTTCGTGTACATTAATCATATTTTATTCTCCTTTAGAACTATTTGCTCCAGCTACAACTTCAATAATTTCAGAAGTAATGTTGGCTTGTCGAGCTTTATTAAATTTAATTTTAAATTCGTTTGTAATTTCATTTGCGTTGTTTGTAGCATTCTCCATCGCGTTTCTTCTTGATGCATATTCACAAACATTGCTTTCTAATAATTTATTAAACAACAATGAATCAACATAATGAGGTAACATTTTGTTTAAAACTTCATTAACATTTGGTTCTATTATTGGCTTAAATTCGAACTTTTCTTTGTAATCTTCTAAATTAAATTCAAGTGGTAATATTTTAATAATATCTGGTTTAAAAGTTAGTGAGTTAATATATTTTGAATAAATTAACTTAACACTTTTATATTTATTTTGTTTATAAATTTTGAAAATAAAATGTCTCATTTTTTTTACATTATTATATGTAAAGTTTAATAATAACATTTTAAAATCATCATACATTTTGTTTTCAAAATTTTTAAAATGCATTATTCCTTTTTCTCCAATTACTAAAAGTTCATCGTCTTTTGTTAAAATATCTTCTAATTTTTTAAATATTTCAAAATTATATGAACCACATAAACCAAGTGTTGAAGAAACAATGATATATAAATTTTTATTAGAATCGTATTGTTTTAAACAATCTGGTAATTTATGACTTTTTAAATCATAATAAGAAAGAGTTTTATAAAGAATATCTTTCATTTGTTCATAATATAAATTGTTCATGTCAAAAAGAGATTTCAACCTTTTTAATTTAACACTAGCTACTAGTTTCATAGCTTTTGTAATTTTTAAAGTTGAATCAATAGATTTTATTCTTGATTTAATTGATATTAAATTTCCATCCATTAATTAAAGTACCTTTTTAACCGTTAATACACATTCTTCAATTTCACGTTTTAATTCATCATCTAGTAAATGACCATTTTCTAATTTTTCATATATGTCATTTTTTTGAGAATAAATATATTCAGAAATTCTTTTTAATGCCTTGTGAACCTTTTCAACTTCAATATCATCTATTAACTTATTTTGAGCAATATAAATGTCAACAATTTCTTGAGATAAACTTAATGGAGAATATTGTTTTTGTTTTAAAACTTCCATTAATATTGATCCATGTTTTAAGATATCTTTTGTAACTTTATCTAAGTCAGAACCAAATCTTGAAAATTCTAATAATTCTTGATAATTTGCTAATTCAATTTTCATTGAAGATGAAACTTTTTTCATTGATTTATATTGAGCAGCACTTCCAACTCTTGAAACACTTAGTCCGCTATCAATTGCTGGTCTTTGACCTTTGTTAAATAAGTCATTACTTAAAAAGATTTGACCATCGGTAATTGAAATAACATTTGTTGGAATATATGCACTAATATCACCAGCTTGAGTTTCAATAATTGGTAAAGCTGTTAAAGATCCACCTTTTAATTCGCTTTTTAAATGACATGCTCTTTCTAATAATCTTGAATGAATATAGAAAATATCACCAGGATAAGCCTCTCTTCCAGGAGATCTCTTTAAAAGTAAACTTAAAGTTCTATATGAAACTGCATGTTTTGATAAATCATCATAAACAATTAAAACATCTTTTCCCTGAAGCATCCAATGTTCGGCAATACTTGTTGCAGCATATGGAGCAATATAAAGTAAAGGTGCACTTTCACTAGCTCCAGCACAAACAACAGTTGTATATTTCATAGCACCAAATTCTTGTAATTTTTGTACTAATTGAGCAACAGTTGAATTTTTTTGTCCAATTGCAACATATACGCAATATACATTTTTATCTTTTTGGTTTAATATTGTATCAATTGCGATTGCTGTTTTCCCAGTTTGTCGGTCTCCAATAATTAATTCTCTTTGGCCTTTTCCAATTGGAATCATCGAATCAATTGCCTTGATTCCAGTTAATAATGGAGAATTAACGCTCTCACGGTCCATAATTTTTGGAGCTGGCATTTCAATTGGACGATATGATTTTGTTTTAATTTCACCTTTTCCATCAAGAGGTTGACCAATTGAATTAACAACTCTTCCTAATAATTCATCACCGACTGGAACTTCTACAACCTTGTTTGTTCTTTTAACAACATCGCCTTCATGAATTAAACTATCTTTTCCAAGTAATACACAACCAACCGAATTTTCTTCTAAATTCATGACCATTCCATAAACATCGTTTGGAAAAATAAGTAATTCAGACATCATTACATTTTTTAATCCATAAATTTGAGCAATACCGTCTCCAATTGTAACGACTGTTCCAACATCGCCAACATCAATTTTATCTTCATAATTTTCTAGTTGTTTTTTTATTAAACCAGATAAAGCTTCAAGATTGTCTACCATAGATTTTTCCTCACTTAATGTTTTTAATCAAATTATCTTTAATAACGTTTAATTTGTTATTTAAAGAATAGTCATAAATTTGGTCTTCAATAATAATTTTTATCCCACCAATTAAATTTTTTTGATAAACTTGTCGAAATTCAATTGGTTTATTGTATTTCTTTTTAAAAATTGCCTCAAGATTTGAAACTCTTTCCTCGCTTAGTGTAAAAGGAGTATAAATTTTACCTTCTAAAATTCCTTTTTCTCTATTATAAATATGTTTAAATTCACGATAAATACGATGATAATATTTCGTTACATTGTAATCAATTAAAATAAAAGAGAAATAAGTCACATATTTATTAATTCTATCTTTAAAAACATTACTAAATACTTGTTTTTTTATTTCTTTTTCAATTAATGGAGAATCAAAAAACAATAAGAATTTTTCATTCTTATCTAAAACATCTCTTACAAATTTTAAGCTAGTAAGAGTTTCATCAAGAATATTTAATTCTTTCCCAGCTTCAAATAAAGCAATTGAAAAATGAAATAACTTATTTCTAATCATTATTTTGATTTTCCTTATTTAATTTATTGATAAATTCATCAACTAATTTATCATTATCATCTTGATTAACTTCTCTTTTTAATATTTCTTTACTTAAATCAAAAGAATTGTTAATAATTTGTTCGTTAATTTCTTTTTGCATATTTTCACGATTCTTTTTAAGTTCTTTGATTGATTGTTCTTGTCTTTCTTCAATCATTTTTTTAGTATCTTCCATCATTTTATTTTGATTATCTAAGGCAACTTGTTGAGCTTTTGATAAAATTTCTCCAGCTTGTTTATGAGCATCTTGAATTTCTTCTTGAGCTTTATTTTTTGCCATATTTGCATCGTCTAAAGCCTTTTTTGATTCTTGAATATTTTTTTCAATATAATCTTTTCTCTTTTCGAGTAATTTTTTAACTGGTTTATAGGCAAAAACAAAGACAATTAAAACCATAATCAAAAAGGCAATTATTGTTGAAATTGTAACCCAAATATTTGGCCATAATTTATCTGGTATACTTTCAAATTCTTCACTAATTGCCGAACAAGAAGTTAGCAAAAAAGAATTAAATAAAATTAAAATTAGAAAGATTTTCTTCTTCATAAATTACTTAACAAACCAAACCAAAATTCCAAGAACTAAAATGTAAATTGCACATGTTTCAACTAAAGCAGTACCAATAATTAAGGTAGTTCTAATATGACTTCCTGCTTCTGGATTTCTGGCAATTCCATCTAAAGCTTTAAATGTTCCAATAGCTTCTCCAATACCAACGAGTGCTATTGCAAAACCAAATAATGCCATTGCAATGTATTCCATAAATTTCTCCTTTCTTTTTATGCTAATTGCTCAGTTAGAAGTTTAGAATCTTCTTCGCTTTCTGGCGCTTCTTGAGCAACATTAACCATTGTTAACATAGTAAATACAGCCATTTGTATTAAACCATCAAATATATCAAAATACGCATGTAATAAAGGCGTGACCACAAATCCAAATGAAAAACTATCAGGTATTGAAAATGCTAAATAACAAATTGTAACTATACAATATCCTGCTAATGCATTTCCAAATAATCTGAAAGATAGTGAAAATACAGGAGCCCACATTGAAACTAGATTAATAGGTAAAAAGAATGGTAAAGGTTCGACATATCTTTTAAAATAACTCAAATGTTTAAATCTCATTGAAGTTATATGAATTGCACCTAATGTGCATAAAGCAATTGCTAATGTAATTCCTAAATAAGTAAATGGATTTGGAAAACCTAAAAGTCCAATTATAAAACCAAACATGATAAATAATCCAAGTCCTAAAACATACCCGCCGAAGTTTTTAAATTTTGGTCCCATTAATTTTGATACTTGATCATCGACAAAACTTACTAATATTTCGGCAATATTTAAAATGCCTTTTGGTTTTTTAAGCGGATCAGCACGTTTTGCTTTAAAACCGATAACTAAAGACAAAATAATTATAATTAAAATTACAATTAAAGCAGATATAAATTCGCCTGGTATTCTAAAACCAATAATATTATCAATGTTAATACCACTAGCTAAAAACATCTACTCTAACCTCCATCTGATAACTATTATAGTATATATAATAGTTATTTCAATTATGCTCGTAAAAATAAAGTAAATATCTTTATTGCAAAAATATAGATAACAAAAACAACAAACTAAACATAAAAATACTAAAAATAACCTTGACAAATTTAATAATATTAATGATCTTGAGTTAAAAAATCTATTTTCTAATTCAAAACTAACTACTAAAAAACTACCAAAAAATATACTAATTAAAAAACAAATAACGAATTCAATTACATATCCATAAAAAAATAATATAATTCCTGAAATTATAGCTAATAGTATATTTATTGTACTAGTTAAAATATAGTACAAAATCTGCCTTTTTTTAGTCATTTTTTAGTAAAAAACTACGCAATTCCTTAATATTTTTAAATCGATATGATTTTTGATTAACTTGAAAGCTAACAAATCACCTTGATATTATACACCTTTTTTGATTATCTATTTAGTTGTTATTTTTCTCTATTTTTTTTATAATATAAACACGAATACATAATAAAAAAGGAGAATTATAATTTTATGGCCTTTGAAGTAAAAATAGAAAATTATGGTGTTGATAAGAAAATAAGATCAAACAAATTAGCACTAATTGATTTAATTCGTGATGAAGATAAAACTAAATATTTAGCTGCAAGAGTTAACAATAGATTAAGAGAATTAACTTATGAAATATATTATGATTGTACAGTTGATTTTCTTGATTTAAATGATTATGATGCATGTTCAGTTTATGAGAGATCTTTAAGATATTTGTTCTCAATGGCATGTAAATTATTGTATCCAAATTTACAATTTAGAATGTCTTATAGTGTTTCAAGATCAATTCAAGTAAAAGGATTAAGTGGTGCTACTTTTTCTCTTGATATGGTTGCACAAATTGATAAAAAAATGAGAGAGATTGTTGATGCTGATTACGAATTTAAAAAGGTAATTGCCCCAATTGATGAAGCAAAAGAAATTTATAAAAAATTTGGATATCAAGATAAAATTGAAATCTTAAAATACAGACCTGAAAATACTGTTCACTTCTATAATTGTAACGGTTATATGAACTATATGTATGGTATTATGGTTCCTTCAACTGGTTATTTAACTGATTATAAAATTAGATTATATAGCGATGGAATAATTCTCCAATATCCTCGTAGTGAAGAAAAAGGAAAAATTCCTCCATTTATTGATGCTCCAGTTTTTGGAAAAACATTAAATGAATCATTTAGATGGGGTAAATTAATTGGTGCAAACTCAATTGCAAAAATTAATGAATTTAAAAATTTTTATGGCGATATAGCTTTTGCAAATATTTGTGAAACAAGACATAATCATATGTTGTCAGAAATTGGTCAAGCAATTGAAAATAATATTGATAATATCAAATTAATTTGTATTGCTGGACCATCATCAAGTGGAAAAACTACTTTTGCAAATAGATTAAGAATTGAACTTCTTTCTCGTGGTATTAAATCAATTAAAATTTCAATTGATGATTATTACAAACTTAAATCAGAAATTCCTCTTGGAGAAGATGGAAAACCAGATTTAGAAACGATTCATGCTTTAAATATTGAAAGATTTAATCATGATTTATTAAATTTAATTCAAGGAAAAACAGTGACACTTCCTCATTTTAATTTTGAAACTGGAAAAATTGAAGACGGAAAAACAATTTCTGTTGAAAAAGATGAACCTATTATTATTGAAGGAATTCATGCTTTAAATAATATGCTCACTTCTTCAATTGCAAACGAACAAAAATATAGAATTTATATTGCACCTCAAGCTCAAATTTATCTTGATGATCAAAATCCAATGTCTTTAACAGATTTAAGATTGTTAAGAAGATTAGTAAGAGATTATAAATTTAGAAATGCACCAGCTGAAGAAACTCTTTCCATGTGGCAAAATGTTAGAGCTGGTGAATTTAAATGGATTTATGATACTCAAGAAAATGCTGATTATGTATTTAATTCATTTTTACAATATGAATTATGCGTTATTAAAAAATATGCAATGCCACTTTTAACTCAAATTCCAAAAGATAATGAATATTTCCCAATGGCCGAGAGATTAATGAGATTATTAAAATACTTTGAAGACATGGATGATAATGTCGTTCCAAACAATTCACTTATTAGAGAATTTATTGGTGGATCTGTTTATCAAAATGTTTTATGATTTGTTAATTTATAGTAAATTTCTTTTTCCTTATTATATATATTAACTAAAATATAATAATAAACTTGTCTCATTTTAAGGTATCTTTCTTTAAATTCTTTATTTTCATTTAGTGATAATAAATGACTCGAGAAAATTTGTTCAATTCTAAAAAATACTTCATATAATGAAATTAATGTTAAATGAAATAAAGATTGTTCATTTGAATAAATCATTAATGGGGAAGAATGGGCAATTTCACTACTATATTCGTATAGTTTTGAATAATTTTCTAGTCCAGCCATTTTTTCAACACCATCTCTAAAATTAAGTTTATAATTATCTTCTAATTTAAATTCATCAATTGCTAATAAATATCCATATTCGATATATTTTTTCATGTCTTTAGATTTTAAATTATAAACTTTCATCTCTTTTTTAATCTCTTCAAATATTTCATTAGTTCTGTCAGGATTCTTTATTAATTTTCGATAGGCTAGAGAATAAGTTAAATGTTTTAAATAAGACGTAATAACTGGTTTTTTATATTTTATTAAAATTCTTAAAACACATTCGGTTTCATGTAGTGTTCTCCAAGTTGAAAATGCTTCTGCTTCAAATCCATTTGTCAATAATTCAAGTGTACATTTTGAAATCTTAATACATTTCATTAATATATCAGAAATTAAAGTTATAAATGGATTATTTTTTGAAAATTGTAAATTAACTTTATTCATAAAATTTAAATATAAAGTCAAAGTTGAAATAGATGGAGAAAATTTATTTGCAAAATATTTTTCATTTAAATCTATTTTTTCATTAGTTAGGTATTTATCTAATGCAATCGAAGATAAAGCATCAAGAGAATCAATATCGTTATTAAATTTTAATATCTCTTCCTCAGATTTTCCTTGAACACAATAATTATATTCTGCATATAAATATAAAAATACACTATAAGGATTTATGTCACTGAAATTATCTGAAACAGAAACATCTACTTCGTTATTATAATAATCAATGATATTATTTAATAAATTATATAAAAAATCTTCATCATATAAAGGATTAGGATTTATTCTTTTATAAAATATATTAAATTCTTCCTTAGTTATCTTTTGTATTTTCATAAATTACCTCAATTTGAACTTTATTCATTTTTGCATAATATTCTAAATCATTAAATAAATCTTCACTAATTTGTCTTGCTATATAAATTTTACTAACAATTGGTAAGAAGAAACAACCATTAATTAATGCTTCATTTGCAAGAACAAAACAATAATCGTCTTCATTTCCAATACAACATAATTTAATTTGATTTACAGCTTCTTCTAATTTATCATATTTAATTTCTAAATCATCTTCTTTATGCATTTTATAAAAATTTGCTAATAAAGCACGATAACCTAATTCATCTAATTTATTAAAATCATATTCTACATAAAATGGAGCATCGTTTTTTAGGTTTATTTTTGTTTGAAAAATCGCAATATTATAATCTTCTAACAATAAATTTATTTTTTCTTTATCTTCAAACTTTCCAGTATATTGAGGTTTTTTAAAAAATACAACATTATCAAATAAATGTTCTAAAAATGGATATCTTTTATTATTTTTTTCGTCAACATAATAATCAAGGTTTCCCGATCTAATTAATTTAATATTTAACCAATCTTTCTTTTTTAATAAAGCCTGATAAATTTTTCTTTCATCATCTGAAAATTCATCTTCTAAAATTTTAATATCTTCAATCATTGATATTTACCTCCTTGATTTTATTATCTAATATTGAAATTAATAGGGTTTTGCATGGTTTTTTGAATTTTTCTTGTATATATTTTTTATAAATACTTAATTGAGTTTTATATTCTTCATCGTCAATATTTTTTAATTTATAATCAATTATCTTTACTTCATTTTCATCGACTAGTATTAAATCAACAAAGCCATGAATATCTTGATTTTTATCATAAAATTCATATTCTTTATAAATTTGTGTATTTTCAAGATTGGAAAATATATCCAATTTTAAAAATTTATCAATTATATTTTTATATTGTGCTTCAGTAATAAAACTTGTATCTTTAGTTTTTAAATCGATTAATGATAATAAATTATGAATTTTACTACCTTCATCTAATTTACTTTGAATATCACTATCGATAAATTCAACATTTTTACTGGCTTTTTTATTAATAATTTCAGAAAATTTAATTTCCACATTATTAATCGTAATATTTTCAACATCTTTAGGTATATCATTATTTTTTAATTCTGATTTTAAATTTAATTCTAATTCTTTTTTATAAGAATTATTGATCGGATCGATAAATTGATTTGCAAATTCATTATCTATTTCATAATCATTTATATATTGTTTGATAAATGATAAAAAAGAACTATCTTTTACAATTTTTTCTTTTTTATCATTCTCCAAAGTAATGATATTACATTGTTCTCTAGCTCTTGTAATTGCAACATAATATAGTCTTACAAGTTCATTAATAATTTCGTTTTTGTTATATTTTTTAATTAAATTAAAATAAAATGAATGCTTTTTATTCTTGTTTCCAATTTCTATACCATATTTTTTATTACTCATAAATTCAGAAATTTCTTTAGATTGCTTTATTTGAATTTGATTTGAAGCAATATCGATTATGTAAATAATTGGCCATTCTAAACCTTTTGATTTAAATATTGTCATCATGTTTACAGCATCTTCAACAGTATTTAAATACTCACTTTTAATCTCATCATTATTTGATTTGAGGTAATCGAAAATTAAAATTAAATCATACAAATTTTTACCACTATCTTCAAATTCTCTTGTTAAATTATAAAAGTATTCAATATTGTCAATATTTGTTAATGGATCAGAAATTCTAGGTAATTTTTCAATAAATTCAAATTTTTGTATTATATTTAAAACTAGTTGAGTTAAAGATGAATTATTATTTTTAAAATCTTCATATAATTCGATGCATTTTTTAAAAATTTCACTATCTAAATATGTATTATTTTTTAAATTATTATAAATTGTAGAATCATCAATTTTTTCATCAGAAATTCTTTTTGTTTCGTTATTTTTTTCACTAGAATCATCTTTATTTTTTTTATATAAGTATGATCTTGCAATTGATAAATAGTATTCTTTTAATTTTATTTCACTTCTTGAATCTTCATCTTTGCTAAGTTCATATATTAAAGAAATAATCGATTTTAATACAACAATTGGCATTGAGACATTAATATCTTGATCTTTATAATTAATAATTGGAACATGATATTTATTAAATACTTTTTCAATTCTATCAAAATATTTTTTTCTCGATGCGATAATACAAAAATCGCTAAATTTAGCTTCTCTTAACGTTTTAGTATCCTTATCATAGACCATAAATCCTGAATTCATTTTTTTGATTATATCCTGACAAATAAAATAACCATAACAATCTAATTTAGATTTAATATTATATATTTTTGCATAATCTTGCATTTTTAAAGAAATATTCAATAATTTAACTCCATAGTGTTTAATATTATAAATATTGTCATTATAAAGTTTTAATCCAAATTTAATATTATGATCGCGTTTATAATCAATATTGTCATCTTTTTCAAATAAATGACCAAAAATTTGATTAACATTATTTAAAATTTGTTCTCTTGAACGAAAATTATTAGTTAATTGCAAAGCTTGACCTTTGGCTTTGTCATTTTTAAAAACTATAAATTTGTTATTAAAAATATCACAATTTGCATTTCTAAAACTATAAATTGATTGTTTAACATCTCCGACACTATATACATTATTATTAGAAAATTTATTGATGAAAGCTTCTTGTATATCGTTTGTATCTTGGTATTCATCTATTAAAATAAATTTAAAAGTATTAGTCAAATAAGCCTTTACTTCTTTGAAATCTAATAATTTATATGAAATTTTTGCAATATCATCAAAAGTAAATTTATTGATCATTTTTTTATAATCATCTAATTTATCATTTAATGTTTTTACAATAGTTAAAAAGAATTCTAATGTTTTGTTTTCTTCTTCGATAAATTTTAAATTTTCATCCAACTTTAATGGATACCCTTTATATTCATTAATAATAGCATTAAAATCATTTTTAAATTTATCATTTAAAGCTTTATCAGTTTCACCTAATCTCATTACCTTTTTTTGAGCTGCAGGTCTTTTATGTTCATCTGAGAATTTAATATAATTTATAATATCTTTTCCAAAAAATTCATTAAGATAATATTTTTCTGCTTCTTTTAAATAATTTGTATTTTCAAAATGTATTTCATCATTATTAAAACATTTATCATACATTTTTTTAATTTTTGAAAAGAAATTATTTATATAATCATCAAAATCCTTTTTTGTAGTTTCTTTTGTTTTATATAACAATTTAAAATCATTTAAATATTTTTCTTTATCAATACTCTTATCTAAAAAATCTAACGTATTATAAATAATTGTTTTAAAAATATTTAAATCTAAAAAACAATATTCTTTAAAATATTTTATAAATGTCTCATCATTTGAATCTATTTTTTCTTGAATTATTTTATCTAGTATTTCATCTTTTTTAATTTTGAGATCTATTGGATTAATAATAGATATATTTGAATTCAAATTTAATAAATATGAAAATTTTTTAAAAACAAATAATGTAAAGGAGTCAAAAGTTTGGACATGTGAAGTATTTATTTGGTCTATAAATTCTTTTTTTACATTATTGTCTGATTTTAAAGTGCCTATTATTCTATTTTTCATTTCAAAAGCAGCGCTATTTGTAAATGTTAAAACTAAAATATTTGATGGAAGAAGGCCGTGATTTAAAAAGACGTCTTTGACTTTATTTGATAAGACATCAGTTTTGCCTGAACCAGCCCCAGCGGATACAATAATGTTAGAACCATAAGCCTTGATTGCATCTAATTGTTCATCTGTAAAATACTTTTTACTCATCTTCTTCATCCTCTATTGATAAATCATTATTTGTGTTTTTATCTGTATCAGATACATTATTATACTGATTGTAGTCGTTTTTTCTAACATAACAAATATTAGAAAAACTACAATATGTACAAGGAGTATTTCTTTCATTATCTTTTTTAATTCTTATTGGAAAAACATCAAATTTATAATTTTTAATATCTTTTATTTTATTTATAATAACTTTTTTTGTTAATTCTAATATATCATTAATATTTTTCTCTGTTATTCCTTCATCATTTTTAACTTGATATAAAGGATAAGATTTTAATTTTTTAAAATATTCACTATTTAAGCTCTTTTTAAATTCTTCTTCACTATTTAAAAAACCTGTAAAATGCATTTTATCTATTTCTTTTTTAAGATCAATTACACCATCATCTATATATAATAAATTAGGATTTAAAAGTCTTGAAAAAGCTGCAAATCCAATTTCATAATTCATATAATAATTATTTGAAGTCGCTAATAAAATATATGTTGGAAGTTGAATATTAACTCCATAGCTTATCTCATCATAATCAAAAGATTTTCCATTTGTTTTGTAATCTAAAACATTTATATATTTTTGATTATTAACACTTGTAATTATTAATGAGTCAATTTTTCCTTCGAAATCATAATCTTCTAATTTAAGTTTGAAATTTTTCTCATGAAAATCTTTAACAAAGTTGATATTTTTCTTTATATCTAATAATACATCAACATAATATTTAAAATTTTCTATAATTTTATCACTTAAAATAAGTTCAATTTTATTTAAAAAATAATTATTTTTATTTTCTTCAACGCTTTTTTCTAAATTAAAATCATCTTTATAAACATTTTCTAAAACTTTATGTAAAAAATTACCAACTCTAATACTAAAATCGTCAATATTTTCATTTATCTTTAAAATATAAGTTAAATAATATGAAAATGGACATTGTGAAAATTTTTGAATTTGAGAAATTGAAAAGGTTTTTTCTTTTAATTCCTCAATTTCTTGTTTATTTTCCCCTTCCCAATTAAAATTATTCGTGTAATAATTTTTTTCTATTATGTTTGACTTATTATAAACATTATAAAAAATCGAATTTTTATTAAATTTATCTTTCTCATTTTTTATAATACTAAATTTTAAATTTGCATCAATTGAAGAAAAATCATTTACTTCTTCTCTTTTTCTAATATATTCTTTATCATTTAAATTAAGATCTTTAACTAAAAGTGATGGATAAATTCTTTCTCCAACGTGTTTTTTATAATAAGAAATTAAACTAAAATTACCATATGTTATAAAATTTTTAACTCTTTCATATTCTAGTTTATATAATTGATATGAAGGATTTATATTATTTTCTTTTAATAATTCGTCATCTAAAATGTTATCGTTTGTAAATTCTTTTGGAAAGACTCCTTGAACAAAATCTAATAAATAATATTCTTTATCTAATTTATAATCAATTTCATCATTTAATATTTCAATGCCTTTATCTCCGACTTGTTCAACATTGATGGTAGATTGAAGAATTTGATTTAAAACATTAAATCCAAAATCAAACTCATAAGTATTTAATTTATATTGATTAATAATTTTATTCACTTGTAATATATATTGATTAATAATTGGATATTTATTATTAGTATCAAGGTTTTTAGTTACACTATATAAATAATTTAAATATCTTTTAACACTATTTATATTAAGTAAAGATGTTCTTTTTTTATAATAAAAATCTAAATTATAAGCTTTTTTGAAGTAAGGTAAAAAGAAAGCAAGATTATCAATATTACCAATTATTTTTATATTATTTTCTAATTTTTTTTCATTTGTAATTTTAATAACGTCTACATTTATATTTTCTTCATTATTATAAGATTCATTATTTCTACCTGGCATTTTATTGAATTTTTCTACAATTGAATTCATAACATATTCAAGTTGCTGAAAAATATTGTTAAAAACTACTACATTTTGTTTATCATTAGGTTTTAAAAAATCAAAAAACTCTGCAAAACCTAAATATTTTGCATTTAAATTATATTTTTTTACTAGATAATTAATTTCAATATCATCTTTTAAATCAATAAAAATTAATTGTTTATTTTTAAAAGTTTGATTTGTATATTTATTTTCAATTAGT
Source organism: uncultured Bacilli bacterium (assembly GCA_944349595.1). Taxonomy (GTDB): domain Bacteria; phylum Bacillota_I; class Bacilli_A; order RFN20; family CAG-826; genus Alectryobacillus. The sequence continues at coordinate 48,666 of CALVNF010000004.1, read as the reverse complement.
AAATTTTTATTTAATAAGACATTTTTAATATTCAAAAACAACTTAAGATTTTCATCATTTGTTTCGTTTTTTTCTAAGAAATGAACAATATTTAAATATTTTTTAATCTTTAAATAATCAAAAATATGTTTTTTATTCTCGTCTGTTAAAGATAATAAATAATTAATTGTTTCAATATCGTAATCAAAAGAAAAACATTTTTTAAAAGATGTAACATCATAAAAAGTAAATGAAATGTAAGGATTTTTATCTCGGTAACTTAAAACTAAAGAATTGCATTCTTTATTAGCTACGATTATATATTCAATACCTTTTTCTAAAACCATTTATTACTTCCTTGTTCTTATTTTGAATAATTTATTGCATTTTTGATGGCTTTTTTCCATCCATCATAAAGTTTTTCTCTTTTTTCTTCATCCATTTTACAATAATATTCTTTTTTAATTTCATTTAATTTTTTAACTTCATCTAAAGATTTAAAAAATCCGGAATATAAACCAGCTAAATATGCAGCTCCGGTTGAAGTCATTTCTAAATTATTGTCAACTTCTACTTTCATATTTAATAAATCAGCTTGAAATTGCATTAAATAATTATTTTCCGCTGCACCACCATCAGCTTTTAAAATATTAGTTTTAATTTTTGCATCTTTATGCATGACATTAAAAACATCTTTAACTTGATATGCAATAGCCTCTAATCCTGCTTTTACAATATTTTTATAGGTTGTATTTTGACTAATATTATAAATTGTTCCTCTAACATCATCATTCCAATATGGAGTGCCAAGTCCAACAAAAGCTGGAACAAAATAAACTTGTTGGTCATCTTTTATTTCATTCGCTAAATTTTCTGATTCACTTGCTTTTTCAATAACTTTTAAATTATCTCTTAACCATTTAATAACAGCACCACCAACAAAGATACTTCCTTCTAAAACATAACAATATTCATCTTTAATTTTCCATCCAATTGAAGTTAACAAACCTTTTTTTGAAAAAACTATATTTTTACCAATATTTAAAAGCATAAAACAGCCAGTACCATAGGTACATTTAAAATCGCCTTTATTAAAACAGGCATGTCCAAATAATGCAGCTTGTTGATCTCCAATTACAGATGTGATTTTTACTTTTGTATTAAAAAAGTCACTATATCCAAATAAACTACAAGAATCTTGTACTTTTGGTAACATATTTCTTTTTATATTAAATAAATTTAATAATTCATCATCATAATCAAAAGTATTTATGTTATAAAGCATTGTTCTTGAAGCGTTTGAAACATCAGTTTTAAATTCTTTTTTATTAGTAAATCGATAAATTAACCAAGAATCAATTGTTCCGATATAAACATTATTTTGTATATATGATTCAGGTAATTTTTTAACGTTTCTTAAATATTCTAAAATGAAAATCATTTTTGAAGCACTAAAATAAGGATTAATTTTTAATCCGGTTTTTTTAAAAATAAATTCTTCTTTATCTAAAAATCTTTCACAAATTTCATGAGATTGTCTTGATTGCCAAATTATGCAATTATATAAAGGCTCACCTGTAAATTTATCAAATGCTACAACTGATTCTCTTTGGTTTGTAATTCCAATACAATCTATATCATTAAATGTTGTATTACTTTTAATTAAAACTTGGTTAATGCATTCAACTACGCTCAACCAAATTTCTATTGGATCAGCTTCTATCCATCCACTTTTAGGCGTAATTAAATTAATCTCTCTGGAAGATTTTTCAATTATTTGACCAAATTTATCGATTAATATTGCTCTTGAAGATGTTGTTCCCTGATCAATACTTAAAATATATTTTTTATTCATAAATTAAACAACTTAAGTAAATATTTTGCTGGTCCATCATTATTATTTGTATCACAAATATCAATGTCGTTACCTTGATAATGAGCATTATTATTTCCGACTAATACGCCTTTTCCAGATTTTAAAAGCATTTCTAAATCATTAATATCATCACCAAATGAGATTACTTGTGCTAAGCTAATTTTTTCAATTTTACAAAGTTCAAATAATCCATTATATTTAGAATCACCAATATTATTTAATCTATAACATCCAGGTCTTGAATATGGAGTTAGCTGTAAAAAATATTTAGCGGCTTCTTTTTTAATTTTTTCTAATAAATCATCAGAGTGTTCAAAATAAATGTCAATTTTATAAGCAAAATCATTTGTATAAAAACTATAATCAACTTTAATAAATGTATCTCTAACTAAACTTTGATCGTCAGAGAATCCTTTATCATAAGTTTGAACTGTAAAATGAATGTTATATTTTTTAAAAAATTTGATTAATTTATTTGTAAATTCTGGTGGTATTGGACTTTTAAATAATGTTTTAAATCGATTATTTAAAATTAAACTTCCACCACCACAAATTGTATAATCAGGTTGAAATCTTCTAATAACATTCATTGTTTCACCATAACCTCTTGCAGTGTTATAGATGATTTTTTTACCGTTTTCACGAAGCTTTGTTAAAGCTTTAAATGTAAAGTCACTTATTTTTCTGTCATCATTTAACAATGTTCGATCTAAATCGAAAACTAAATATTCAAAATTCATATACTAATATTTTAACAAAATTACACCGCCTTGAAATTTATTTTTAATTTAAATATAATAATTATCGCCGGGCCTGTAGCTCAGTTGGTAGAGCGCCTCCATGGCATGGAGGAGGCAGCGAGTTCGATCCTCGTCAGGTCCACCAAAAATTCTTTTTAAAATTTATAAAATTCATTAAAATATTATTGATGAAGGACGAATATTTTTATAATTTATACCCAAAAGAAGGAACATACGAAACTTATTATTCTCTTTTTAAAAGTACAGCTAAATATTATGATAAAGTAACAAAAAAAGAGATGTATTTTAAAATAGTCAACTATTTTAAAGAAGACCATGAAAGAATATTATATTTTTTAACAACTTCTTTAGTAAATTATTTAAAAGACTTTGATAATAAAAAAGATGAAGAATTATCATCCAATGATAATTTTATTAAATGGAAACTTTTTATAGAAGATTATATATATCAAGAGAAAAAAGAAATATTAAATCCACAATATGATTGGTTGATTTCATATGTTAAAAATAATTATTATAAAGCATTAGAAATTAGCGAATTTGTAGATTTTAATAAAGGACTTCTTGATTTGTATGGAATTCTTACAAAAGAAGATATGTTTAAAATGTACAAAGATGCCTTCCCAGAATCAAAATTAAGTTTTAAAGAATACGATAAACAAATAACTAAATCTTATCTTATTTTATTTGCGAATTATGGAAAAAAATATATCTATCATAAATGTATCGGCGAACAATTTAATTTACGAAGGTATTTACAATCAATAAAAGATGCTTGTGAACATTATAATATTGTTGATTATAAAAGATATTCTAAAGAACAAGTTCTTTCTTTTGCAAATACATTTATGCTATTTCCAATAGAGATAGATGAGGATTCCTTTCAATATTATTTAATTTATGATCCTTCTCATTATTTTTCTTCTCTTATGGATTTACCAGATCCAGAGAGATTTTTTCAAGAAGAAGACGAAGATGAAAATGAAGATAAACTAAATGAGTATTTGCATATAAATTATAATACCCCTAAATGGCTATTAAAGGGTAATACGATTATCGACATAAAGGTATCTAAACTTAATGATAAATTAGAAATTAATGAAGATATTATTGATGAAACAATATTCAAAGATAAAAATGAATATTTCAAATTTAAAAAATTAATTTGTGATTATTATGACTACTGTGCTGAAAAGTTCATACATAAAAAATTAAATCTTTATGATTTTGATAATGTTACAGGAAGTGAAGAAGAAATGGTCGAAGTTTTTGATAAAGTAGCTGAAAAAAGTGATTATTATGTATCTTCATTTATTAAAAGTGGCGCTCGAATTTTGAGTTATGATGATTATATTGTTTTAAATTCTTTAAGAGAATCAAGACGTTCATCTTACATAATATTAGATATAACCAAAGACGGTCTTATTCTTTTAGATTTTGAAAACGATGTACGATTATTAGTAAAAGCTTTAGCAGTTCCATTTGTTAAATTATTCAAAACAAAAAATATATTAATTGATGTTACTTTAATTCCTTATAATGGTGTAATTACATACGATTCATTTATACAACAAAACTTAATAGAAATGTCTCAAATTAATTTAACAAAAGATAAAATTGAAACTTATGATGAGTTGCAACTTTTACAAACCGAAGAAGAATTTTTAGAATTTTATAAAAATATTAAAAATTAAATTAAACTATAATTATTAGCTATAAATAAAAAAGAAAATCAAAAATAAAATTAAAAAAGAAATAATTAAAAATATTCCAAAAATAATTAAATATTTCCACCAAGTCATCTTTTCAAAAAAATTTTTCATAAGTCAATTTTCCCATATGTATCTTCATAATCAACATTTTTATCTAAATTTGGAATGATCATTTCTGGATTTTCACTTGGATCATCATAATAAAAAGTTGAACTTCCATAACCTTTTGTTGGAACATTAGCACCAAATTTAGATTGCACTTCATATTCTTCTCTTGTAATGTATTCAACAGGATAAAAATCGTTACTTAAAACCATTTTTAATCCAACTTTTGAAAAAATTGGAGCTCCAACTTGTTGAATGATTGCTGAGGCACCAGGATAATTTGTTGTACTTGTCATATATTTTGCATAGTTATAAACACTAGCTGGTGACAAGTTTAATGTTAAAATATAACCATCATTTGTTTTTTCAATTGTTGAATCAAATTCTTCGCCACAAATATCACTGCTTTCATTTAACATATATGATGTATACAATTGATAATTGATTAAATCAAAAGGTTGAATCCCATAATCTAAAACATAATCGCTAATTGTAGTATCAACTTTTTGCGAATAATTTACAAAATCAGCTTTAAAATTACTTTCAACTTTATCACCATAAGAAAAATAAATTTCTAAATCATTATAATTATCTTTATTTAAAATTCTTTGAGAATATTGAGCATTACTACTATATGAAATAACTTCTTTCATTAAATGATCATTATTTTTAATAAATCCAGTATTAGTACTTTGAACATTTGTAATAAATGCAGCTGTTGATCGTGCTTCGTTATAACTTTTAGCAAGATAATTTTCTTTTAAATTTTGAACTCTTAAAAAACTAATTCTTGCAAGATCAGCAATAGAAAACTTATTTAAAATTTCTTCGCTTGCTAAATTAATTTTTTCAATTTCGCCATTATAATCATTTTCTAAAATTGATTGAAATTCTGTATATTTATCATCAACAACCTCACCATCTTTTAAAAATTCTGGAAAAATCGTTAAATCTTCACCATTTTCTGGTTTAAAAGTTCTAAAACTATAACTTTCATCCTCATTATGGCAAAGAATAAATTCATTATTTATTAAAACTTTATTTAAATAATATCCATCGTAAGGTTCAAATTCTAAATCAATTGTTCTATAAGTGTGAACTTCTTTTTCTTCAAATTTTTCACCATTATAAAGTATTTTTGCTTCACCATTAAATTCTTTATCTTCTATATGAATGTTTACAAATTCATTTTTATCATAATCTTGAGAGCTAACTAATTTGTAAACTGGTTCAATTGTATTTTGACCTTCTTTTAAATTGAAATAAAAATACTTATCAGTATTTGGAATATACTTTTGATCGTTAATATTGACATAATCTAAAAAATATTTAGAACTTGATGAGGAAATTTTGAAGTCAATTTCTTGTCCTATTTCACCTTCATTTGCACTTAAATTTATATCAAATTCATCATTTTCATTAATAACTAAAACTTTACATGGACTAATTTTACTAACTTCTTGTGGTTTTCGATACATAGTTCCGATAAACCAGCCAGTTGTTCCGCCAATTACAGTTCCTGCGAAAGCAGTTAATACACTAAAAATAATAGTTTCTTTTTTCATGCTAAAATTTTACTAAAAATATAAGTAAAATACAAATAAATTGTGCAAATCTTAATTATTTTTTTGAAAACCACAATATCTAGTTTTCAAAACTAAATGTTTTACAATTATAATATTTGTAGTATAATGTTACTGTTATGGAGGAAATTATGAAAAATAAAAGAAATTTAGCTGTGTTGTTATTAACAGGAACAATGCTTTTAGGTGTAACATCATGTAGCGATACAACTTCTAGTTTAACAACACAAAATGAAACTGACAAAAAATCAAGTATTGTAATATCAGATGGAATTATTGGTGGAGAAGTTTCAGTCGTTGGCGATTTAACTGAAACAAATATTGGATCAGATATTACAATTACTGCTTTACCAGATTTTGGTTATGAATTATTAAACGTTACAGTTAACGGAAAAGTAATTGCTGGTACATCTGATCAAACTTATTCTTATACAGTAGATAAAGAGATCACTCTAATTAATGCCAACTTTGAAAAAATTCAAGGAGAATCATTAGTTGAAATTAATGGTGATTCAAAAGTTGGAATTAATAAAACAGTTCAATTAAGTGCTAATCTTTACGGAGCTGGAGGACAAGTAACTTGGGAATCATCAAATGAAGAAAGAGCAACTGTTGATAAAAATGGTTTAGTTACTGGTATTAAAGCAGGATTTGTTCAAATTACAGCTACTTCTGTCTTAGATCCAGAAGCAACAGCAACTACTTCAGTATTTGTTATGCCAAAATATGTTGAAGATATGTTATCAACATTTGAAACTTATGATTATTCAAAAGGCGCAAATATTGCTGCTAGTATTGGTGTTCACTTAATGGGAGCTGAAGACCCATTGGCAATACCATTAAGTCTTGATTTACAATTTGATAAATCATTACAAGCTGCTGAATTATATAATAATTTAAAATTCCATTTAAATATGGATCTATCAAATGTTGGATTTATTTTAGGATTAGTTCCAAATATTAGTGATTTATTAACTTCAGTTGGCCTTGATTGGAGCGCTGATTCATTAAAAACTGCAACTAATGTAGATATTTATTCACTTCAACCAAACAAATTACAAACAACTGTTACAAGTAAATTAAATTCAACATTATATACATCAGAATATACAGAGGATTCTATTGGAAGATTGGCTGGAGAACTTGTTTTCTCATTATTACCAACAATTTTAGGAATTTTACCATCTGATGGTAGTGATTCTTCAACTAGTTTTGATTTAAATTCAATTCTTACTTTATTAGATTCAATTTTAATTTATGGAGAAAAAGCTGAAGATGGTATTTCTATATCTCCTATTATTATTGAATTATTAAATACTCAAATTTGGCCTTCTGTTTTAGATACTATTAAAACATCTGCAGGAGCAATGGGACCTATAGCTTTAATGATGTTACCAGAAAGTATTAGTGAAGCAAGACTTATCTTTAATTATGATGAAAATAATAAATTTACTGGATTAAAATTAGCTGTTAAAGGTTATTATTCTCACTCAGAAGATGAAAATCCAGAAGATTATAATAAGAGTTTTGTAACAATTACTTTAGATACTCCAAAAGAAATGAGCAAAGATTTTGCTACATTGGAAACTGAATTAAATCAAAAAATTGAAGAATATAATTCTGTACTTTCTTTAAAAAATGAATTTGCAGATATTGAAAAATTTGTAGAAGACAATAAACTTTCTTCAACTTTTGAAAAAATTAAAAATGAAGAATATATTGAAAAATTAACAAGTATTTGGCAAAGAGCTTATGCAAAAGAAGGATTATTTAGAGATACAACTGTAAGACCAATTGTTTCTTTAAAAATTATTGATCCTGAAACTCAAGCAGAAATGAGTAAAGATTTTACAATTTCTGCTGGAAAAACATATAACTATGAATTAACTTATTATGGTTTTCCAAGTGAAATTAATACAAATGAAATTGCATTAAATTTCGAGAGCGACTATTTTAAATCAATTGACACAACAAATAAAACATTTACAACAGTAGATTCATTTGAAAATGTCGTTGAAAGTGAAGTTACATTTACTGCAACATATACAACAAATAGTTCATTTAAAATTGAAACTCCTACCTTTGCATTTTTAACTGATTTACAATAATAGTCATTTATAAAGAGTAAATAAAAACACTTCAATTTTCAAAATTGAAGTGTTTTTTTTATATCTATATTATTTTAGTTTTTGTTTTTTAAATATAATTGACGATATTGTTCAAATTTCTTTTGATAAATAATATGATTTTTTAAATTTGGCATATAGATATCTTTATCATGAACTAGTTCATCACAAGCTTCTTTTAAATATTTATATTGTTTATCGCCATACATCGCAAGAATAATAGCACCAAGAGCGCCACCATCAGAGGTTGAAATAGTCTTAATTTTAATTCCAAAAATGTCAGCTAATAATTGCATCCATTTTTTATTTCTACTACCTCCACCGATAACTCTTGCTTCTTTAAAATCAAGATTTAAATCTTTCATAATTGAAAAAACATCATATAAAGAATAAGAAATTCCTTCAACTACGGCTTTTGTCATATCTGCTCTTTTATATATGGCATTTAAATTTGCAAACATACCCTTGGCATTTGGATCGTTAATTGGAGATCTTTCACCCATTAAATATGGTAAAAATAAGATATCATTCATATTATTAATGTCAACATTTTCAAATTCATCATCATAATTTTTGATATTTAAAACATCTTTAAACCACCAATTAAGTGATCCTGCACAAGATAATGTGCAACCCATTAATAAAAATTTACCATTTGCATGTCTAAAGCTATGGATTCTTCCTAATTTATCATATGCATAATTGTCAATACTTGAAAATACAACACCAGAAGTTCCAAGAGAAATAAATAAATCATCATTTGAAATTGTTGCTGTTCCAATAGCACCAACTGCTTGATCTCCACCTCCAATTACAACTTTAGTTTTATTTGATAAACCACTTAATTTAGCAAATTCATCACTGACATTTCCTATAACATCATATGAATTATAAATTGCAGGTAATTGACTAGGATTTATTCCTAAAATTTCTAGCATTTTAATTGAGTAAACATTATTTTTTACATCAAAAAATAATGTTCCACTTAAATCAGATACATCACTTGCAAAAACTCCAGAAATTTTATAAGCAAGATAATCTTTTGGAAGCATTATCTTATTTATTTTTTTGAAATTTTCTGGTTCATTTTTTCTAAGCCATAAAATTTTTGGTGCAGTAAATCCACAAAGTGCGATATTTGATGTATATTCAATTAATTTATTTGCACCAATTACATTATTTAGATAATCAACTTCTTTAACAGTTCTTGAATCATTCCATAAAATTGCTGGTCTAATAACTTTATCATTTTCATCTAAAACAACTAAACCGTGCATTTGACCACAAAATGATAAGCTTGCAACTTTTGATAAATCTACTTCTTTATTTAATCTTTTTAATACATTAATTAAGGCATTATACCAATCATCAGGATTTTGTTCAGTCCAATTTTCATTAGGCATTAAAAGAGGGTAAGATTCACTCTCACTTAAAAGAATCTTACCCTTATAATCAGAAATGCTAACTTTTATAGATGAAGTTCCAAGGTCAATGCCTAAATAATACTTGTCTATATTTTGCATTTTCTTATTATTTTCCAAACATTACTTCGTTTACAATAGTTTCTAAGTATTCTTGTCGACCACTTTCAACTTTGATTTCTTCATTATTTAAAGCATATTCTGCTAATTCTTTAAAATCAGTTGTTCCATCGACAATCTTTTTACCAATACCAGATTTATAAGAATCATATCTATGATTTACAAAATCATCAATTCTTCCATCTTCGATTAATTTATATGCTAATCTTAAACCTAAAGCAAATGTATCCATACCAGCAATATATGCTAATAAAATATCTTCTAATGTATTAGATGGTCTTCTAGTTTTAGCATCAAAGTTTAAACCACCATTTTTAAATCCACCAGCTTTAATAACTTCATACATTGCATATAAAGCATTATATACATCTGTTGGGAATTGGTCAGTATCCCAACCTAATAAATAATCGCCTTGGTTTGCATCAATACTACAAAATACACCATTATCTCGAGCAACTCTTAATTCATGTTGGAAAGTATGACCAGCAAGTGTCGCATGGTTTGCTTCAATATTAAGTTTAAAATCACCTAATAAACCATAAGTTCTTAAGAAGTTACAACAAGTTGCGCTATCAAAATCATATTGATGTTTTGTTGGTTCTTTTGGTTTTGGTTCTAATAAATAATCACCTTTAAATCCAACGCTTCTTCCATAATCTCTAGCCATTTTGAAAAATCTAGCTAAATTATCTTGTTCTAATTTCATGTTTGTATTTAAAAGTGTTTCATAACCTTCTCTTCCACCCCAAAATACATAAGCAGTTCCGCCAAGTCTAACATCTGCATCAATACATGCTTTAACTTTTGCAGCAGCAAGTGCAAATACATCAGCATTTGGAGAAGTTGCAGCACCATTCATAAATACTTTATCACCAAAGTTATTAGCTGTTGACCATAGAAGTCTTTGACTATGAGTTTCTTGTTTTTTAGCAAGATAGTCAACCATATGATTAAAATTAGCTAATGTTTCTTTATAAATTTTACCTTGTGGAGCAATGTCAACATCATGGAAACAGTAATAATCAATTGATAATTTATCCATTAAATCAAAAGCTAAATCTGCTTTTGCTTCATAAATTTTCATTGGATCTGTTTGACCAAAATTTTTATCTTCAGTTGGTCCTCCAAACATATCAACGCCACAATAATCCATTGTGTGCCACCATGAAAGAGCAAATTTTAAATGTTCTCTCATCTTTTTACCAGCAATTACTTCATCAGGATTATAAAATTTAAAACTAAATGGATCTTTGCTAGTAGGACCTAAATATTCTACTTTTTTAATATCTTTATAACTCTTCATCTTAATACTCCTTTCTCATTTATTATTTTTGAAAAATTAATATATTAAATTTTATTTTCTATTTTTAACGATGTTATTTAATCTTTCCTTTAATTTAGAATCTACATTATCTTTTTCTTTTTGAGCTTTTTCTTCTTCTTGCTTTTTAATATCAGCCTTTTCAGCTTTTAATTTTTCATGTTCAGCAAGTTTTGTTTTTCTCAAATCTTCTTTTTCTTGTTGTTTTTGAATTTGAATAACATATTGATCTTCTTTTTCTTTATCAATTTGTTGTTGTTTTGAAATTAATTCATCCATCTTTGTTTGATAATTTTCTAAATCAGATTTATATGTTTCTTCTAATTTTGCACTTCTAACTTTAATATCTTCTTTTCCTTTATTAAATTTAGCAGAGTCTTTATCAAATAACTTAGAAACTTTTTCTTTTAAGGCTTCATCATCTTTTGCATAATTTAAAGCAAAATCTCTAATATATTCAAGTTGTTTTAAGCTAGCACCAAGTTTATTTTCAAGTTCAAGAATTGCTTTATTAGTTTCATATTCTTGTTTCATTTGATCAAGAAGTAAATCTTTTTCATATGAATAATATAGATTTAATCTTGGAGCAACTTCTTCTTTTTTATTTTTTAATAAATGAGTATTATATTGTTTTAAATTGAGTAATTTAGCCTTTTTATCATTAATTTCTTCATTTAATTTTTCATCTTTATCATGAATTTCACGATAAACTTTTGCTTTTTCAATTAAAACAGTATATTTATTATTTAATTTCTTTAAGATTGTTTCTTTTTGATCTAATAATTCGTTAATTTTACTAACGATTTCTTCTTCACTTAATTTTGTTGAATGATTAACTTTATTAATCTTGTTTTCAAAATCTTTTTCAACTTTTTCAACTTTATTCTTATATTCTGCATCCAATAACAAGTCTTTATTTGGTACATAAATAAGATTAAATTTCTGTAAGAAATAAATCGCTTTATCTTTATCAAAGTGTAAAACTTGAATTAAGATAGCAATAATTAAGATTGCACCTTTAATAGCATCATTTAAGAATGGGTTTAAGTTTAAAGCAGAAATAATTTTATCAATTGTTTGGAAAGCAGCAATACCAAAGATAACACCAACTATGCTACCTTTTCCACCAGTCATTGCAATACCACCTAAGACAACAGCAGCGATTGCAGAAAGTTCATATGAATTACCAGTTGAAGATGTATCAAGGTTACCTCTTGAAGCAATATGTAAGAAACCTGCAAATCCAACTAATGCACCAGCAAGGGAGAATACAATTGTTTTAATCCAATTAGATTTAATACCAACTAATGTTGCGGCTTTTGGATTACTACCAACTGCATAAATTTTTCTTCCAAATTTTGTATATTTAGTCATTAACCAAATTAATATAGCAACAAGGATAAATAAAATTGTTGGAAGAGTAATTGATGCAAATTGTACAGCACCTAATTCTCTAACCCAGTTATTTAATCCAGGACCATAATTAAGCATATTTAAAATAGATCCATTAACCCAACCAGATGTTTCAGCTGTTGTTCTTGTAACATCACCAATATATTGAGCAAAGCTTCTAAAAATTAATGTTGTAGCAAGAGTGACGATGAATGATGGCATTTTTACAATACCAACAAAAAATCCGTTAATAAACCCAAATAATAAACCACTACCAATTGATACAAGTAAACATACAAAGAAGCCTAGAGCTGTGTTTCCAAGTGAGACAATTACGTTATTATATGCAATAATCGATATCGTAATCGATAAAGCATACATGCTACCAACCGATAAATCAATCTCACCAAGAAGAATAATCAAACCCATACCTACGGCAACAATTCCAATAAATATGGATGATGAGAAAATGTTTGTAAATAAGCTCCAGTTAAAGTATCTAATGGTTGAAAGAATATAAATAACTAAAACGACTAAGAAAATGTAAAGATAATTTGCTTTAGACCAAGTCTTTTTAAAGAAGCCTTTAGCAGCTTTACCAAGTTCTTTTCCAGTTATTCTTCTTTGGAATGTCTCATTATTACCATAAAAGGAATCTGTAATGCTAAATGGATTAGTCATTGTTTTCTACCTCCGTTTTGTTTGCGCTTGTTGCATAATACATGACTTTTTCTTCTGTAACTTCATCATGATTAAGTATTTTTTCAATTGTGCCGTGATAGAAAACGCAACATCTATCTGCACATTTCATAATTTCTGGAACTTCTAACGTATTGAAAATAATTGTTTTTCCTTGTTCAGCAAGTTCAAGAAGCAATTTATAAATTTCAGCTTTTGCACCAACATCAATACCTTGAGTTGGATTGTCAAGCAATAATATATCGGCGTTAGTTTTTAACCAACGACCAATAATAACTTTTTGTTGATTACCACCACTTAAAGAAACAAGTAAATCATTGCTAGACTTTGCTTTTATATTTAATTGTTTTTTATAACTTTCATATAAAGTTCTTTCTTTTTTTGGTGAAAAACCAATTTTGCTATTAATACTATTGGAAGCAACTGATGTATTATCTAAAATTGTTAAAGAATCAAAGACAGAATTTTCTTTTCTATTTGAAGGAACCATTCCAACTTTATCTTTCATAACTTTTTTAATTGATTTATTTGTTAATTGTTTATCAAATGCAATGGCATCGCCGCCATTTGATTTAACAACACCAAACATTGTTTGCATTAATTCACTACTTCCAGCACCTTGAAGTCCGGTAAAACCAATAATTTCACCTTTTCTAACTTCTAAATTAACATCATGAAAACCAGGACCACTGTAATTAACTAATTTTAAAACTACATCACCTAATTTTCTCTTACGATAATAATCTTTATTATCGTATCCCTCACCAACAATATCTTTTGTAATTTGTTCTGGAGTAGTATCACTTATTTTTCCACTAGATATACAATAACCATTTCTTAAAACTGTATATTCATCACATAATTTGAAAATTTCTGGCATCTTATGTGAAATAAATATGAAGGTTTTGCCGTGTTTTTTAAGGTTATTGATTATATTAAAGAAGTGGTCAATTTCTTCATTAGACAAAGCTGTTGTAGGTTCATCTAAAATAAACAAATCAGCATTAGCAAATAACGCTTTTGAAATTTCAAGTAATTGTTTTTTACCAGTTGATAAATTGGCCACTAAATCATTCGCGTCGATATCAACACCTAATTCTTTGAAAAGATTATTTGACTTTTCAATCATAGTTTTTGAATCGATAAATCCAAATTTTTTAATTTCCTTAGTAATAAATATATTCTCGTATACTTTTAAGTCGTTAAATAAATTTATTTCTTGGTGAACAAATGCAACACCTAATTTTTCTGAGGTATTAACATTTAAATTGCCAGTTTCTTTGCCATCTATTTTAATAATACCAGAATCTAATTGATAAACACCACCTAAAATATTCATCAATGTTGATTTACCAGCACCATTTTCACCAATTAAAGCATGAATTGTGCCTTTTTTAACTTTTAAGGAAACATTATGCAAAACTTGAACACCAAAGAATGATTTGTTAATGTTGATCATTTCAAGTTTGAGCATTCTCTTTTCCCTCCTTTTTTAATAAATTGGAGGTCATATTTCATTATGACCTCCAATAAATTTAATCTTTAATTTATTTTATTTAATGTTATCTTACAATTAGAATCCAAGATCGTAGAATTCATCAACGTTATCTTTATCAACTACATCAACTGGAACAACGTGATCTTGACCAGCAATCTTTGTGCCATCTTTTAAATATGTAAGCATATCATCAACACCAGTTTTAATCATTGATGGTGGATATGTAACATCAAAGAAGTCAACGTTTGCGACATATTCATCAAATTCAGCTTGTCTTGCGTGTTGTCCTTTAATGACATCATACATTTCTTGTAAACCGCTGGATGATGCAATAACTTCAACAGCTGTACCAAATGCTGTTTTTTCATCTTCTGTTAAACCTGAATCTGGATTAACTAAAGCTTCAAGAATACCCATTGAACATTCTGAGTCATGTGTAAAGACACATCTATAACCTGCTAATGTCTTATCTTTAGAATAAGCAGCTTTTAACCAAGCAATGAAGTTTTGAGAAGCTGTTGCTCTTGACCAGCCAGTACTTGGAGTTTGATCCCAAGCTGCTGTAATTTGATCTTGTGTCCAACCTGCGTTTTTTAATGCTGTTTGGAAACCATCGTTTCTAGCAAGTGGAACTGATGAGTTATCACCAGGAATAACTAAAATCTTATCTTCTCCTGCTTTTAAATCATAATGATCAATGAAATATTTAGCTGTTAATTCGCCAATCATTTCGTTATTTCCACGAACATCACCAACCCAGTAGTCACTTTGTTTAATAATTGTGCTATCTGTAATGACTCTATCAACGACAACGAATGGAATATTAGCGTTTGCTAATGCTTCAACACCTGGTTTAGCACTTGCGTCCCAAGGAAGTGTAACAACACCAGCAACAGTATCTTTTCTTGCGACTAAGTCTTCCATTTGTTGGTTCATTTGTTCTGAACCATCGGAAGTTTGGACGACGAAATTGTATTCATAGTCACCACTTTCTTTTAATTCATTAGCATAGTCTCTAGCGTTACTTAAGATAGCACCAGTCCAACCATGGTCAGCACTTGGAACTAAGATGACTAAATCTTTTTCGCCACCACTACATGAAGCTAATCCGACAACCATTGCAGCAACTGCTAATGTGCCAAATAATTTTGTTTTTTTCATAGAAATACTTTCCTCCTATTATTTTTTATTTCTATATTAATGGTTTTCTTTAAGAATAACCAATAAAACCTTAATTAATATTCAACCCAAGTTCCCTTTTTAGCACTTTCAACGGCTTTATGGATAAACTTAACTCCATCAACACCATTTGAAACGTTTTGGAAATCTAGGTCTGCTTTTGTTAATGCTTCACCATTTTTCTTCTTTAAGATTGTTGTGATAACATTACGATATATATTTGCAAAGGCAATTGTTAAACCTTCTGGATGTCCAACTGGAAGTCTTGATAAATTACCAGCATCATATTGTTTACTAACGGCTGATCCTCTAATCATAACTTGAGTTGCTCCATCAACTGGAGTGTAATGTAGGTAATCAGGATATTCTTGATTCCATTCAATTGCACCTTTGTCACCAAATACTCTAATAACTAAGCCATTATAATGACCTAATGCAACTTGTGAACACCATAATGCTGCTCTAACTCCACTGTCATATTCAATAATCATATTTGAATTAAGATCAAGAGCCATACCATAAGTATCAGTTGTAGCAATTAATCTTTTAATTTCAAATCCAGTTAAATAGTGAACTAAATTTTCAGCATGTGTTCCAATATCACCGATACAATTTGAAATTCCAGAATATTTTGGATCACTTCTCCATACACTTAATGTTGTTGCTTTTTGATTCTTTGGATCAAGAGAAGAAACTAACCAATCTTGAACATATTCAACATTGATTGAAACAATTTTTCCAATTTTTCCTTTTTCAATCATTTCTTTTGCAACTTTAACCATTGTATAACCAGTATATGTATAAGTAATTGCAAATACTAAATTTCTTTCTTTAGCAATTTTTTCTAATTCGACTGCTTCTTCTTGTGTAAAACATAATGGTTTTTCACAAACAACATTAATATCATGAAGTAAAAATTCTTTAGCAATTTGATAATGTAAGAAATTTGGAGTACAAATTGATACAAAGTCGATCTTATCTTCTCTTTGAGATTCTTTTTCTGCCATCTCTTTGTAATCTTTATAAGTTCTTGAAGGATCAACATTATAAGCTTCAGCTGTTTCTACACCTAATTTTTCATCTGCCGAGAAACAACCAGCGACTAATTTTGCTCTTGTATCAAAATTAATAGCTTTTCTGTGAACTTCACCGATGAAAGCTTTTAAGTCTCCACCAACCATTCCATATCTTAATTGTTTAACCATGTAATTTTCCTCTTGAATAAACTTTATTATTTATATTTATTATTTTGTGTTTGAAATTGCATCATCAAATTTTACGTTTGATGGTTCAAAGTCAACTTTTCTAACGAATGCACAAGCTTCAGTAGCACCAGAAATTCTTTCCATACCACTATCTTCCCATTCAACGGAGAGATTTCCATAATAATTATGTGCATTTAATACTCTAATAATTTCTTCAAAGTTTACATCACCATGACCAAGTGATCTAAAGTTCCAACCTCTTCTTAAATCACCAAAATCAATGTGTGAACCTAATAAACCAGTTCTTCCATCTAATCTGACTGCTGCGTCTTTCATGTGGATGTTATAAACTCTGTCAGCAAAATCATTTAAATAAACATGAGGAGTAACACCTTGCCATAATAAATGAGATGGATCAAATGTTAAACCAAATTCTGGTCTATCTTTAAATGTTTCAAGAATACGTTTTGCACTGTAATAGTCAAATGCAATTTCTCCTGGGTGAACTTCTAATGCGAATTTAACGCCGTTTTCTTTAAATACATCTAAAATTGGTAACCAATCTTCCCTAACTTTTTTAAATCCTGCTTCAACCATTTCTTCAGGTGTTTGTGGGAAACTATATAAATATCTCCAAATTGGTGAACCTGTAAATCCAGAAATAACTTTAACACCTAATTTTTTAGCAACAACTGCTGCTTTCTTCATTGATTCAACAGCCCAAGCATGAATTTTTTCATGATTATTTGCACAACTTGCTGGTGCGAAATTATTTAATCTTGGATCATCTAAATCACTAACACATTGTCCAATAATATGTGTAGCAAGAACTGGTACAACTAAATCATATTTTTTTAGTGTATCTTTAATAAATTTAATGTAATTGTCATCTTCGTATGCTTTATCTAAATCAAAAGCATTTCCCCAAACTGCTAATTCTAAGCCATCATAGCCCATTTGTTTTGCAGTTTTACAAAGTTCTTCAAATGGTAAATCTGACCATTGACATGTAACTAAAGTAACTAATCTTTTTCCCATTTATTAAATCCTCCTTATATTAATTAGTTATGTTGTGGAATAATACTTTCTTTTAGATAAATATTATTCTCATAAATTTTATCTTTAACATTACTTTCTTTAATTAAGTAATTAAATGCATTTTCAACAGCTTTTAAACCTTGCGAGAATGCGTGTTGAGTTATTGTTGCAATAACTAAACCAGATTTTAATCCATCAACTACTTCTTTTGATTGGTCGACTGTAATAACATTTAAATCTTTATGTTTAGTTTCTTTTAACGCTTTTAATCCACCATTAATACCAGCACCTAAATAACAAACAGCATCAACTTTTTTTGTATTAATTAGTTGTTTTGTAATATCGTAAGAAATTTGATCATTATCAAAATTTTCTTTAATAGTAGTTACTTTAATATTCTTATTTAATACTGTTCTAAGACCTCTTAATCTTTCAATTTGACCAGAGTGTTCTAAACTTCCTAAAATAACAGCTATTTCTTTTTCTTCGTTTCTAAATAATACGTTGTAGATGTTTGCAGCTAATGCACCGCAATTAAAATAATCACATCCAATAAAGCAAACTTTATTATTAACATCCAAATCAATATTGACAGCAATTTTTGGACATTCAAGCTCATCAATTTTTTCACAAACTTTTGGATTATTTGGAGCTGTAACAATTAAAAAATCTAAATTTTCAGATTTTAATTCATCAACAGCTTTATATATTGTTTCAAAATTTAATAACTCAACTTCTTTAATAATAAATGTTAAACCATAGTCTTCATATTTTAAGATTCCATTTTTAATTCCATGTAAGACAAGATTAAAGAAATCATTATTAATAGTTCCAATTATCACTCCGATATTAATATTTCTTTTAGATGCGAGTCTTTTGGCGATAAAAGATTTTTCATAACCAGTGTCATGAATTACTTTTCTAATTCTTGCTTCGACATCTTTTTTAACTTTTCCTCTGTTGTTAATAACTCTATCAACAGTCCCTCTTGATGTTTGTGCCAATCTTGCAATCTCTTTAATTGTGACTTTTTGCTTTTCCATACAAGTATTATAAATAAAAATGTAAACGCTTACAAGAAAAATGTGTGCGAGAACACAATTTTTTTGTTTTCGCACACACTTAATTACACATATATAAAAAAAATATTAACAATTTAATGGCGCCCTAGATGCGACTCAAACGCACGACCTTTTTCTTAGGAGGAAAACGCTCTATTCAACTGAGCTACTAGGGCGTTTAATTTTTAAAAGAAATCAAATAATGACATTTGTTCTCTTTCTTTTTCTGGTAAGTCTTTTAAAACTCCAAGTTCTTTAAAAATTGAAATTTGTGTCTGAGTAATTTTACTTCTTTTTGAAAAATCTTCAATTGAGACAAATTTCTTTTCATTTCTTGCTTCAATTATTGATTCACTTGCAGCATCACCAAGTCCATCAATTACTTTAAAAGGCGGAATTAAAGCATTATTTTGTTTATCCATAACAAAATTAACTGCATCAGATTTATATAAATCAATATTAGAAAATTTAAATCCACGATCGTACATTTCTAGAGCTACAATTAGTGTTTTTTCAATTTCTTCATCAACTTTTGTATATTCTTTTGAGTTTACTTTTCTCATTTCATTTAATTCATTCATTCTTTTAATTATAGCTTCTGGCCCCTTATACATTGCATTCCAATCAAATTTATCACATCTTACAGAAAAGAAACCAGCATAAAATTCAAGAGGATAATGAACTTTAAAATAAGCAACTCTTACCGCCATTGTAACATATGCAGTAGCGTGTGCTTTTGGGAATAAATATCTTATTTTTTTACATGAATCAATAAAATAATCAGGCACACCATGTGCTTTCATCTCTTTTTCATCTTCTTCAGATAATGTTTTATCTTTTTTTCTAACTTTTTCCATAATATTAAAGGACATTCTTGGATCCATATGATATTTTCCAATTAAAACAGTCATAATATCATCTCTACACCCAATTACTCCTCTAATATCACAAATATTTGAAGAAATTAAATTTTGAGCATTATTTCTCCAAACATTTTCACCGTGGGATAAACCAGAAATTATTAATAAGCTTGCAAAATCTTTTGGCTTTGTTTCATCTAACATTCCTCTTACAAATTCAGTTCCAAATTCTGGAATTCCAAGAGCACCATTTTTAAGTTGTAAATAATTATGTTGTAATTTCAGTGCATCAGGAGATGAGAAAATTGATAAAGCAAGTTTATCATTTAATGGTATATCTTCTAATTTTACCCCACTTATATCTCTTAAAAATTTCAAAGCTTGAGGATCAACATGTCCTAATAAATCAAGTTTTAAAACATTATCGTGAATTGCTTCATATTCAAAATGTGTTGTTTTCCAAGTCGCAGTTATATCATCGGCCGGAAATTGAATTGGAGTAAAATCGTAAACATCAAATTCTTTTGGAATAACAGCAATTCCTCCTGGATGTTGTCCAGTTGTCTTTTTAACATCTTTACATCCAACACTTAAAAAGTCTAATTTTTCTTGTCCTACTATATCAACAACAGAATTTTTATCTAATTTATAACGTTTTTCAAAATAACCTTTTGCATATCCAAAGGCCGATTTATCAGCAACTGTTGAAATAGTTCCGGCTCTAAAAACATTTTGTTCACCTAATAAAACTTTTGTATATTCGTGAGCTCTACTTTGATAATCTGGTGGGAAGTTTAAATCAATATCTGGAACTTTATCAGCATTAAATCCTAAAAATGTTTCAAATGGAATATTTTGTCCATCTCCAACCATAACATGCCCACATTTTGGACATTTTTTAGTTGGTAAATCATATCCAGAAAAATATTCACTTCCTTCATATAATTCAAAATGTTTACAATTTGGACACCTATAATGTGGAGGCAAAGGATTAACTTCGGTGATATTTGCCATTGTTGCAACAAAACTTGATCCAACCGAACCTCTTGAACCAACTATATAATCATCTTCGTGAGTTTTTTTAATGATTTTATGAGCAATATAATAAATAACAGCGTATCCATTTGAAATAATACCATTAAGTTCTTTTTCCAAACGTTCTTCAATTAATTTTGGTAATGGATCACCATATAAATTATGGGCAGTATTATAACAAATTTCTCTTAATAAATTTTCACAATTTTCAATTGTTGGAGTATATAATTTATCTTTAATTGGATAAATTTCTTCACACATATCAGCAATTAAATTCGTATTTTTAATAACCCAATTATAAGCATTTTCACTACCATATTTTTCAAATTCTTTTAACATTTCATCTGTGCTTCTAAAATATTGGTCTGGATTATCAAAATAGATATTTTCTTCTTCCATTCTTTTTCTCTCGCCAGTATATAATGGATGAGCTGTTTTTCCAACACCTGCACTATAAACATAAACGTCTCTAAAAATTTTATCTTCAGGATTTAAATAATGAACATCTCCCGTTGCTACTATTAATTTATTTTGATTATTTGCTTCTTGAATGATGTTATTAAGAATTAAATCTAATCTTTCATTATCATCGATAGCGTGAACATTAATTAAAAATTCATAATTAGTATGTGGTTGAATTTCAATAAAATCATAAAATGAAATAGCTTTTTTTAATTTTTCTTTGCTTAATAACATAGAGCTTTGAAAAACTTCACCATTAAAACAAGCACTTCCTAAAATTAAATTATCTCTATATTTTTCTAATAAGCTTCTTGGAACTGTTGGATATCTTCCTAAATATTTAATGTGAGCATCTGAAACTATTTTATATAAATCTTTTAACCCTTTAGCATTTTTACATAATACATTAACGTGCATTTCAGATGATAACTTATAATGGGCTTGGTTTTTTTCAAGTTTTTCTAGTTGATTAAAATGTTTATAACCCATTTTGTTTAATTTATCTAAAAATACACTCCATGCTTTTGATAAAACTTCAGCATCATAATCTGCTCTATGTGCACTTGTTTTTTTGTATTCAATTTTGTATCTATGACAAACATTACCTAAACTATGACCGGTATATTCTGGATTTAAAAATCTTGATAAAGCAAGTGTATCAATACCAACATTTTTTAAATCTTCATTTTTACAATCCTGTAATGCTTTATTTAAAAACCCGAAGTCGAACTCTAAGTTATGAGAAACTAAAACGCATCCATCAATAAATTTCATAATTTCATCAATAACTTCATTAATTTTTGGTTTATCATCAACCATTTCTTGCGTAATGTTAGTAAGTTGAGTGGTAAATTTTGAAATTTTAATTCCAGGATTTATTAAAATATCTTTTCTTTCAATAACTAATCCATTTTTAATTTTAACAGCACCAAATTCAATAATTTTATCAAATTGAATCGATAAACCAGTTGTTTCAAGGTCAAATACAACATATGTTTCATTTTCTAATAAATTATTATTAGGATTAAAACATCCTTTAAAATAATCTTCAACCATATAGACTTCACAACCATATAAAATTTTAATTCCATATTTCTTAGATGCTTTTTGTGCAGCTGGAAAAGCTTGAACTACACCATGATCTGTTAAAGCAATAGCTTTATGTCCCATATTTTTGGCAGTTTGACAAAATTCTTCTATTGTATTAACAGCATCCATTGCAGACATTTTTGTATGAAGATGAAGTTCAACTCTTTTTTCTCCTTCATATTTGTCTTCTCTTAATGGATAATTTCCATCTACTACTAATGAATTAACTCTAATTACAATGGCATTATTATTGAATTTATTTATTCTAGTAAAGCCCGTAAATCTTATATGATTTTTATATTTCAAAGATTCTAAAAATTCTTCGCTAAAATTTTTACCAACATTAATTTCAATATATTTTGATTCTTCTTTATCATTAACTAAAATTGTATAAATTTTATTCCCTCTAATTTCTCTATCTTTAATTGAATATATATAACCAGAAGACATTACAGCCATTTTCTCTTGTTTTATATCTTTTAAACTTAGAGGAATATAATTTCTGCTCGTATCTAATCCTTCAAATAATTTTTCATGAATTTTTAATTGATTACTAATATATTCTTCACTTTCTTTTGTAATTTCTTTATCATAATTTTCAAGAATATCATTAGAAAATTCACTAACTTCTTCTTCACTATCTGCGTATTCTTGACTTAATTCTTCTTCATTTTGGTATTCTTGTTGATAATAATCACTTAAATCTTGTTCATAAAATGAATCTTCTTCATTTTCAAAAGAATTGTCATCTAATTCATTGTCATTATTATTAATTTGATTATTATCATTTAAAATTAAGTCATCATCACTTTTTTTATTTAAAATAATATTAATTTTTGGATAATTAATAAACTCTAATAAAGAATTAAAATCATTAATTCTATTATTAAATTCTTTAATTTTATCATTTGGAATATTTTCAATAACTAAATTATTATCTAAAAAATTAATAGTTACATCATCTTTAATATCTTGTATAAAATCTTTTAATAAAATTAAAATATCATCATTTGAAATTTTATTATCATATGAAAACGATAATTGATATTTATAATTTGTAATATTATTTAATTTATCAATAAAATAATTTAATAAATCTAAATCCCACTTTGAATTTTTTTGTATATAAAAACAAAAAGTACCAGTTAAATCTTTACTGGTTTTAACAATATCAAAATCAAAATCTTCAAGATTATCAATTTGAATTGAATTCAAAAATCTTTTTGTCACATCTCTCATACAAATAACATTACAATATCTTTAATAAAAATAACTCCAATTAATAAGAATAAGAAACCTAATCCAATATATTCAACAATTTTTCTTACTTTTGAATTAATTTTTCTTCTAGAAATTCCCTCATAACAGGCAACAACAATATGCCAACCATCTAATCCAGGAATTGGAATTAAGTTAATAATTGCTAAATTAACAGAAATTAATCCCCACATTGAAATATAAACTGAAAATGGATTATTTTCTAAAATTGTGGCAGATTGAGCAAGAATCGCAATTGGTCCTCCAAGATTTCCCCAAGTATCTGGATTAGTAAATAAACTTCCAAGAGAGGTGAAAATTGCAGTTGTTCCTCTTACCCAATTTTCTCCAGCAACTTGGAAAGCTTCACTTCCAAGCCATCTTTGATAATGAGTAAATGATACATTTAATGCTAAATCATTTGATCCAGTTTTATTAACATAAGAAATATTTGCGTTTAAAAATTCATGTCTATTATATTTTGGATTTTCAACAAAAATATTTTCATCACTTGGTTTAGCATTTTCTTTTAAAGGTGGTAAAATTGAAAATCCAATATTAGAATTTGAATTAATAACTGCACCAACTAAAATAAAATTTCCTTGTAAACCAATATCGTTTAATTTTAATTCAGAAATATTTGTTTCAGAATTTTTTTCAGCTAATTCTTCTTGATAAGTTTTTTCCGAAAGTAATTTTATTTCTTGATTATTAATAAATTTATCATTTTCAGTATTTGGATCATATCTAAATAAATTGTAATTTTTAATTTCTTTTCCATTAACTGTAACTGTTTTATAAATTTGCTCATCAAGAGTTAAATTATTAATACTTGTAAAAGCATTATTCATTGTTAAAACGTATGAATCTTCACCAATTTTAATATCATGAGCAATAATATATTTTCCATTTTCGGAACTTGAGCCACTTAATACATAGAAAAATGGATCAGGATTGTTTTTCTTATCTTCTTCACTTAAAAATGAAAAAGCTTTATTGTCTAAAAATTCTTTATATTCATTATTTAAGTCTTTATTTAAATCTGTTAATTTAGAACCTAAATTATTTGTGATTTCAACTTCATTTGAATTAGAAACTAATCTTGAAGTAACCATATCATAAGGAAAACAACCAGCAGATATTAAATATAAGACATAGCCCAGAATAAAATTCATTATTATTCCAGCTGACATTACTATTATTTTTTTTGGATGAGAAATTGATTCAAGGCTTCTTTTTTTTGGCATTGAATTTTCATCTACTTTATTAATTACTTCACTTTCATTAATTAAAAATTCATCAATAGTAATTTCATTTCTTATTAATTTATCAATACGTGATTTTTTTAAAATAGAAAAATCTCCATAATATTTATTTATAAGATTATTAATTGCCTTTTCTTTGTTTCCTTTTGCTTTGCTTAGAGCCTTAATTTTTGTATTTTGAATGTTAACATCAAAATAATTATTAAAAAATTCAGTTTCAGTAACTTTTTTATCTAAATAATCATAAATTTCAAGTCTATTAACAAAATCGTATTCTTTTTTAGTTTTATTTTTGTAATATTCAACAACTTTATTAACATCATTTTTGTATTTTTTTAATAATTTTTGTTCTTTTTTATATATTTTTCTTTTTGTTAAATCTGCAACATCAAAATAATCATCTAGAGATTTATCAATATCGCTTTCATTGTTATTAATATCATTTATATCTTCATCTAATGAATTTATATCATCATTATTTTTAAAAACAACATCACTTTTTAGCTCTAAATTGTTAATATCATCACTTTTATTAGAATCTTTTTTAACTTCTACTTTTTTATTTTGTTCGTCTTTTTTATTTTTTGTATTATCTTGATTATCTTCATCTTCTCCATACATTGAAACATAACCACCTAATGGAATAACTCCAATACAAAAATATGTTTCAGCAAATTTAGATTTTCTTCTTACAATTTTTTTACCAAATCCAATGGAATATTCAAAACAATAAACTTTAAATATTTTTGCGGCAATAAAATGTCCTAATTCATGTAATGAAATTAAAAGACATAGACCGATTATAAATAAAATAATAACTAATATAATTTCCAAAAAAGCACCCTCTAAACTTTCTATTTTTTAATTAAATTTAATAACATTTTTCTAACTTCATCATTGGTTTTTATTATATCATTTAATGATGGATTTTTAATATACTTTGCGTGATTCATTGCATAAAAAATTAATTTTTGTATATCTAAAAATTCAATTTCATTATTAATAAATTTATTAACTGCAAAATCATTTGCGGCATTTACAATTGCACCTAAATTCCCTTTTTTATTTAAAATTTCATAACCAATATTTAATATTTTATTTTGATATTGATTTGGTTTATAAAATTCTAATTTATTAACATCATATATATTAAAATCAATATTAGTCTTAACTCTTTTATTTTTATTTAAAGCATATGAAATTGGAATTTTCATATCTTTTTCACCAAAATCAAATAAATATGTGTTATCAATTAATTTAATCATTGAATGAACATATGATTGAGGATGAATAACAACTTTTATTTTATTTTTGGATAAATTAAATAAATATGATGCTTCAACAATTTCAAACGCTTTATTTAAAAGAGTTGCTGAATCAATTGTAATTTTATTCCCCATGTTCCAAGATGGATGCTTTAGGGCATCTTTAAGTTTTACAAATTGTAATTCATCTTCACTTTTATCTTTAAAAGGACCACCAGAACAAGTTATTACAACTTCTTTTAAATTATTTCTATTTCCTTTTAATAATTTTAAAATGGCAACATGTTCTGAATCAATTGGATATAATTTAGACTTTGATTTTTTTAATGCGTCTTTAAATAAATCTAAACCAACAACAATACTTTCTTTATTAGCAAGTGCTAAATCTTTATTTAAATTTAAAATTTCAAAGCTTGGTTTTACTCCAACAAATCCAACAAGAGAATTAATATAAATATCAGAATTTGCATCTTTAATAAATTTATCCAAATCATTTTCACAATAAAAATTAATATTTTTATAATTATTTTGAAAATAATTCAAATAATTTTTATTTAAGAAATAAACATATTTAATAGAATTAAAATCATTTAATATTTCTTTTAAATATTCAATATTATTGCCAACAGAAACTGCAATTAATTTATATTTAATAATGTTTTCTTTTAATAATTCTATACACTTTTGACCAATGTTTCCGCTAGCTCCTAAAATAGTTAAGCTTTTCATTAATTTAAAAACCACCAGCCATTAGTCATAAACGTTAATAAACAACTTGTTGTAATAAACGCAAATAAAACGGAATCAAGCCTATCTAAGACTCCGCCATGTCCTGGGATGATACGAGAAAAATCTTTAATTTGGAAATTTCTTTTAATTGCTGAAAAAGCAAAATCCCCAACATTTCCAACAATTGGAAGAGCAATCGCAAGAATTAAGACGTTATACCAATGTTGAAAATCTAAAACTCCTGGTAAGATATCATACCCTCCAGCCGAACTTGAAAAAGCAAATATTAAACAACAAATTATTGAAATAAAAATTCCTCCAAAAAAGCCTTCCCAAGTCTTTTTTGGTGAAATTCTTTCATTAATTCGGTGTTTTCCAAATAAAACACCAACAAAATATGCACCAATGTCGTTTAACATTGATCCAATTAAAACAAATATAAATAAGAATGATGAATAAGCATAACTTCCATAACTTTGATCAAAAAAGAAATCATGACTTATACTTCCGCCACCTTGTACATAATTATTAGCGTAATCTGCAAATGGGATAAATCTTACAAAGAACATACTTTGAAAACCTAATCCAATTAAAATTGACATTGTAAAGAAATAACAAACATCTTTAAATGAAAAGTTTTCATTTGTAATACATGCCACAAAGAATATTAAAAATGATAAAGCGATCATTATAATTGATAAATTTAACCCATCAATCATACCATTTGTGGTGTGTGTAAATCCTATCGAAAACAAATTAAAATTATAAAATAAGAAATAATCATTATTTAATTGTTCTAACACTTTTGGCCCATCATTTATTGCGTTTTTTATAAATCCCCAATAAATAAATGATAAAGTTACAACATAAAAGAAAATATACAGCAAAATAGGCACATTTTTCTCTTTTGGTGCAATTGAGATTTCATAAATTGCAAATAAAGCAAGTAAAGAAATTAAAACAAAATATGCCCAACCTCCAATAAAAACACATGGTAAACAAATACAAAGTAAAACTATTGAAGTAATAATTCTAGTTACCATGTTTTTCTCAGTTGATTTTGATAATTGATTAGTTTCAATTAAATTTTTACGTTTTATTTTCTTTTCTTTATTTATCATAGTCCACCAAATCTGCGTTTTCTCTTATTATATATATTAATACATTCGTGTAAATCTTTAATATTAAATTCTGGCCAATATTTTTCAACAAAAATTAATTCAGCATATGCAAGTTGATAAAGTAAAAAATTAGAAATTCTTTCTTCACCACTTGTTCTAATTAATAAATCTACATCAGGTAAATCTTTTGTATATAAATAATTTTTAAAACTTATTTCATTAATATCGTTTAAATTAATTTTATTATTTATAACATCGTTTGTTATATTTTTACAAGCATTTACAATATCGTCTCTTCCACCATAATTTAAACATATATTAAAAACCATTTTATTAAAATTTTTAGTTTTATTTAAAGATTCATTAATTATTTTTTGAATATCAATTGGTAATTTTGAAATATCACCAGAAATATTTATCTTAATTTCTTTTTTAATAAATTCATCGATATTCTTTTTAAAAAAAGTTTCAATATATTTAAATAGATGATCTATTTCATCTTTTGGTCGATTCCAATTTTCCGTTGAAAAACAAAACATTGAAACACAAAATATATTTAATTTATATACTTCTCTTAATATTTTAATAATATTTAAAACACCCTTATAATGACCATAAAATCGAGGCTTTCCTTTGCTTTTAGCCCATCTTCCATTTCCATCCATTATGATGGCAAGATGTTTTAAATTACTTGTATCAACTTTCATGATTATAAACTCATGATATCGTTTGTCTTTTCTTTTGTTAAATTATCAATTTCAAGAATAATTTCGTCTGTTACTTTTTGAATTTCTTTTTCAATTCTTTCTTCTAAATCTTCACTATATTCTTCAGATTTTTTTAGTTTATCAACAAATTCTCTTCTTACATTTCTAACAGCAACTTTTGCTTCTTCAGCAAAACTTTTTGCTTTCTTTGATAATTCTTTTCTTTTATCTTCGGTTAATGCTGGAATAATAATTCTAATACAATCTCCATCATTAATTGGATTTAAATGCTGATCACTTGCAGCAATTGCACTATAAACAGCCTTCATATCACCTTTATCATAAGGTTTAACAAGCAATTGATTTGGTTCAGGAGTTGTAATTGCACAAATTTGATTAATTGGCATTCTATCTCCATAATAATCAGCTTCAATTTTATTTAATAAAGCAGCATTTGCACGACCAGTTCTTAATGTATTAAATGATTCTTTTAAATTTAATACACATTTGTTCATTCTATCCTTACATGTTAATGTTAATTCATCCATATTATTTTCTCCTTAAAAACTTTCTCTTATTATTGTACCAATATTTTCGCCATCAATCACTTTTTTAAAATTATTTAAATCATCCATTGAAAAAACTCTGATCTCAATTTTTTGATTTAACATCATTGCAACCGCTGTATGATCCATGACTCCAAGATTCTTTTTATATAAATCTTCAAAAGTAATTTTATCAATTAATTTTGCATCCTTATATTTAGTTGGATCTTTATCAAATACACCTTCAACACCATTTTTTGCCATTAAAATTGCATCAGCATTAATTTCAATAGCTCTTAAAGTTGCAGTTGTATCGGTTGTAAAATAAGGGTTTCCTGTGCCACCTGCAAATATTGTTACCATTCCTTTTTCAAGATGTGAAATTGCTTTTCTTCTAATATATTTTTCACAAACAGCATCTACTTCAATGCTTGACATTACTCTACACTCAACTCCAATATTTTCAAGTGCACTTTGTAATGCTAAAGAGTTAATAATTGTTCCAAGCATTCCCATGTAATCAGCAACTGAATGTTCAATTCCAATTTCAGAAGCTAATTTACCTCTAAAAATATTGCCAGCCCCAATTACAACAGCAACTTGAATTCCAGCTTTTGTTAACAATTGGATTGCTTCAGCAACCTTATTTAATAAAACAGAATCAATAATTGTTTGTTCTTTTTTATTTTTTAATGCTTCACCAGATAATTTTAATACAACTCTTTTATATTTCATAAACACACCCTTATATTATTTTAATAAAAAAGGTGCAAGATTTGCACCTTTTAAAAATAAATAATTACTTATTTGCTTCTTTCATTACTTCTTCTGCGAAGTTATCGCTTCTTTTTTCAAGACCTTCACCAACTTGATATCTTACGAATTTCAAAACAGAATTTCCTTTTTCTTTTAAGACTTCTTTAACTGTTTTGCTATCATCTAATAAATATTTTTGTTCAAGTAAGACTTGTTCAGAAAGTGATTTGTTAACTTTACCTTCAACAATTTTTCTTAAAGCTGCTTCTGGTTTATCTTTAAGTTTTTCTTCATTTTTAGCTGCTTCAAATTGAATTGCAGTTTCTTTTTCAAGAACTTCTTGAGGAATATCTTCTTTAGCAATATAAAGTGGGCTATTAGCAGCAATTGACATTGCAAGACCTTTTGCTAATTCTTCATCTTCTTTTTCTAAAATTACTAAAGTTGAAATTTTGCCTTTCATATGAATGTATGTTCCAACGCCTCTTCCAGCTTCGACATCAATTAATTCATATCTTCTAAAATCAAGTTTTTCACCTAATTTAATTGTTGCATCATTAAATAAATCTTTAACTGCATCTTTACAGCAATTAATACAATGAATTTCATGATGTAAAATTGCATCAGCAGAATCTTTAACTAATTTTTTAAATGCATCAGAATTTGCAACGAAATCAGTTTCACAATTAATTTCAAAAATTAAAGCTTTACGTTGTTGAGCATCAAAAGTAACATAAGTTGCACCTTCAGCAGCAATTCTTGATGCTTTTTTTGCAGCTTTTGCGATACCTTTTTCTCTTAACCAATCAATAGCTTTTTCAATATCACAATTTGTTTCTTCTAGTGCTTTCTTGCAATCCATCATACCAGCACCAGTTCTTTCTCTTAAGACTTTGATTTGTTCAATCATGCTTGACATATAAGTTTATTCTCCTTTTTCTTCTTCAGCTTGTTGTTCTGAAACTTCTTCAGCAGGTGCTTCAGCTTCTTCTACAACAGGTTTTTCTTTTGGTTCTTTTTTATTTTCTTTAGCTTCAGCCATATGTTTTTCATATGCTTCTTTTCTTAATCTTTTTTGTTCTCTAATAGCAGCAAGACGTGCAGCATTTTCTTTTTCAACTAATTTAATAGCTTCTTTCATTGTTAAATCTTCTTCTGCACTCTTAATATGAGCAACTTCTGGTTGACCACCTTTTGCTTCAACAATAGCATCAGCTAAAATTTGTAATAAGATTTTAACAGATTTAATTGCATCATCATTTCCAGGAATTACATAATCAATTCCATCTGGATCTGAATTTGTATCAACAATTGCAAAGACTGGAATTCCAACTTTTCTTGCTTCTCTAATAGCGTTATATTCAACGCTTGGATCAACAACTACGATAGCATTAGGAATTTTTCTCATTTCTTTAATACCATCAAAGTTCTTTCTTAATTTATCCATTTCTTTATGGATTAAACTAATTTCTTTCTTTGTTCCAGCTGTTAATGTACCATCAGCATCTTGTTGTTCTAAATCTTTCAAATATTTAATTCTTGATTGAATAACTTTAAAGTTAGTTAATGTTCCACCTAACCATCTGTTATTTACATAAAATGAACCACTTCTTAATGCTTCTTCTTCAACGATTGGTCCAACTTGTTGTTTAGTTCCAACAAATAAAACTTTTCCACCAGCTAAAACGATATTTTTTAAAGCTTCATATGCTTGATTTAATGCTTCAACTGTTTTTGATAAATTAATGATGTAAATTTTATTTCTTGCATCAAAAATATATGGTTTCATTTTTGGATTCCATTTTCTTGTTTGATGACCTAAATGAACACCATTTTCTAATAATTTTCTTAATGTAATTAATGATGTGTTTGGATCAAATAATGATTCCATTGTTTGAGTCTCAGCTTCACTAGGAGTCTCAGTACTAGTTTTTACTTCTTGTTCTTTTAATTCTTCACTCATTTTAAAAACCTCCAATTTGTTTTGCCTCCGCTATTTCTAACAAATCCCCCACTAAAAAGAACAATTGAATTTAATGGACTAGGGATTTGAATCCATAGCGTGCGTATTTGCTTTCTAAAAGCATTTTATTATATATTATTTTATAATATATATCAAGATTTCTTCTTTATTTTACCTCTTGGATGAAAGGCTCTAAATTGATTTATCATTGCTTCTGTGGTTGTATGGGTATAAATTTGAGTAGTATTTATTGATTCGTGACCTAATAATTCTTGTATTAATCTTAAATCTGCTCCACCTTCTAACAAATGTGTCGCAAAAGTATGACGTAAAGTATGAGGATGAAGAGAAATAAAAGTTCCAGTTTTCTCCGATATTTTTTTAATAATATATTCTACACCTCTTGTGGAAAGTCTTTTTCCTTTATTATCTAAAAATAAAGCGTTTGTTTTTTCGGCTCTTTTTTTAAGTAATTCTTTTCTTAAAGTGTCAATATAGCGAATAATTACATCTTTTGCACTTTGAGAAAATGGAACAATTCTTTCTTTTTTTCCTTTTCCAAAAACTCTGATGTATCTATTTTTATAATCTAAATCTTGAACATTTAGACTGCAAAGTTCACTAACTCTCATTCCGCTTGAATATAATAATTCCAAAATTGCTTGATCTCTTAAAGCCAATTTATCGGTTCTTTTTGAATTTGCATCAAAAAGAGCATTTACTTCTTTTAAAAATAAAACTTTTGGATATTTTATTTCAGGTTTTGCGGTTTTAACGTTTAAAAAAGGATTTGTTTTAACATAATCTTCTTTCATTAAAAAACGATAAAAGTGTCTTATAGCCGCTACTTTTCTTTTAAGTGATCTTTTTGAAATATTTTTATCATATAAAGTTTTAAAAAATGAAATAATATCATCTTTTGAAATATTATCTAAATTTAAATTATTTTCTTTTAAAAAATCTAAATATTGTGAAACATCTTTTTTGTAAGATTTAACCGTGTAATCTGAATAATTTTTTAAATATTTGAGATATAAAACAAATTCATCTAATTCATTTTTCATAAATTTAATTCCTTTTTAAATTCTTTAATTGAATTTATTGACTCATTTGCTTTTTCTAACTTATTTTTCTTATTAACACCATACATTATTCCAAAATTTGCATTCATAGGCGAAAAATTTTTACCATTTCCATTAGTGATGTAAAAAATTAAACTATAAAGCATCGTATTTTTCGGAAATGATAGATCAATATTATTTATTTTCTGATATAACTTAATCGCGGCATATAAACCACAAGCAGCGCTTTCAACATAGCCTTCAACTCCAGCTAATTGACCTGCAAAAATTAAATTTTGATTTGTTTTTAATGATAAATCTTCATTTAATAAAATTGGAGAATTAATATAAGTATTTCTATGCATTAATCCATATCTTACAAATTCTGCATTTTCTAAACCTGGAATCATTGAAAAAACTCTTTTTTGCTCTCCATAAGTTAAGTTTGTTTGAAAACCAACTAAATTATATAAATCACCCAACAAATTATCTTGTCTTAATTGAACAACAGCATATGGTTTTGGATATTTTTCAGTTTCTAATCCTTTTGGCTTTAAAGGTCCATATCTTAAAGTGTCTATCCCTCTTTTTGCTAAAACCTCAATTGGCATACAACCTTCAAAATAATTTTTATCAAAATTATGAATCATTGCCAATTTTGCATTTATTAATTTATTATAAAAATTTAAATACTCTTCTTTTGTAAAAGGACAATTTATATAAGAATCATCACCTTGATCATATCTTGCTTTTTTATATGCAATATTCATATTTATAGAATCTTTTAAAATTAATGGAGCACTTGCATCAAAAAAGAATAAATTATCTTGTTTAGTTATTTCTTTTATTTTATTAACTAACTTATCGCTTGTTAAAGGCCCAGTACAAATTAAATAAATTTCATTTTCATTAAAATTTTCAATTTCTTGATTAATAATTTCGATATTTTTATTATTTTTTATTTTATCTGTTATATATTTTGCAAAATTATCTCTATCCACACTTAAAGCGTTCCCACTAGGAACTTCATTTTTTAAAGCAGATTCCATAATTATTGAATCAAGATTTTTTATTTCTTCTTTTAATAAGCCACAAGCGTTATCTAAACTTTTTGATTTTAAAGAATTTGAACAAACAAGCTCACCTAAAAAATCTGTATGATGAGCACCAGTATTTTTTAAAGGTCTCATTTCATATAGTTTTACTTTAATATTATGATTTGCAAGAAAATTTGCAGCCTCACAACCTGCAAGACCGCCACCAACAATATTAATTTTTATCATCAGTGTCTATTTTATCATTTTCTTGAAATTTTTCATCAATAGATTGAGTAAATCGACACTTTGGGAAATTAGAACATGCGATAAATTCACCTTTTTTGCCAGTTCTATAAACTAATTCTCCACCACATTTTGGACATTTTTCCCCAACATATCTTATTTCTTTTTTCTCCCTTGGTTGAAGTGGTTGAACATATCTACATTCTGGGAAATTAGAACATGCGATAAATTCACCATATCTTGATTTTCTTATAACTAAATCACCACCGCATTTTGGACATTTTTCACCTGTTTTTACAGGTTCTGGTTTTTGAATTAAGAATTTTGGTTCTTTCTTAAATTCTTCAATTTCGTTTACAAATTTAGAATAAAAATCATTTAACATTTCAACTCTTGAAGAAGATCCAGCTTGTATATTATCTAAATCTTTTTCCATTGATGCAGTATATCCAATATTTACTAAATCAGCAAAATTAGCTTCTAAAAATTTTGAGGTTAACATACCTTGTTCAGTTGGATATAAAATTCCTTTTTTAGATGTGACATATCCTCTGGTTAATAAAATTTGAATTGTACTTGCATAAGTTGATGGTCTTCCAATTCCTTCTTCTTCCATTAATTTAACAACTTTTGCTTCACTATATCTTGGAGAAGGTTTTGTTTGTTCTTCATTCATTGTTTTACTAGCAATTTGTAATTTTGAGTTTTCATTTAAATCTTTATAATTTTTGTTTGGTTTTTCATCATCTAAAACGATGCTATAACCTTTAAAAACTACTTCACTTTTTTCAATTTTAAAATCAACATCATTGCTTGATAATGTTATTGTTTTAACATTTTCAACCTTATCACTCATTAATGAAGCTTGAGCTCTTTCATAAATTAATTTATAAAGTTGATATTCTTTTCTGCTTAAATATTTTTTTAATGATTCTGGAGTTCGGTGGTTTCCAGTTGGTCTTATTGCTTCATGAGCTTCTTGGGCGTTTTGAACATGTTTAGTTGATTTTTCACCACTAAAATATTTTTCACCATATTTTTCAATAATGAAATTTTTAGCTCTTTCTACATAAGATTTAGATAATTTTGTTGAGTCAGTTCTCATATATGTAATTAAACCAACCAAACCATCATCTGTTTCAACACCTTCGTATAATTTTTGAGCAATCAACGAAGTTTCTTTTGTTGAAAATTTAAATTTATTAAATGCTTCTTGTTGTAAAGTACTTGTTGTAAATGGTTCTTTGGATTTTGTAATTCTTTGTTTTTCTTGAGTGTTTGAAACGATTAATTCATTGCCTAAATTTGCTAATATTTCATCGGCTAAATTTTTATCAAAAATTTTATCAATCTTTTTTCCTTTATAAGAATCGACATCCAATTCTAAACCATCTTCTGTCTTAATACTTATCACATAATAGGTTTGAGGAACAAAATCTAATATTTCTTTTTCATGATCACAAATTAATCTTAATGTGACACTTTGAACTCTTCCAGCGGATTTTGAATTAATCCATCTTCTTGTAATTTTTGATAAATCAAAACCAATAATTCTATCAATTATTCTTCTTGTTTCTTGACTTGATACTAAATTCATGTCAATTGTTCGAGGATTTTCTATTGCATGAGAAATAGAATCTCTTGTAATTTCATGAAATTCTAATCTTTTTGTTGTTTCAATATCAAGGTTTAAAACAGAGGCAAGATGCCATGCAATTGCTTCTCCTTCTCGGTCAGGATCGGTTGCAAGAATTACTTCTTCAGCTTTTTTTGCATCTTTTTTTAATTCTTTAACAACATTTTTCTTATCTTTATTTATTTCATAGATTGGAATAAATCCATTTTCAATATCTACTCCATAGCCATTTTTACCTTTGATAGCTAAATCACGAATATGTCCAATTGAGGCAACTACATCATAATCATCACCTAAATATCTTTTAAGTGTGTGAGTTTTTGTTGGAGATTCTACTATTACTAATTTCATCAAAAAAGTCCTTTTCTTTAATTCGTTATAATTTTAAGGGAAAAAAAGAAAATTACAATACAGTAAAATTCGATTTTTTATAAATAAAAAATCATTTTTTTAGTTTTTATAATAATATAAAATATCATCTACATTTCTAATTAAATCAGCCCCATCTTTTATTAAATCATTACATAAAGAACAAGAATTAATATTACTTGGAACACATAAAACATCTCTTGAATTTTCTAAAGCATATCTAACAGTCATTGATGTTCCACTTGATTGTTCTCCTTCAATTACAAGTAGACATTTAGAAAATACTGCAATTAAACGATTTCTAAAAGCAAAATTATCATGACTTACTTGTGTATCATTTGGATATTCAGATATAATTAATCCTTTATTTTTTATATCTTCATATAAATTATAATTTTCTTTTGGATAACAATTATCAATCCCTGATGCTAAAACAGCAACAGTTTTAATTCCATTTTTTAAACTTGCTTTATGAGCAATTGAATCAATTCCGTGAGCAAATCCAGAAATTATATTTATATTTTTTCCAGATAAATCATTTATTAATTCATTACAAACTTGCCTTCCATATAAAGTATTATCTCTTTTTCCGACAACCGATAAATTTAAATTATTATCATTAATTAAATTTAAATCTCCATAATAAAATAAAGCAAACGGCGGCTTTATCATCTGTTTTAAAAAATTAGGATAATCAGGATCTAGTAGAGTTACATATTTTGATTTAATAGATTTTTTCATCTCCTCAAAATCATAATTCTCAGGTATTTTTTCTCTACTTTTTATAGCATCAAAAATTTCTTTCCATGAACCTTTATATTTTAATGTAAAATAAAGTACAACTTCTTGCGCAGTCATTTTTCTCCTCCTAATAAATAAGTCGAGTTAAAAATAACTTTTTTCCAAAAATTTTACATATTTTTTATTGGAGCATAACTTTTTCGATGAATATTTATAATATAACCACAATTTTTTAATGCATTTATATGGTCTTTTGTAAGATAACCTTTATTTTTAATAAATTTATATTCTGGATATTTTTTATCAAGTTCATCCATTATTCTATCTCTTGTAACTTTTGCAAGAATTGAGGCCGCTGCAATATTTTTAGCCCTCGAATCACCCTTAATAATTGAAATTACTTTCTTATTATTAATATCATCTAACGGCATTGCATCTGTTAAATACAGGTCTGGTATTATTTTTAGCGTTGAAAAAGCCTTCATCATAGCTTTTTTTGTTGTCTGATAAATATTATTATCTTTATCAATTTCTTCAACACTTATTATAATAATAGAAAAATCAATAGCATTTTTTATTATTAATTCATACGCTTTTTCTCGATTTTTAGCAGTTAATTTTTTCGAATCATTAATTAATTCATCATTAAAATTTGCCGGTAATATACAACTTGCAACAACTAATGGCCCAGCAACTGGTCCTCTTCCCGCTTCATCACATCCAGCAATTAGTAATAAATTATCCTTATAAAATTCTTCTTCAAAAGTCAACATTATCTAAAAATACTTTACAAATCTTTCCGTTTTTAAAATCATCAATAATTAAGTTTTCAGCTTTTTCTAAATCATATTTATTTCCTTTTAATAAAAAGCCGCGTTTTGCACATAAATTTTTTAAAAATCCTTGCAAATCCTGATTATTTTGATCTAATTTATAATAGTTAAACAATTCATCTTTCTTATATTTAATAAGATAAGAATATATTTTTTCAACTAATGTAGATTTAGGTAAAATATCTAATTTTATACTCCCAATCATTGCAAGATTTAGAGCATATTTTTTATCTTCATAATTACTTGGTAAAATTCCAGGAGTATCTAAAAAATAAAATTTATCTTCAACTCTAATCCATTTTAATCCTTTTGTAAAACCAGGAATATTAGCCACACCAGCAGAATTTTTTCTTGCTAACAAATTAATTAGGCTACTTTTTCCAACATTTGGAATACCACACACTAAAATTTTTAAAGGTTGTGGTTTCATACCTTTTTTAATAAATTTATCATTAATTTTTAAGTAATATTTATTTAATATTTTAATTAATTCATTATAAAAATTATTCGAGGTAATGGAACACTCAAAAACATTGTCATCACTTGTTAAATTTTCTTCTAACTTATTTTTGTCAGTAATATCAATTTTATTTAATAATTTAATAACTGGTTTATTATTAATAACTGATTTTAAATATGGATTTTGAGTTGACAAAAAAGCTCTTGAATCTAATACTTCAATTACTAAATCAATAATTTTAATTTTTGCTTGAATTTCATTCAAAGCTTTTTTCATGTGGCCTGGAAACCAATGAATGTTTTTATTTTCCATATAAATATTTTATATTTTTTATAAAAATTTATAAATAAAAAGAAGACCAATGTCTTCTTTTTATTAAAATCTTATTATTTAAGAATTTCTTTAATTCTAGCAGATTTACCACTACGTTCTCTTAAATAATAAATCTTGTTTCTTCTTACTTTACCTTTTTTAACCAATTCAATTTTGGAAATAACTGGGGAGTGAACAGACCAAGTTCTTTCAACACCAACGCCACTTGACATCTTTCTTACTGTGAAAGTTTCGCTAACGCCGTGTCCTCTTCTTTCCATGACAACACCTTGGAATACTTGGTTTCTTTCTTTACCGTTATCAATAATTCTTACATAAACTTTAACGGTATCACCAGATGAAAAAGCAGGAACATCGCTTTTTAATTGATTGGCGGTAATTTCTTTAACTAAATTTGTATTCATAATTACCTCCTTTTAGTCATATAATTTAATTTTATTCATATGTATTAAACAAAGCGGAATAAAACGAGCTATACAGCGTTTATTATTATATCAAAATATTAAAAATAATAAAGAAATTTATGAAAATATTTATAAAAATTGTTAAGTATTTTTACTTGACAAACATTATTACATCATATAAAATAATCATGCTTTAAGGAGGAATTAGTATGGCTGTTAAAATTAGATTAACTCGTATTGGAAGACACGAAGATCCATTTTATAGAGTTGTAGTTGCTGATTCAAGATCTGCAAGAGATAAAAGATTTATTGAAGAATTAGGTCATTATGATCCAAGTTTAGGAAAACAATCCTTAGTCATTGATGAAGAAAAAGTATTATTCTGGTTATCAAAAGGCGCAAAACCAAGCGATACTGTTAAATCATTACTTTCTTCAAAAGGCTTAATTCAAAAACACGCAGAAAGTAAATCAAAAGCTGCAAAAAAAGAAACTAAATAATTAATTTTTTAGGAGTAATTATATGGATTATGAAAAATTAATTCATGCTTTAGTTGATGATTTAATTGTCAACAAAAATGGAATTTTAATCTCTAAACTTCCAAGTGAAAATGAAAATGATATTTGTTATTTAATTTGCGCTGATAACGATGATATTGCAAGATTAATTGGTCATAAAGGTTCAATTGCTCAAGCATTAAGAGAAATCGTATCAATTGCTGGAAAATTAAATAGCCAAAGAGTTCATTTAAAATTTGAATCATTAGAAAAAAAGCCTGAAGAAAAATAAGAGCACTGCTCTTATTTTTTTAATTAATATATTATGGAAAACGAATATTTACAATTAGGAAAAATTATTAATACTTGTGGATTAAAAGGTGAAGTAAAAGTTTATAGCACCACTTTTTTTGCTAAACAAAGATACAAGAAAAATAATGAGGTTTTAATTGAGTTTTTTGACGAAAACGGAGAAAAATCTCTACAAAATTTTACTATATCTTCTTATCGAAACTTCAAAGGTTTTGATTATGTGTCTTTTAAAGATATCGACACTATTGAAAAAGCAAAGCCACTTATTGGAAAGTTTATATTAATTAAAAAAATAGATGCCAAATTACCAAAAGGTTATTATTATTTTGATGATTTAAAAAATTGTAAAATTATTGATTTTGAAACAAAGCAAGAATTGGCAGTTGTTTCTGATGTAAAAGAATTTACTGCTTCTATCACGCTTCAAGTTAAAAAAGAAAATGATAATAAAAATTATTACATCCCATTTATTGATCATTTTATTAAAAAAGTAGATATAGAAAATAAAATCATTGAAATTTTAAATATTAAAGGATTATTAGATTGATGAAAATTACTATTTTAACTATATTCCCAAATTTGTTTCAAACTCTAACTGAAAATACAATTATCAAACGTGCAATTGCTAATAATTTAGTTGATTTAAATATTGTCAACATTAGAGACTATACAAAAGATAAGTATAAAAGAGTTGATACGCCACCAATTGGTGGAGGCAGTGGTTTAATAATGAAATGCCAACCAATTGTTGATGCTTTAAAATCTAATTCAACAAATAAAACTTTAAAAATTTTATTATCCCCTAAAGGTAAAACTTATAATCAAAAAGATGCCCTAAGATTATCAAAAGAAGATGAAATAGTATTAATTTGTGGAAATTATGAAGGAATTGATGATAGAATTTCAAGTTATGTCGATGAAATAATTTCAATTGGTGATTATATTTTAACAGGAGGAGAAATTGCTGCAATTGCAATTGCAAATTCTATTA
Organism: uncultured Bacilli bacterium; assembly: GCA_944349595.1. Lineage (GTDB taxonomy): Bacteria > Bacillota_I > Bacilli_A > RFN20 > CAG-826 > Alectryobacillus. The sequence continues at coordinate 7,619 of CALVNF010000004.1, read as the reverse complement.
TTCGATTGATTCCTCACAGCATAAATAACGAATCAACAATTGATGAAACTTTTGAAAATAATTTATTAGAATATCCTCAATATACAGAACCAATTAATTTTGAAGGTCATTTAGTTCCAGAAATTTTATTATGTGGAAATCACGAAATAATTAATAGATATCGATATAAAATGGCTTTAAAATTAACAAAAAAATATCGTCCAGATTTATTTAATAAACTAAATCTTACAAAGGATGATTTAGATTTATTAAAAGAAGACGATATTTCTGAAATTGAATTAAAAGCTATAAATAATAATAAGAAAAAATAATATTTATTTTTTTAATTATCTGCCACCAAAATTTGGAGGGAATTTGCCACCAAATCCGCCAAAACCTCCAAAACCACCTTTATTTTTAAATTGTTTCATCATCATTTTGGCTTGGTCATAATATTTTAACATCCTATTTATATCTGCAGCGGTTTTACCGCAACCTTTTGCAATTCTTACTTTTCTTGAATTTTTTAAGATTTCTGGATATGCTCTTTCTTCTAAAGTCATTGAATCCATAATGATTTCAAAATTTTTCATCTCATTTTCTACACGTTGTTTTTGTTCATCGTTAATTTTTGGCATACCAGGAAGCATTGACAAAACTCCACCTAAACTTCCAAGTTTTTGGATTTGTTTTAATTGTTTGAGCATATCATCAAGAGTAAATTGCCCTTTTAATGCTCTCATTGCTTGTTTTTTGGCTTCTCTTTCATCAATTGTATCTTTTACTTTTTCAACAAAAGAAACAACATCACCCATTCCTAAAATTCTTGAAGCCATTCTATCTGGATAGAAAATATCTAAATCAGAAATTTTCTCACCAGTTCCAACAAATTTAATATATAAACCAGTGAGTTTTGCAACACTTAAAGCTGCACCACCTTTTGTATCACCGTCAAGTTTTGACATAATTACACCAGTTAATGCAACTTTTTCATTGAATGTAGAAGCAACTTCGCTGGCATTTTGTCCAGCCATTGCATCAACTAATAATAATGTTTCATCAGGATTAACTTCTTTTTTAATTTGATTTAATTCATTCATTAATGCTTCATCGATTTGTAAACGACCAGCAGTATCAATAATTAAAACATCATAGTGTTCATTATAAACAACTTCTTTTGCTTTTTTTGCAATATCGACAGCACTTAATCCCTCTTCGTGAATTACTGGAACATTAATTTGTTTTGCTAAAACTTTTAATTGTTCAACAGCGGCTGGACGATAAATATCGCAAGCTGCAAACATCACTTTTTTATTTAATTTATTTTTCATTAAATAAGCAAGTTTTGCAGCTGTTGTTGTTTTACCACTACCTTGTAAACCAACAAGCATTATTATTGTTGGTTTATTTTTATTATAATTAATTTCTGTTTTATTACTTCCAAGTAGTTCAACAATTTCGTCATAAACAATTTTAGTAATCATTTGAGAAGGATTAACTTTTGTTAATACTTCTTGACCAATTGCTTTTTGTTTAACATCATTTAAAAAATCTTTTACAACTTTATAATTAACGTCTGCTTCAAGTAATGCAACTTTAATTTCATCAAGCATCTCTTGCATATTTCTTTCACTAAGAGTGCCTTGACCAGTTAATTTTTTAAAGATACGTTGAAATTTTTCAGTTAAATTTTCAAATGCCATATTTTATAACCTCTTTTTTACATTATTTAATTCTTCTTCATTTAATTTATTTGTTGAATCTAAATATTTTATTATTTCTTTTTGTTTAGAATATAAGTTTAATTTTTTTTCATAATTTAATAACTTTTGAATGCTTTTTTTAATTGAATCAGATACAGCAGCTTTTGAAATTTTATCATTTTCAGAAATTTCTGAAACTGATAAATCACATTTTAAATACATTTCTAAGTAATATTTCTGCTTTTTCGTTAATAAATTATAATAAATATCATATAAATTTATTAAATAATCATTCTTTTTTATATCCATAAATTAATCCTTATTTATACACAATGAATATAAATATTTTTCTAAATCAAATAATTCTAAATCATCAATTTTTTCACCAAGACCAATAAATCTAACTGGAATTCCTAATTCATCTCTAATAGATAAAATAATTCCACCTTTTGAAGTTCCATCCATTTTTGTAATAATAATTCCAGTTAAACCAGTTGCTTCATAAAATGATTTTGCTTGTAAAACACCGTTTTGACCAGTTGTAGCATCAATAATTAATAAAGTTTCTTTAATACTATCTGGAGATAATTTGTTTATAACTTTAGACATTTTACTTAATTCATTCATTAAATTAACTTTATTTTGTAATCTTCCAGCTGTATCAATAATAACTAAATCATAATTTTCATTTTTTGCTTTTTCTAAACCTTTATATAAAACACTGGCTGGATCTTGATTATTTAAGCCTGTAACGATATCGCAATTAATTCTTTTGGCCCAAATTTCAAGTTGATCAACAGCTGCTGCTCTAAAAGTATCAGCCGCAACAATTAAAACTTTTTTATTTTGTTTAATATATCTATAGGCAAGTTTTGCAATGCTTGTTGTTTTTCCTACACCATTTACTCCAACAATTAAACAAATTGTTGGATTTTTTGAACCAAATTTTAATTCTAAATTTTTATCTTCGTTTTCTTTAACGTATTTTAAAAATAAAATATCAATTAATAATTCATTTATTTCTTCTGGATCTTCTAATTTTTCTTTTTTTGATTTTTCTAATAATTCTTGAATGACATCAAGTGTTAATTTAACGCCAACATCAGCTTCAATTAATACTTCTTCAAGATTATCAAAATATTCTTGATTAACTTTTTTATATTTCTTTGATAAACTTTTTAGCTTATCGGCAAAAGATTTTCGAGATTTTTCTAATCCTTTATCATATTTTTTTAAATCAAAATCAGAATTTTTGTTATCATTTAATTTATTTAAATCTTCTTCTTTTTTTATATTATTATTTTCTTCTAATTTAGAATCGTTTTGTTCATTAACTTCAGAAATATTATTTTCTTGTTTAGTTAATTCTTTTTCTTCTTTTTTCTTAGAAAATTTTTCTTTTAAAAATTTAATTAAACCCATCTATAATACTACTCCTTTTTTAAGAGCTTCTTTTGCAGCGTTTTGTTCGGCTTCTTTTTTACTTTTTCCTCTACCTTTTCCTAAAATTATATTTCCATAACATGCTTCAACTACAAAAGTCTTATCATGTTGAGGACCAATTTCATCTAAAACTTTATAAGTAACTGTTTGTCTTGTTTCTCCTTGAAGCAATTCTTGAAGGGTAGATTTATAATCATGAAGTTGTTCAGCAGAAAAATTTTTAACTTCTTCATAAAATAAATTTCTTACAAAATCATATGTTTTATTTAAGCCTTGATCAACATACATCGCCCCAATTACAGCTTCAAAAATATCTTCTAATAAATGTGGCATCTTTTCTAAATCTTGATTTTGAAGAGATTTTCCAACTCTAATATAATCTTTTAAATTATATTTTTTTGCTAATTTTGTTAAACCTTGTTGTTGTACTAAAGTTGAACGAAGTTTAGTCATTTCACCTTGATCTAAATCACCTCTTAAATTATACGCTAAATCTGCAACAACAAAATTAATAAAAGAATCGCCCATAAACTCAAGCCTTTCATAATCTTTATGACTAGTTTTAGCATCAAAATTAAAAGATGAATGAGTAAATGCTATCTCATAAATTGCTTTATTATTTGGTTTTAAATTAAAATCCTTAAAAAAATAATCTAAATCTTTCATTTATTTTAAATTTAATTCTTGTTTAATCTTTTTATTAATTTCGTTTATTTTCATATTATAAGCGACATTTAAAGCACCGCTAAAACCTTCAAAATCACTGTTTCCATGAGCTTTTATAACATAGCCATCAATCCCTAAAAGCATTGCTCCACCGGTTGTTTTATAATTAAATGTATCTTTTATATTATCAATTACACTTTTTGATAATAAATATCCAACTTTTGTTTTAATATTTTTCTTAAATCCAGTTTTTAATAATTTTGAAACAATCCCAAAAACACCTTCACATGTTTTTAAAAATAAATTTCCAGAAAATCCATCTGTTACTACAACATCAGCTTCGCCATTTAAGACGTCACGAGCTTCAATATTACCTTTAAAATTTTCAAAATTTATTTCTCTTAAATATTTATTAGTTTGTTGGATTGTTTCAGTACCTTTATGGTCTTCGGTACCATTTGATAATAAATAAGTATTTGGATTTTCAATTTTACATATATATTTAGCATAAATTTTACCCATATATGCAAATTGAACTAATTCGTCTTTAAAATTAACATTATTAGCACCAATATCAAGTAAAACTACTTGTTTATTTTTAATCATAGTTGGAAATGGTGTTACTAATCCCGGTCTTTTAATTCCTTTAATTCTTCCAATTAAAAATGTAGCAGCAGTTAAATAAGCGCCAGTTGATCCAGCAGATATTAATATATCTGCTTTTTCATCTTTATATGTTTGAATTGCTTTAATCATAGAAGAATCTTTTCTTTTTATTGCAAGAAGGGGATTATCATCCATTGTAATTACATCATTTGCATTAATAAGAGAAAAGTTTTTTCTATTATTAAATTCACTAAATTCATTTACTTTTCCAACAAGATAAAAAATAACATCTTCATGTTTTTTTGAAAATTCATCAATTGCTTTAATTAAACCGCTAGGACCTAAATCAGAGCCCATCATATCAATAACTATTTTCATATTAATACCTACAAATAATACCTTAATATTTTATCATATTTCTTAATTTATATGAAAAAATAAGAATCAGCGATTCTTATTTTTCAAAATAATTAATAAAATTAACCAAACTTTATTCTACACCAATAATAAATGAATAAACTGGTTGCTTTCCATCTCTTACATCAACTTCAAGCATTTCGTATTTATTAGTTAAATCTTTAGATAATTTTTCTCTTTCTTCTTTTGTTATATCATTTCCAGTAAAAATTGTAACAATTGAACTAGATTGATTAATAATTTTATCTAAAGCCTTGTATAAAGCTTCAAATTTATCTTTAACACAACAAACTACTTTTTTGTCAACTAATGCAATGAAATCATTTTTAACAATCTTAATTCCATTCATATTTGTATCTCTTGTTGCATAAGTAATAAGAGAAGTTTTGACAGTTTTAAGTGATTTTTTCATCTCTTTTGAATTTTCTTGATAATTTGCATCAGGATTCATTGTCATTGCAGCAACTAATCCTTGAGGAATTGTTGTTGAAGGGATTACTTTTGATCTTTTAATATTTTTTGTAATATCACTAGCTAGAGTTGCTGCCATTATAATATTAGAATTATTTGGTAAAATGAAGACATTTTTTGCATTTACTTTTTTAATAGCTGATACAAAATCTTCAGTTGATGGATTCATTGTTTGACCACCACTTACAATTTCGTCAACACCGATTTCTTTAAACATATCAGCAATGCCTTCTCCAGAACAAGTTGCAATTATTCCAAATTCTTTTTCAGGAGCTTTTGGTTCATCTAAATCAATAACTTGAGCTTCTTCTTTTGATTCGGTGTTTAGAGCTAATTGCTCTTTTTCTTTTTCCATCAACATAAGTTCATTATGTTGCTCTGTCATATTTTCAATTTTTAATTTTTTAAATTCACCAAATTGTTGAGAATAATTTAAAACCCAACCTGGAGTCATTGTATGTATGTGAACTTTTACATAATTACCATTTTTAACAAAAACTAATGAATTACCATGCATTTGTAAAACGGAGACATATTTATTCTCATTAAAAGCCTTTTTAACGCTATCTGGACCTAATTCCATGATAAGTTCAGTGCAATATCCAAATTCTTCGTTTTCTCCAATTTGAGTTGTTGCACTACTTGCAGTTTCTTTTTCATTACCATATGTCTTTTTCTCGACATAATTCCCATGAACAGCTTCTTTCATACCTTCAAAAATTTTTAAAAGTCCAGCACCTCCAGAGTCTACGACTCCAACTTCTTTTAAAACTGGAAGTAATTCAGGAGTATGATCCAATGATTTTTTAGCTTCACTAACAATTAAATCAAAAGCTTCTTCAATACTAGAACATTGTTCGATATGTTCTTTTAAATAATCACTAGTTTCTCGAATAACTGTTAAAATAGTTCCTTCAACTGGTTTAATAACAGCTTTATATGCAAATTCTTTTGCACCTTGAAAAGCTAAAACAAGTGTATTTAAATCGATTTCATTGTTATCTTTTAAATAATGAGCAAAACCTTTAAAAATTTGTGATGTAATAGCGCCACTATTACCTCTAGCGCCCATAAAAGCGCCATCAGAGAAACAACTTGCTAATGTATAAACATCATTATCATTTCTAAATTGAATGTCTTTAACACCACTTGATAGTGTTGAATTCATATTCAGTCCAGTATCTCCATCTGGAACTGGGAAGACATTTAAGGCGTCAATTTCAGGATAGTGATTATATAAATTGTTACTAGCCGAAATGAACATCTTTTTTAATAACTGCGCATTAATTGTTTTCATGTATAATCTCCTAATTAATTATTCTGATCAATTAAGAGTCCATCTACATAAATATTAATATTTTTAAAAGTAATTTTTAATTTTTTTGAAAGAGCATATTTGACTCTTTTTTGGACTTCATTAATTATCTCAGTAATCTTTAATGGAAAAATTACAGCTATATGAATATCAATAACATAAGAACTTCTTTCTTTTTTTATAATTAAACCATTCTTAAAATTATCTATATCTAATAGCTTACCTTTATCCTTTGTCGAAATTGAAACAATTCCAGCTACTCCATATGTTGAAGTAACTTCATCACCAACGATTTTTGCAATTGCTTCTTTTGTTATTTTTAAACTCCCATAAGGAGTATTTTTATTCAATTTATCCATTTTTTTCTTTATAAGTTTAAAGCTTATAGCACTAATAATATACCATAAATTTACATAATTGTAAAGTTTATCAAAATGCCCTAAAATGCCGATAAATAGACATTTTTAAGCATAAAAAAAGCCCAGCAGCTTGCTATTCTTGCCATTACTGACTACCTTCGCCACTACGGTGCTTAACTTCTGTGTTCGGGATGGGAACAGGTGTGACCACCGCGTCATAGCCACCAGACTTATCGAGAGATCTTGTTCTCTCAAAACTGAATATTATTTTACCACATGTTCTTAAGAATTATATAAATTTTATTTAGAGATTTGATAAAATCTTGAAATTAAGTCCTCGACCTATTAGTAGCAGTCGACTGAATGCCTTACAGCACTTACATCTCTGCCCTATCAACCCGCTAACTTTGCGGGGGTCTTACTACTTGCGTATGGGAAATCTCATCTTGAGGTTGGCTTCACACTTAGATGCTTTCAGCGTTTATCCATTCCATTGGCAGCTACCCAGCTGTGCCACTGGCGTGACAACTGGTGTACCGTTGCAATGTCCATCCCGGTCCTCTCGTACTAAGGACAGGTCCTCTCAAATTTCCTACGCCCACGACAGATAGGGACCAAACTGTCTCACGACGTTTTGAACCCAGCTCGCGTACCACTTTA
>CALVNF010000003.1 GCA_944349595.1 uncultured Bacilli bacterium | reverse complement strand
ATTATTTATGTAAAGGATAACATTGCCTCATTTATTTTGAGGTTTGGGAGCAGTGTTATCCTCAATAGCTCTTAAACATTGGAATTACTGGTGAAGCTCCTGTATCTGTTTGGGAGCAGTGTTATCCTCAATAGCTCTTAAACCAGGATTATAGGCAAATTTATTCATACCATGTTTGGGAGCAGTGTTATCCTCAATAGCTCTTAAACGGTGAGTTAATCCCATCTGCTAATTCCCATGTTTGGGAGCAGTGTTATCCTCAATAGCTCTTAAACTAATAGCTGTCTAATAAAAAAAGTTAGTAAGTTTGGGAGCAGTGTTATCCTCAATAGCTCTTAAACAAAATATGGAATGAGTTTACAATTAAAAGCGTTTGGGAGCAGTGTTATCCTCAATAGCTCTTAAACCGGTGTAAATTGGCAATATGCTTTTGACTAGTTTGGGAGCAGTGTTATCCTCAATAGCTCTTAAACTAAAGAGATGTATATATAAATGAATAAAATGTTTGGGAGCAGTGTTATCCTCAATAGCTCTTAAACCAGCCATGGACACTACTTATTTAGTGTTTGGTTTGGGAGCAGTGTTATCCTCAATAGCTCTTAAACGATTTACAAGTCTATATAGTGTATCTATATGTTTGGGAGCAGTGTTATCCTCAATAGCTCTTAAACTTTTGAAATGTCATTTGTTTTAACAAATTCGTTTGGGAGCAGTGTTATCCTCAATAGCTCTTAAACCAATTATTGATGATAAAATCATCAACGAACGTTTGGGAGCAGTGTTATCCTCAATAGCTCTTAAACACATTGTAAGCGAATTTTTTGCATCAGATTGTTTGGGAGCAGTGTTATCCTCAATAGCTCTTAAACCAGACAGGGCTTCAATTTTATTACTTCAAGGTTTGGGAGCAGTGTTATCCTCAATAGCTCTTAAACATATCGTCAAGATCGTCCCAATTTCCTAAAGTTTGGGAGCAGTGTTATCCTCAATAGCTCTTAAACGCTTTGTGTATTAATTAATAAACACACATTAGTTTGGGAGCAGTGTTATCCTCAATAGCTCTTAAACTAACCCTCTTGTGCTCCACAATTCTCACATGTTTGGGAGCAGTGTTATCCTCAATAGCTCTTAAACAATATAGACCTACAAACTACACTATGGGAAGTTTGGGAGCAGTGTTATCCTCAATAGCTCTTAAACGTTTTAGCGTTGTTTAAAATAACCCTCTAAGTTTGGGAGCAGTGTTATCCTCAATAGCTCTTAAACACAATATATTTTCCTTTCATAGTTTTCTTAGTTTGGGAGCAGTGTTATCCTCAATAGCTCTTAAACGAAGAACCACTAAATACAGCAGTAAAAGGAGTTTGGGAGCAGTGTTATCCTCAATAGCTCTTAAACTTATGATCCAGTTTTTCAAGCAATTGGAGAGTTTGGGAGCAGTGTTATCCTCAATAGCTCTTAAACAATCCAAGAATGCTTTCAACTGGCATTTCTGTTTGGGAGCAGTGTTATCCTCAATAGCTCTTAAACTAAAGTTTTGCATTTTAAATTACCATTTTAGTTTGGGAGCAGTGTTATCCTCAATAGCTCTTAAACTTTTGTAAGATGACGCTGTCATCTCGCATTGTTTGGGAGCAGTGTTATCCTCAATAGCTCTTAAACTTTGCAACTTTTTGAAGCAAATAATATAAAGTTTGGGAGCAGTGTTATCCTCAATAGCTCTTAAACATTTCAATACATAGTTGTTTTGGTTTCATAGTTTGGGAGCAGTGTTATCCTCAATAGCTCTTAAACGAACCAAGCATACTAGAAGCAGCACCAATAGTTTGGGAGCAGTGTTATCCTCAAATTTTATTTTTAAATAATAATAAAATGATTTATTGACGATAATTTACATTTATGTAAATTATAAAATATTGATTTTAATAATAAAAAAGTTCATAATGTTAATGCACAAAAATTTAAAAGCAGGAGGTTTTAAAAATGAAAAAAAGTAAATTATTTACTACATTATCACTTGCTTGTTTATTATCAATGGGTTTAGCATCTTGTGCACCAAGTGATCCTGTTGAACCAACAGTTATTACTGGTGAAAAAGGTGATACTGGTGATACTGGTCCAAAAGGCGATACTGGTGAAAAAGGTGATACAGGACCAGTTGGAGAAAGTGGTTTACCAGGTTCTAATGGACAAGACGGTGAAAAAGGTGATACTGGTGAAAAAGGAGACAAAGGTGAAACTGGACCATCAGGAGAAGATGGAAAAGATGGAATAACAAGTTGGTCAAATACAGTTCTTCCAACAAATAATGGTTATATTACTGTTAGTGGTGGAAGCTTTGCAGTTGGTGAAGAATTTGTTGTATCTTTTTATCCAAATGAAGGTTATGCTCTTTCTAAAGTTCTTGTTAATAACCAAGAATTAGAAGATACTAAATCATTATCTTATAATAGTGAAGGTAAATTCTATACATTAACTCTTACAATGCAAGAAGGTGGCTATGTATTAGGAGCTAACTTTGCAACTCCAACAGCTAGTGATATGTTTGCAAATGGTGAATTATACACTGGAAGAGTTGTTGATGCATTTGGAAATGTACTTGTAGAAGGTACAAAAGTTGAAAATGTTAAATTTACAAGTGGAACTGGAAGTAAAGAAGATCCATTAGTAATTTCAAGTATTGAAGAATTTGATAGTATTGGTCAATCATTTGTTAGTAGTGATGCAGAAGCTAAAACAAATCTTATTGCTACTCAAGGTTATCATTTCTCTTTAAATGCTGATATTAATTTAGCAGATTCTAAATTACAAAAGAAACATTCTTCAAGTATTTATGCAGGTGTTTCTACATTTATTGGTTCTATTAACGGAAACGGTCATGCAATTATTGTTCCAGAAGCAACTGATACATATTTTGGATTCTTCTATACATACGCTGGTACTTTAGAAAATGTTACATTACTTGCAAACAATTGGTCAAAGAGTTCAATTTTTGCATATGGTATTAAAGGAGAATTTAAAGATATTAATTTAGGTGATCCAACTAAAGATCAAACATTGAGTAATGTTGAAAATAACGAATCTATTTTCTGTGTTAATGCTGAAGTAGGACAAACAACTGTATTAACTAATGTTAACAACTATATTAATTATGAATTCTTAGGAACATGTAACAGCCCATTTATTGGAGGATATGCATTAAGTGGTGATAAAGTTGGTGGAGCTAGAGTAAAATTTGTAAATTGTAATAACTATGGTGATTTAAATGGTGTTACAGTTGGTGTATTTGTTGGAAACTCTACACAAAGTGATGAAAATACATATACATTTGAAAACTGTGTTAACTATGGTACAGTTACTGCTACAACATCTGTTGGTTTATATGTAGGTGTTGCAGGTGGACAAGCTGCTGCTGATGAATATAATGGCAAACTTACTGGTGCTGTAAATGGTACAAGTGATGTTTATGGTACAGGTAGCTTAAACTTAGTTAAACAAATTAAAAATGGTAGTATCAGTTTTACAAAAAATGCAAGCGATGATTCTCTTGTATTTAATGATTCAAATTTTGCTACAAACTTCGAAGGTGCTAAGAAGGTCTCATTTAGCTTCTTTACATATTTAAGTTATAAAGAAAATTTAGAAGATACAAAACCTAATGCAACTATGCCAGTTTACTTTAACTATACTTATGATGCAGCTGAATCTATTAAATTAAATGTTAAAGCTTATGAATTATCAGTTAATGTTAAATTAGATGAAGCTCTTGAACCAAATGAAACTAAACTTGAAGTTATTGAAGAAAATGGAGTTAAAAAATTACAAATTGTTGTTGGCAAAAATATTTATGTTTCTCCAAACTTTGCATATGATCAAATAAAAACAACTCCATTTGCTACAAATGGTTTAAGTGTTAAAGTTACTGGATTAGATGAAAATAATAAACCAGTAGCAGTTGCTAATCTTGGTGCATTAAAAGTTAGCGAATAATTATTATTAATATATTTAATTAATAATAAATAACAAACAATGGACAAATACTAAAAAAGTATTTGTCCATTTTTAATGAGAATTATATTAAAAAAGTTTAAAATATTAAATGGTTAAAGGAGCTAATTTTATGTCAGAAGTTGAAAAATTTTATAATAGATTTAAAGAATATTCCAAAATTGATACGACAAGTAATGAAGTATTTAGTGATAAGCCAAGTAATGATAATGAATTTGTTTTAGCAAATTTATTAAAAAAGCAATTAGAAGAATTAGGTTTAATTGATTTATATATTAATAAATTTGCAACAGTTTATGGATATCTTCCAGGTAATGATGAAAATAATAAAGATTCTATTGCTTTAATTGCTCATCTTGATACCTCTAATCAAGCAAATGGGAAAGATATTAAAGCAAGATTAGTTAAGTTTGATGGAAGTGATATCTTATTAAGTAATAATATATATTTATCAAAATTAGATTATCCAGTATTAAGAAATAAAATTGGTCATAACTTAATTGTTAGCGATGGAACAACACTTCTTGGAGGAGATGATAAAGCTGGTATTACAATTATTATGGAGTTAATTGAATATCTAGTTAATAATAAAAATGTAAAACACTGTCCAATTGAAGTTATTTTTACAAGTGATGAAGAAATTGGAGTTGGAGCAGATCATGTTGATATAGATAAAATTAAATCTAAATTTGGATATACCATTGATGGTGGAGATTTAAGATATATTGAAGCAGAAAACTTCAATGGAGCTTCTATGAAGGTAATAATTAATGGAAGAGCAATTCATCCAGGATATGCTAAAGATAAAATGATTAATGCAATTAATGTTGGAATTAAATTCCATAATTCATTACCAGAATTTTTAAGACCAGAAGATACTTCTAATAGACAAGGTTTTTATCATCTATCAGATATTAATGGTAATGAAGAAAAAACTGTTATGGATTATATAATTCGAGAACATGATATAAATAAATTAAATTACATGATAGAAATTGCTAATTTATCAAAAGAAAGAATTAATAATATGTATAAAAAAGATATTATTTCTTTAGATATTAAATTAGCTTATAAAAACATGAAACCAGAATTAGATAAACATAAAGAAGTAGTAGATAAAATTGAAAAAGCCTATCAAAACCTCAATATTTCTTATGAATTTGAAGCTATTAGAGGTGGAACTGATGGGGCAAGTTTAACTTATAAAGGACTTCCATGTCCAAATATTGCAACTGGATCTTATAATTATCATTCAAGATTTGAATTTATTGATGTTGATGAATCAATTTGTGTTATTAATATATTAAAAGAAATTGTAACTAATAAATAATATAACCTATATATGTTATGCGCTTAAAAATTCTTGCAATATTTAAGTATTTTGTATTATAATTATTAAGCACATAAATTGCGGGGTAGAGCAGCCTGGTAGCTCGTCGGGCCCATAACCCGGAGGTCGCAGGTCCAAATCCTGCCCCCGCGACCATTGAAAATAAAATTTGGTTAATTATTACCAAAGTTATGATATTAGTCCGAGAAATCGGATTTTTTTATTTATTGGTGTTTTATTAGTAGAAAAAATAGGTTTAATTAAGACATCATTAAATCTTTTTCTACCAAAAAATTTAATTATATTATTCAAAATTTATTATATTAATAAAAATTTATTTCTCATTTTTTCATTTTTTAAAGATATAATTAAAAATAAATTTAATTTTTGCCATTATAGGCAAAAACAGTATTAAAATTATGATAATTAAATTTTATTTTTTGCCGATAATGTGGTAATATAAAAAAATGAAATATTTATCTGTAAAAAGTATTGCAAAAAAATGGAATTTATCAGAAAGAAGTGTTCGTAATTATTGTGCAATTGGTAAGATACCAGGTGCATTTTTAACAGGCAAGACTTGGAATATTCCTGAAGATTCAACAAAACCAGATCGTAAAAATAAAAAAAGCAGTTCACCAAGAACACTTTTAGAAGTTCTAATTGCTGAAAAGAAAGCAAAACTTTCTGGCGGAATTTATCACAAGGTGCAAATTGAATTAACTTATAATTCAAATCACATAGAAGGAAGTAAGTTAACACATGATCAAACTCGTTATATTTTTGAAACAAATACTATTGGAATCGATGGTGGGGTTATTAACGTTGATGATATAGTAGAAACTGTTAATCATTTTAAATGTATTGATATAATTATTGACAATGCTAAAAAACAAATTAGCGAATCATTAATTAAAGAATTACATCGAATATTAAAAAATGGAACAATAGACTCTCGTAAAGATTGGTTTGCCGTTGGTGATTATAAAAGATTGCCAAATACCGTTGGTGATATGGATACGACGCAACCTTGTGATGTCTCAAAAAAGATGAAAGAATTACTTTTTGAATATAACAATAAAAAAGAAAAAACATTTGATGATTTGTTAGATTTTCATTATAAATTTGAGTGTATTCATCCTTTTCAAGATGGGAATGGACGTATTGGAAGATTATTACTTTTTAAGGAATGTCTAAATTATAATATAGTTCCATTTATTATTGATGAACAATTAAAACAATTTTATTATCGTGGTTTAAAAGAGTGGATGGATGAACCAGGATATTTAAGGGATACTTGTTTAACGGCACAAGACAAATTTAAACTTTATCTAGATTATTTCAAGGTGAAATACTAAATAAAATAGTAAAACAAAAAATATGTTATTTAAAATTGACGTTTTGTGATTCTCTTTAAAAGACCGATTAATTAATTATATTTAGGTGTTAAAGGCAAACTCAAAACGCTTTTTATACCTCCTCATTCGCAGTTGGATTTTCATTCTTTAAAATATAGTATCTTTTTATTGGACGTGGATCAAAATTGTACTGTTTAGCAATCCTCGAATAAAAAACTCCATTGTTCTTTTTATTTGTCATATATAAAACCTCAAAAAAACATTTCGTATAAATTTCACCTCACAATAATACTTTAGTGAAATATCGCAAAACTTACATTTTGAGTTTGGCGTTTTACGGTATTTTTAGTTCGCCATTTTCATCGGTTTTAAAAAATTTGTCTTTAATTAAATAAATTAACTAAAAATATAATTAAATAAATACCCCGCTTTATTCAACTGGGTATTTAATTTAAGTTGTAATAATTTTAAATCATTTAGAAGTTATTTTATGTTTAATTCTATTATTAGATAATTCTTCGTTTTCTTCTTTGTTATTAAAGTAGTCAATTAATAGGATTGCTATTGCACTTAAATAGAATATTGATCCAACTCTTAATGACATTGCTTTTGTATTATCTGGAATTGTGTAATTATCTTGAGGTACAACATTAAAGAATGGAACGTTCCACAAATATACCATATAGCCAATCATTGAATTTAGCATTTCAAGTATTGCAACATAGAATTTTTTAGGATTTAAAGCAACATAAATTAATACTAAAACATCAGCTAAATAAAAATATCTTTCATGCATATATGGTAAGAAATATGGCATAGTCATTGAAAAAATTAAAAACATTTTAATTAATTTATTTTCACTAAATTTCTTTTTATCTCTCATCATTAAAAACATGATTGTACCATTAATTGCTAATGCTAAAAATAAAGCAAAAGAAGATACAAATTCTTCTTGTTTATAATTTGTAAAAATTAAAGCATAAAAAGTACCAGCATTAAGAGTTACTTCTTTATACCCATTTACTGTTTGATTAAAATAAACGGATAATATTTGACCTAATCTATCAAAGAAACCACTACCGGCTGCAAACGCTGCTGGTAGTGCAACTATAATATAAACAAGTGGAATATATAAAAAATATCTAAGTTTTACATACTTTTTAAAATATAAAACAATAAAAGCTGGTAAAGCAAATATAGCTTGTAATTTAAAACAAAATGATAAACCTAAGAAAATAAAAGCTAAACGTTGTTTTTTAATTAATAAAAAATAAATTGATCCAATTATAAAGAAAACATAAATTGAATCACATTGTCCCCAAAGAGCTGAATTTAAAAATATGGTTAATCCAAATACCGTTAAAGCATAACCAATTGCGGCTTTTAATTTAGATAATGAAATTTTTTTAATTATAAAATAAACAAAAATTGCAATTCCAAAATCAAACATACATGAAATTGCTTTTATCGAAAATAAGACTGAATCAATTACAAAAGGTTCACCAAATAATTGAATTTCAAAACTAACTCCACCTGGTTCATACCCAAATAAACTAATAAACCATAGAAAATAATTATAAGCTGGAGTATAATCGCCAAATTGTCTTCCTAATGCAGCAAATCCGTATTTATAAATATTTTCATACCAAGGAGTTAAAAAGTTTGTGTAATCGCCTCTAACGCATGGAAATATTAAAATTCTCATTACTATTCCAAGAAGTGAAATGATAATCATAAAAATTAATATGTCATATTTTTTGACAAAATCTACAAAACTATTACTTGTTTTATCTAAAAAATTATCAGTTGCATCGTATGTTTTTTTCAAATTTTCTTTAATTTTATTTGTTTTTTCCATAATTTTTACCTAAAAAATATTATAACTCATATAAGACATGTATTTACATAAAAACTTTATATAAAAATTGGCAACTTCTAATAATTTATTGAATTAATTGTGGTTTATTTTTATCTTATATTTTGTAATAATAATTAAAAGAGAGGTTTTAATATGGCTAAAACTATCGCATTAATTGCTCACGATCATAAAAAAGAAGAAATAGTTATATGGGCTACAAAAAATAAAGAAATTTTAAAAAATTATAATTTATGTGGGACCGGACATACTGCTAATTTAGTTAAAAAAGCAACTGATTTAGAAGTTACAACATTTCTACCTGGTCCATTAGGTGGCGACCAACAAATTGGTGCTCATATTGCAGAAGGAAAAATTGATGTGGTAATTTTCTTTTGGGATCCTCTTGAAACTCAACCTCATGATCCAGATATTAAAGCATTATTAAGAATTGCAGTTGTTTATGATATTCCAATTGCAACAAATGAATCAACTGCTAATTTAGTTATAAAAGGTTTAGCAAATAATTAAAAAATATTGCAAAACTTCAATATTTTTTAAAAATATTGTTGTTTTACGTTTAATTTTATACATATTAAAATTAATGTATTATAAAAATTTTTAAATGATATAATTTTAATTATGGTCAAGAATTATCAATTTTTTATTCCAAGAATTGAACCAAAAAAGAAAAAAAGAATTCCTGAAATTGATTTTGTTAGAGGTATTTGCATAATTTTAATGATTTTTGATCATTTCTTTTATGATTTTGCATATTTGATCGTTAGTGTTTTTGGATTTAATGAATTTACTTGTCAATATCAATGGTTAATTGATTTACATAATTCTGCTGTTTTTTATAGAAATTGGGATTTTAGAGCTAATTTTAGATATGGAGTTTTGGCGATGTTTTTAATTAGTTCTGGTTTTTCAACTAATTTTTCAAGAAATAATTTAAAAAGAGGATATTTTATAACAATTGTTGGAGCTTTTTTAAGTGTTGGATCTTATATGTTATCTTATATGTTGAATGCAAGCTTTTATATGACTTTTGGAACAATACTTGCAATTGGAAGCTGTATTTTAATTTATGCAATATATTTAAAAATAATGCAAAAGTTTGATAAAAATAATGTTTATACAAAATATATATCAATAATTATCGGTTTAATTATTATTTTTATTGGATATTTTGGAATTAATTATTTTGCAAATGATACATATGATGTATCAGAAATGAGCTTTTTAAATTTTTTAGGTTCAGTAATTGGAAGTTTACACGTTAAGCAAGATATAGATTGGTTATGTTTATTTCCTTATCTTGGATTTATGTTTGCAGCTGGCGGTCTAGGAAGTATTATTTATAAAGATAAGATATCAATATTTAGACAAATTAATAACTTTATAAAAACAAAAACTAATACTCTAAAAAATAAAAATAATGAGGAATTGCAGACTTTTTTAAATGATGTAGATAATAAAAATAATGAAGTTATGCTAGATTTTTCAAATAATAAAAACTCAACTAAAAAATCAAAAAAGATCTTAAATTACTTATTATTACCATTTAAATATTTTGCTAAAGGTGTATGTTATGTTGGAAAATACCCATTAATTATTTATGTAGTTCATCAAGTTTTGATTATAATATTTGTGTTTATATTAATGTTATCTCTAGGTTATTCTTTTAGTGTATGAATTATAAATTAACAGCTTATGAAGCAATTTTAAGAAGTGCTAAATTATATCCAAATGAAAATGCCTTATATTTTAAAGGTAAATTTATTAAGTTTTCTAAATTTATAAAAAAAATAAACCAATATGCTTATAAATTAAAAGAACTCGGAATTAAGAAAAATGATGTAATTACTTTATGTCTTCCAAATATTCCACAAGCAATTTATCTTTTATATGCAATTAATCAAATTGGAGCAATTGGAAATTTAATTCATCCTTTAATGAATGCAACAAATTTAAAACTAGTAATGGATAAAGTTAATTCTAAAATATTGTTTTGTCTTGATACATCATATGATGAATTTAAAGATTTTAAAAATGACAATATTTTAGTAATCCCATGTATTGTTAGTGATGAACTTAATATATTTTTAAAATTAGGTTATAAATTAATCAATAAAGATAAACTAAAAAATATCAAGCAAGCAAAAATAACAAGTAGCGATTTTAATATTAAAAATGAATTAAAAGAATTCGATAATGATTATTTAAAAGATTCATTTTATTTACAATCTGGAGGAACTAGTGGAAATACAAAAACAATTGCCATATCTAATTTTGCTTTAAATGCATTAAGTGACCAGTTTAATGTATTACTAGAATTAAAAAATGGTGTTGGAAAATATATGCTAGCAGTTTTGCCATTTTTCCACGCTTATGGCCTTGCCATGGGGATTCATGTTTGTATTTATCATGGTGGATGTGATATTTTAATGCCAAAATTTTCTAGTAATGAAGTGTGTAAATTAATAAAAAAAGGTTATATGTCTTTTATGATTGGAATTCCAATTTTATATGAAGCATTATTAAGAAATAAAAAATTTGATAATAAAGGATTAAAAGATTTATATGTTTGTTTTGTTGGAGGAGATTTTGTTTCTTCATCATTAAGAAATAAGTTTAATAACTTGATGATTAAACATAATTCTAAAGCAAGATTATATGAAGGATATGGATTAACTGAGACAACTGGAGTGTGTGCAGTTAATACAAATTTATATCATAAAGAAAATAGTGTTGGAAAAATATTAAATAATGTAAAAATGAAAATATTAGATCAAAACAAAAACGATCTTGGTTTTAATAAATTAGGAGAAATTTATATAACTGGTGAAACAATTATGAATCATTATTTAAATGATGAAAAACATTCATTTTATATTGATAAAGATAATATTAAATGGGTTGAAACTGGTGATTTTGGTTATATTGATGAAGAAAATTTCTTATTTTATAAACAAAGAATTAAGAACATTATAAAAGTTAAAGGAATTAATGTTTTTCCAAGTGATATTGAAGAAGCATTAAAAAAATATGATTTTATATTTGATTGTGCAGCAATTGGAGTTGAAGATAAAGAATTTGGGCATCGAGTTAAATTATTCATTGTATTAGATCGCAATCATAAAGATCATAAAGATGTCAATGAAATAAAACAAATTATTGATAAATATTGTGGAAGATATGCTCTTCCAAAAGAAATAATTTATATTGATAAATTACCAAAAACAAGTATTGGGAAAATTGATATAAATGCCTTAAATAAATATTAATTTATTTTTATATTATTAAAAATAATATAAATAACATATTGATTTTAATAAATTTGATAGTATCTTATTATCTTGTATGACGATATTTTTACTAGTAATTATTTATGTTGTATTTGTTTCATTAGGATTACCAGATTCAATTGTTGGCTCATCTTGGCCATCAATTGCTCAAAGCCTTAATGTATCTCCAGATTATCAAGGATTTTTAACTGTAACTATATCTCTTTGTACAATAATTTCATCATTTTTAACAATAAAATTAATTAAAATATTCTCATCTAAATGGGTATGTTGTTTTTCAGTTGCTCTAACTTGTATTGGAATTATTTGTATGTCATTTTCAAGTAGTTTCTTATTACTTTGTTTATCGGCAATTCCTTTTGGACTTGGAGCAGGAGCAATTGACTGTACTCTTAATAATTATGTAGCACTTCATTATAAAGCTGAACACATGAACTTTTTACATGGATTTTGGGGATTAGGAACAGTCATTTCTCCATTTATTTTATCTGCCTTTTTAACACTTGATGCTGATAGTGGCTGGAGAATTGGTTTGTGGGTTTTAGCATCAATTCAAACAGCAATATTTTTGTTTGTATTATCAACGATTTTTGTTTGGGACAAAGCTGAAAAACAATTTACTAGAATTGCGGAAGAAAAACATCAAGAAGTAAAAGAAATTAATCTTGGATTTTTTAAATCTTTTACAATTAAAGGTGCTGTTTTTACAATTATTGCCTTCTTTTCATATATTGCTGTTGAGCAATTAATTGCATTGTGGTTTTCAAGTATGATGGCATATACATCAATTGGAATTAGTTATGAAGTCGCAACACAATGGACAGCATACTTCTTTATTGGAATTGCTGCTGGTAGATTTGTAGCTGGCTTTGTTTCATCTTTAATTTCTGATAATAATAGAATTAGAATTGGAGAAGCAATAATTTTAGTAGGATTAATTTTATTAATGTTTAATGGATTTGGAATGAATGTTAATAGCATTTTAATGCCTATGGGAGTTTGCTTAGTTGGTTTTGGTTGTGGGCCAGTTTATCCTGCAATTGTTCATGCAACGCCAGATCGATTTACAAAAGAATTGTCACAAAATATTATGTCAATTCAAATCGGCTGTGCTTATATTGCAAATATAACCGCAGCTCCATTATTTGGGATAATTGGAGAAAATATTAATATTGGAAGCAGTGAATTCCATCAAGGATTTTTAATTCTTCCTTATGTTGCATTAATTTTCTTAGTTTTGTTAACGGTTGGTAATGAATTAGTATTAATTCAGACAAAAAATAAAAACAACTTAATTAAACTAAATAATAAGTAATTAATTAGTTGTTTTATTTATAAATTTAGTTAATTTTTAGTGCAATTTTAGTTATTTATCTTTTTCTTTTCTTTGATTTATTTTTACTTTTTAAGACTAATGCAACAATAACTATAATTAAAATAATTAAAACACCAACAATTATTAAAATATATTGGAAGGTAGAGATACCAACATTTAAAGTGATTGTATTTGATGAAATAGTTGTATCAAGATAAGTTATTTCAACATGTAAATTATATTCTCCAAGACTTGATAACATATATTCATCTTTTACATTTAATAATTCATTAATATTATTTGGTCCTGTTAATATATATGAAACAGATATTGAATCATCTAAATTAATTAATGAATTATTAAAGTAAAATTCAATATCTAATTTATTTAATTCAAGTGGTTCAAATATTCCATAATCTAGTTTAAATAAATTATTTGAATTTATTTTTATGTATGTGTTTTCTTGATCAATTACATTAATTTCTAATTTATTTGATGTAATTAAAGTATCATCAAACATATAAGTTGCATATAATTGATATTTCCCAGGTAAATTAAATGTATATGGATTAGTATCAATTAACCTAAATTCTTTATCTTTTGGGGCTTTGATATATAAATCAAATTCATCTTTTTTTAGTTCATTTAAGATACCATTATTATTTAATTTAACACTGATATCATCTAATGATATAGAATCATTTAAATTATAAGTTGTTTTTAAATTATCGCTTGAAATACTTAATGAAATATTTCCAAGAGGATTATCAGAAGTAGTAAGTGTTAAATCATCAAAATATGTTTGATTATTAATTTTGTATTCATATCTAATTAATGTGTTTTTAGTTATGTCAAATTCAGTTTCATCTAATTTATTAAAATTACCATTATCATCTAAAATATAAGTATTAACTAAATTTGGATCAATAACTTGACTTGTTTTATCACTATTAATGTATTCAAAAGTAATTTTTGATAAATTAACAGTGTCATTAATTTTATAAGAAGTATTAAAATCACTTGGAAGTTTTATTTTAAATCCGTATTCATCAATACCATTTTCAATATTTAAGTTTATTTTATCTTGAGAATTTGAAAATAAAATATTTACCCAATTTGGATAATCAATAAATGGATTTCTATTATTTTGAATAAATTGATAAACAATTTCGTTTCTTTGTTTTTCTTGTTCACTGACTGGATCTAATTCATTCCATAATAATAAATCATCTAAGATTCCATAAACAGCTGGATTATTTTTTGTATCATTTGGTTCAACTGCTTGCATTGATATATCATTTCCAAGCCTTAAAGCTGGTGATGGCTGATTGATTGCATCTTTTTCTTCATAGACATAATATCTTGCAACCATATAAAATATACTTCTTGCAATATCGCCTTTAATATCATCTGCTGGCTCATAAATATATTCATACTTATCGCTTTCTTGTCGATATCCAGTAACAGTATTAGTTAAGTTATTACTAACTTCTAAAATGTCACCATTTTGAGTTTCATCAACAAACCCATATGGATAATTATTATGACCAGTTGAGTTATTTCTTCCATCGGAGGTGTGCAAATTGTGCATATCTACACCAGCAAAATATTTCTTATATTCATCTCCGTCTTGTCCATTAAATCCATAAAATTTTGGAAAAACATGTTCTCTTCCTAAAGAATTAGAATTAAATTGACCTGAAATTAAATCTCCGTTTGTTATATTAGAATAATATTTATATTCACCAGAATTTAATTTGTTACTAACATATATTGGGCGATCAACATACATGATATTTACCCAAATATCACTAGTTTTAAATTTTTTGCTATTTAATTCTTCTTGAGTGAATGGTGAAAGCTCTAAATTTCTATCAGCTAATGAAAAACCACTCCAAGAAGTAGAAGTTGTATCACCAGATTCATAATTGACTTTTGTTTGATTTGTTTTTAATAAATTGTGTAATGTAATTAAAGTATTTTCATTACTTGATGTATCAATATTTTTGTAATATCGTGCTATTTGATTTTGATCTGAAATTGAAAAAGATTGATTAGCATTATTATTATCATATGTCTTAGAAACATATGGTGATAATAGAATTAAGCTACTTAAAAAAATTTGTTTAATCATATTATAATTATACTTAAAATATTTAAGATTTAAGTAGTTTTTTATGAAAAATTTAATAAAATTTTATCAAGTGAAAAATAAGAAATTTTTACACTGTCAAAATAAAAAAATAAAAAAATTTTTTCAATGTCTTTATTAATTAATCAATCTATGTTATAGTTTTAACAAGATGGATTTCAAAAATAAAAAGATCAAGATTCTTTTGGTTAGACACGGCAAAGATGTCCCTTTAAGAGTGGGTGGATGGAGTGATTCAACTTTAAGCGTTCTTGGTAAAGAAGAAGCAAAAAAATTAGGTGAAACAATTAAAAAATTGAATTTTAAATTTGATGAAATTGTTTCAAGTGATTTGCCTCGAGCTAAAGAAACTTCAGAAATTTTAGCTTCTGAATTAGGATTACCAGTTTCTTATGATGCAGAATTCAGAGAAATTAATAATGGTGATTTGAAAAATCTTAGCAAAGAGCAAACAAAAGAAAAATATCCTGGTTTATACTTCTTTACACTTAAATATGATGAATGCTATCCAAATGGTGAATCTCCAGCTCAATTCTTTTCAAGAGTTACCACTGGTTTTGAAAATTTTGTAAACAAATACAATGACAAAACAGTAATTCTTGTTACTCATAAAGGTGTAATTGATATCCTTATGACTATTTTATACAAGAGACAATGGTCAAATAAGGCTATGCCAATTATGCACATCGGTTGCGGTGAATCTATTCTAATTGATATTATTGATGACGACATTTATATTAACGATATCAATGAGTTATAAAATCTTTATGCGTAAGCATTAAGATTTTTTAATTATTTTGATAATGAATTAATTATTTATCTAATTAATCTATTTAAAGTTGGTTAATTTTTGATAAATAATTTTTTCTTTTAAGCATATATAAAAAATTAAAATGATTAATCTAGTATAATTAAATACATTAGAAAACATTTTATTTAAGGAGAGAAATTTATGATATATGACGTAGCAATAATTGGTGGAGGACCAGGGGGATTAACTTCTGCAATATATGCATTAAGAAGTGGATTTAGTGTATTATTAATTGAAAAAATGGCACCAGGAGGCCAAATGTTATTAACTAGTAAGATTGAAAATTATCCTGGAATTAAAGAAATTGAAGGTTATGAATTAAGTCTTAAAATGGAAGAACAAGCCAGAAATTTAGGTTGTAATTTTGTTTATGAAAATATAAATAAATTAGAATTAAAAGATAAAATTAAAAAAATATATACATCATCAAATATCGTGTTTGAAGCAAAGACTGTTATTCTTGCAACTGGTGCAAGTGAAAGAAAATTAGGAATTAAAAACGAAGAATTTTATTTAGGTAAAGGTTTATCATATTGTGCAACTTGTGATGGGAATTTTTATAAAGATAAAATTGTTACAATAGTAGGTGGCGGTAATTCTGCAATTGCTGATTTATTAATTTTAATTAATTTAGCAAAACACGTTAATGTTGTTTATAGAGGTGATAAATTTAAAGCTTCTAAAATTTATATGGATAAAATTAAAAAACTAAATAATGTTAGTTTATTTTATAATTCTGAAGTTAAAGATATAAAATTAAATGATGATAAGATAACTGAAATCACAATATTTAATAAATTAGATAATATATTTTTAGATATTAAAACAAATGGTTTATTTATTGCAATTGGAAGAGATCCAAATAATGAACTATTTATGGATCAAATTACTTTAACAAAAGAAGGTTATATTGACGCTGATGAAACAACAAAAACAAACATTGATGGAGTTTATGCTGTTGGAGATATCAGATCAAAACCATTAAGACAAATTATAACTGCATGTAGTGATGGAGCAGTTGCCGTTAAGTTTATCGAGGATTATTTAAGTATTAATTTTTAATACTAAGAGTGTTAGTATTAAAAACTAAATAAAAATATCGAGGTTTGACAGTTTTTTTCAAAATAATATATTTATTTTGAATAAATATATATACATTTAAATAGACTTTTTGATAAAATATTTAATGTATGAGAATTGATAGTAAATTTAGTAAAATTAGATATTATGAAGATCCAAATCAATTAATAGATGATTTTGGAGAAGAATTGCCAAAAGAAGAATTAGGAGATAAGTTTAAATATAAAAGAAGCAAATTTTATGCTTTTATTTCGTATATTTTTACTTATGGTTTTGCAATCCCATTAACAAAAATTATTGCATTTTTTATTGGTGTTAAAATTGAAAATAAATCAAAATTAAAAGAATTAAAAAAATCAAATCAAGGTTATTTTATTTATGCAAATCATGAAGGTGTTTTTGATGTAATTTGTAATCTTTATGTTGGTGGTAAAAAAAGAGTAAATACCGTTGGTCATAGTGGAGCATTTTCAATAATTGCAGCTAGACCATTCTTAAGATTATTAGGTTATTTACCTCTTCCAAATTCACCAAGATATTTACTTAATTTTCAATCTACAATTGAAGATTTAGTTAAAAATCAAAAACAAATTGTTGCAATTTTTCCAGAGGCAACACTTTGGCCATATTATACAAAAATTAGACATTTCAAATATTCATCTTTTAGATATCCAGCAAGAATTAATGCTCCTGTAGTTCCAGTATTTTATGCTCGTAGAGTTAAAAAAGGTTTTTGGAAATTATTTAGAAAACCAAGATTAAGTGTTTTAATTGGTGATCCAATTTATCCAAAAAAAGAGCTTAGTGAAAGAGAAAACATAAATTATTTAGGTGAAAGTTGTTATAATTCACTAGTTAATTTATCAAATTCTATTAATCAAGAAGTTTATGTTAAATATATTTATCGAGATAAAAATGATTTAAAACTTACAATACTTGTTGTTTGTGATGTTTATGGTGAAGAAAATAATGGAACAATTGTTGCAAGTATTAATTTAATTAAATATTTAAAAGAAAGAGGACATACTGTTAGAGTTCTTTGTTGTGATCAAAATCAACGAGGAAAAGAAGGATTTTATGTTACTCAAACAAGAAATTTCTACATATTTAATGATTATGTTAAAAGAAATGGTGTTCAATTAGCAAAAAAAGACACTGAAGTAATTTTAGCTTCATTAAAAGGTGTTGATCTAGTTCATGTTATGATGCCATTTATGCTTGGTAAAATGGCAGCAAAATATGCTCATCATATGGGAATTCCAATTACTGCTGGATTTCATTGCCAAGCTGAAAATGTTACAAATCACTTCTTTATGCAAAATGTTGATTTTGTAAATAGATTGATTTACAAAGATTTTTATTTAAAACTTTATCGATATGTTGATACAATTGCCTATCCTAGTGAATTTATGAAAACAACTTTTGAAAAAATTTCAAAATTAGGTAACGGTATTGTAATTTCAAATTGTGTAAAAGAAGGTTATAAAAAGTTAGATAGAAGTCAAATTGAAAATCCTGATGAATTTAAAGATAAATATTTAATAGTTTATAATGCTAGATTTTCAAAAGAAAAATGTCACAAAACCTTAATAAAAGCTATTAAATATTCTAAATATAAAGATAAAATTCAATTATTTTTACCAGGTAGAGGTCCATTAATTGATAAAGTTAAAAAGATGAGTAAAAAATTAACAAATCAACCTATATTTGGTTTCTATAATTTAAATGAACTTGTAAGATATTATAATTTATGTGATTTATATGTTCATCCAAGTGGTATTGATATTGAATCAGTATCAATAATTGAAGCAATTTGTTGTGGCTGTACGCTATTAGTTAGTGATTCAAAGAAATCATCAAGTAGATATTTTGCTTTAGATGATCGAAACATATTCAAGCATAATAACGCTAAAGATTTAGCTAAAAAAATGGATTATTGGCTTGAACATAAAGAAGAAAGAGAAATTTGTTCTAAGCATTATGCTAGTTTAATTGATAAATTCACGTATAATGTATGTATGTCTTCTATGGAAGACATGATGCTAAAAACTTTCATTGATAAAGTAAAGAAAAATAAAAATAAAGCTGTTTAGTATTTTTTAGGAGGTATTTAAAATGGAATTAAAAGGTAGTAAAACAGAACAAAATTTAATGCAAGCATTTGCTGGTGAATCTCAAGCTAGAAATAAATATACTTTCTATGCTTCAAAAGCAAGAAAAGAAGGTTTTGAACAAATTGCTGCTATTTTTGAAGAAACTGCTGCAAATGAAAAAGAACATGCTGAATTATGGTTTAAAGCATTACACGGTGGCGTTGTACCAACAACTGTTGAAAATTTAGTTGATGCTGCAAATGGTGAAAACTATGAATGGACAGAAATGTACAAACAAATGGCAGAAATTGCTAGAGAAGAAGGTTTCTTAGAAATTGCTGCTCAAATGGAAGGTGTTGCAAAAATTGAAAAACACCACGAAGAAAGATATAGAGCATTAGTTGAAAATTTAAAAAACAATGCTGTATTTGCTAAAACAGAAGTTGTTGTTTGGAAATGTAGAAATTGTGGTCATTTACATGTTGGAAAAACTGCACCAAAAGTTTGTCCAGTTTGTAAACATGCTCAATCTTATTTTGAATTAAACGCAGAAAATTATTAATTTTTAATTAAAATTTCTTGGCTTAGATTTTCTAGGCCAAGAAATTATTATATTTTTCTTGTAAAATGTATTAAAATATATTAATATATTAGAGCGCTTGGACCTGTGGTGTAGCGGTTAACATGTCTCCCTGTCACGGAGAAGATCGCGAGTTCGATTCTCGTCAGGTCCGCCAGTATTGAAATTCACTAACTCATTGAGTTAGTTTATTTATTTAAACGGCCCGATAACTCAGCAGGTAGAGTAGCGGACTGAAAATCCGTATGTCCCCAGTTCGACCCTGGGTTGGGCCACCATTATGAAATTTACCCCCTTTCATGAACATTTATATTCGAGAAAGGGGTTTTTATATGCCAAAATATTCAATATAGAAAAATAGCCTATTTTTAGTTATAATTAACTTGTTAAGAAGGCAGTTTTTTATAATGAAATTTCAAGAATCTGAAAGTATAGAACTTAAAAGAACATTAACAAAAGACTTTGCAAAAGAAGTCGTTGCTTTTCTTAATGCGAGAAATGGAATTATTTATATTGGTGTAGACGACAATGGCGATGTTTTAGGTGTTTCCAACATTGATAAAACGATGCGGGAAATAAGAGATATCATTCGTGATCAGATTCTTCCCTCGACCGAAGGATTATGTGAAATAGGTTCATTACTTGAAGATGATAAGACAGTCATTTTTGTTAAAGTAACTAAAGGGACCAAACTCTATTATATTAAGAAAGAAGGAAGAAGTGCAACCGGTTGTTTCTATCGTGATGGTACTTCCTCAACACCAATGAGCGAAGAGGAGATAGATAGAAGATTCGTTACCTCTTTAAATTATAAGCGCACGTTGCTAAGTGAAATACCTGTTAATAGAACCGATTTAAAATTTGAAACATTAAGGGATAAACTTCGCTCAAATGATGTTCATATTAACGATGATACATTCTTTAATAATTTTAAACTCGTGACACACGAAGGAAAATTTAATTTATTGGCAGATTTATTATCAGATGAAAATAGAATATCTATAGCGGTTTGCGTTTTTAAAGGTAAAGATAAGACTGAATATTTAATGCGTAATGAATATGGTAACAAATCGCTAATACAAGCATACAAGGACGCGATAAATTACTGTGAGGCAATTAACCCTACATATGTTGATGTTAGTAGTAGACCTCGCAAAGAAAAAAGAATGTTTGATAACAAGGCATTTGAAGAGGCTTGGATTAACGCTTGTGTCCACAATTTATGGGATACACATATTTCACCACAAATCTATATTTATGAAGATAGGATGGAAATTGAATCTCAAGGTGGGCTTCCTTATGGTCTTACCGAAGAAGAATTTTTGGCAGGAATTTCTAAACCAGTTAATCCTGATCTGATGGATATATTTAAATCTTGTCGAATCGTTGAACGCTCTGGGCATGGGGTTCCTGAGGTGGTGAAGGTTTACGGTAAGAGTGCTTATAAATTTTCTACCAATACAATTACTGTAACAATTCCATTTGATAAGACTGGTTTTAATAAAGATGGCAATGTAAATGGCAATGTAAATGGCAATGTAAACGTCTCTCTGTTATCTAAATCTGAAAAACAAATAATTAATGTCATATTAACGAATGGTCGATTTACTATAAAGGAAATGAGCAAGCAAACAAATTTATCTGAGCGTACAGTTTCAAGAACTCTTGATTCCCTTAAGAATAAAGGTTTGATTAATAGAGTCGGCTCAGATAAAAGTGGCTATTGGGAAATAGTAGAAAAAGATAAAGAATATTAAATTAAAATATTTGTAAGATGACATCTTAAAAACGACAAAATTATATAAATTTGGACGAAACGCAGGTTTTACCCTAAAATTTCGCGTTTAAGATGTCCAAAATTGCTTTTTTTTCTGTAAAATGCTATATTTTTAACATACTTAAAAGGATGTTGGATTAAACTTGGCGGCTTAATCGCAACATCGGGGATTTAAGTTGGGATTCGCCTTTCTGCAAGGTATTTAGGTTAAATTATTGGTTTTAATTTAACCTTTTTATTTTGGATTCTTTTTATATTGATTTTCTCTAAAAATTCCTTACCGAACTTTTTCTTTACTAAATCATATGGTGTTTTATCATTTAAACTTTTTCGAACATATGAATTTATGTGTGAAAAGACTTCATCAAGAACATCTTGAGTTAAATTATCAAAAGATTTTCCTTTTGGAAAAGCATATCTGAGTAATCTATGTAAATTTTCACAAGAAGATTTATCAGTAGAACGGTATGGCCTTGTATAAAAAGTTTTACAAATAATTTCACCTTTTGAATTAATTTCAATTTCGGTAAATCTTGAAAATTCGACTCCGTTATCACAAATATTTATTGCAAAAACAATTTTTACAAACTTATCTCCAAGTTTTCGAAACAATTTTTTAATTTTGTTTACAACATCTTTATAACTTCCTTTTTGTATTAATAATCCAAACTGAAATTGATATTTTGGGAATGTTATTGTAAGAATTGCTTGTCGATCGTTTATTTTTCCTATAACAGAATCAAACTGAACGATGTTGTCATCTGGATGTTTATCAACGTAATTTAAAAATCCTTAAAAGTGCGATTTAAAAGCACTTTTATGTCTCTTAAATTAATTTCAACTGGAGACTTTTTATATTTATGGTTGTATCTTACATATTTCTTTAACTCATAAACTTTTACATCAAAAAGTCTTTTCTCTATTAGTCTTCTTAATTTTCTTTCGCTACAAATTGTATGTAAAATTTCGCATGAAACATAAACGTGGTGAAGTGATTGGGAATTTTTTCTAATTCCTTCCAATAAAATATCGTTTATTAGTTTTAATTCTTCTTCATTTATGTTTACTTTTTCTCTAGATCTTTTCCTAATTTCAAGTGATTTTTTGTTTGCAATTTCCCAGTCATAATAAGTTTTAAAACTTGTGCAATTAAATTTTTTATTGCACCCATTACATACTATGTGTTTTATATTGCAGTTTCTGGAATGAACATTTTTATGAATGCTATATTTTTCAATTTCTCTATAAATTGATGATTTGTGAAAACCTAATTTGTTAGCAATTTCATTAATTGGAGTTTTATATTGTAATAATACTTGCAAATTCAATCTATCCTATGCACTTAATTTTTTCTTATCCATTTTTTTCTCCTTTCCTGCAGAAAGACGACACTATTAATATACAAAAAAATTTAATTGATAAAAATCGCAATTACTTTGTCATTTATCAATAAAAATAATAAATTCTTAAACATCTTTACATTTGTTAGTTCTATGAGTATACTAAATTTGATGAGTTCAATGAACCTGGATGAGGAATCATCGAAAGTTCGCCTGAGGGTAACTTAATCAAAACATAGCTGAATAAGTTTATTTACCTCCCTCACTCATCAAACGGGAGGTTTTATTATGTTAAACGAAAAAGAGGGAATTATTGTTGTATTAGCGACAAAAAATCGAGTTGAGTTCCTAAAGAAGGCTTTATCTTCGATTTCTTTGCAAACTAAGAAGCCATTAAATGTTTTTGTTGTATCAGACTCGTCTAATGAAAATGCAGTTAGTGAAAGAGAAATATGTTCACATTATGGATTTTACTTTTTAAGGGATAAATATACACATAATTATGCTGGCAATTTAAATACAGCGCTCGAATCTGTATTTGCTAAATTCGCTTTCGACAATCAGTTTAATTTAAATAATTTATTTATTGCTTTTCTAGATGATGATGATATTTGGCATAAAGATTATTTAAGAGAGTGCTGGAATGCTCGTACTGATAAGACTGATATTGTGGTATGTGGGTTGAACTATCAAACTGATGATAAAGTATTCCCACTTACTATTCCCCATGAATTGAAAGTTGAATCGTTTTTGAAAGGCAATCCACATATTCAAGGTTCTAATACATTCATTAGATTTTCTTTATTACTTAAAGCTGGTTGTTTTGATGAAAATATGGATTCAACAACAGATCGTGATTTATTTACTAGGTTATTAATGCTTAAGCCAAACATCAGTATTGTTGATAAGTATTTAGTAGAAATTGATGCTAAAAACTCTAGGGGAAGACTAACTAATAATAAGGAAGGTAAGAAATTATCATTAGCCAAGTTTTATTATAAATACGGCTCTATTATGAGCGATGAGGTTAAAAAAGACTTTTTTATTAGAGTTAATCGCTTTTCAGATATAACTGATGAAAGAAATCTTTTAAAATCATTAGCAGATAACTCTAGTGTAGATATTTCAAAGTCTTATAGGAAAATAAGTTATTTAGATAAATTTCCTAGAATATGTTTTGCTTTTATAACAACTGATATAAATTATGCAAAAAGATTAATTAAAGATATTGATGAAGCAGATTATCCAAGTAAAAAAATAATAGTTTTTGCTAATTTAGAATCATTAAATGATCTAGAAGAATTAAAAATATTTTTAAAGAGAACAAAAATTGAGTTTTCATTGTTGTCTTTAATTGAGGTTAAAAAGCTCGCAAAAACTAATTATTTTGATCAATTTGTTAGTGATAATTTGCCTTTAGATGGAATAGTGAAGGATATATCGGTAGCCAGAAGTATACTTCAATATTACTCATTCCATAATAGTAAAGATGGTGACATTATTTATGTTTTAGACGAAGATATGCAACTAGCTTCAATTCATAGGGAGAATAATAAATTTCACTTTAAAAAAGCAGATATTAAAGACTTTGTTTCTCGTTATTTTAATAAGGCCGATGCTGTTATTGGCAATTATTCAGGTGATGCACCAATTCCATCTTTATCAACTTTGAGATGCAATTTATTAGATTATGTATTCGAGAAAAAACTAAACAAAAATAAAGCGGCACAAGAAAAACTTTATTTTTCAAAAGATTATTACTATTCAATTTCTGATGAAGGAAACTTATGCAACGAGACGCCATTTCCTTTGCTCACAGATTGTTCGATAAAGGATGTTTTAGGTGGCAAAGCAGTAAGCAGACCATTATTTGAATATTCTAATTTCGATTTTGAACCAACAAGAAGAGGTGGGAATACACTTTTCTTTAATAGAAAATTACTTTTAGTTCCTAATATTTCTATAAAAATTGGAGATTATGTATCTAGACGTGGAGATAGTTTATGGGTATTTCTTACTAAGAAAAAAGGATACAAAATAGTAGGTTCAAATTTTAGTTTGTATCAAAACAGGTTTACTTATGATTTTGATGTTGATAATGAGTTTAAGAAAGAAGTATTAGATATTTTAGGCTATTCAATGGTATCAGCAATTTCAAAAGTTGGTTTTTCATCTAGAACAAGCTTCTATGAAGAATTTTTAAAAGCACTTAAAAATAGAACAATTAGATTTGCTATAAGTTATTTTAGAGTGATTGGTTTACTCAATATATTAGAAGATAGAAGTCTAAAATATTTAGAAAATGATGAACTTGTTTATAACTTTATTAGGAAAATTAAAGAGTTAACAAACCCCTCATTTATTAACGCAAGTTTTGATGAATTAAGATCATATATAGCTTTAGATGAAAACAAAGAAAAATTGATTGAAATAGAACATTTTTTAATCAATAAGTGTAGTTGTTCAAAACCAATTTTATTGGGATATGGTTTAGAAGGAGCAACTTATACTTCAGGCAATACAACATATAAAGTCTTTTATAATAAAGATAATTTGGATCAATTTAAGTCAATTACATTTAAACTTAATCTAATTGAAAACTTTCCTAAAAATATTGTTTTTAATGATAGTTTAGATTTTGCATATTGTTCTTATAATTCAATAGGTAACTATAAAAAGTATGAAGGAGGATTTGCTAAAGAACTAGCTTCTTTCATTAATAATTTAAGATTAAATGGATTAGTTATAAAAAATTTTAAGAAAGAAAATTTCATAGTAGCCAATAATCAAATCATATATATAGATTTAGGGAAAGATATCGTTTCCTACAATGAAGAAGAGTATGAAAAGAGCGTTGAACGTTGCTATCAAATGATTAAATACTCTAATTTGGATAAGCATCAGTTTAGAATCTTAATCTCTAAAAGTTATCAAGAAAAAAAGAAGCCATTTAATTTTGCGCTAGCTACTTTTAAAGATTTAATTGATGGTAAAAAGAAAGAGCAAATTCATGATCCAATTGTATTAGATTTAATTCATAAACATCATCCTAGTAGTGTTTTAGATTATGGGGCTGGCAAATGTAAAATTGCTAATGTAATCAGTGGAAAATATAATACTTTTGTTTTTGATATTGATAAGGATACGCTTCATGATAGAGCAAATAATAAAGTAACTATCATCGATGACATCGAAAAAGTAAATAGAACTTTTGACCTAATTAACTGCAATAAAGTCCTTTGCTGTACCGACAAAAAGACAAATGAATACATATTAGATAAGATTAATAAGTTACTTTCAGTAAATGGGAGACTTATCTTAAGCATATGTAATCCATTTTTTGATAATGTTGATAGTACTGAAGTAACTATTAAAAATTATGATGGAAAATATGAGAATAGTAGTGAATATAAAAAGATAACTATTTATGGTTCAAGAAACGAATACCATAGGCCTTTTGCCTATTATGAAAGAGAACTATCTAAATTTGGATTTACTATAGATAATGTATATGAAGATAATGGGGTTGATGCTTCATTTTTATCTTTTATTAGTGAACATTTAATTTTTGATTGTCATAAAGTAAGCAAGAATAAACTAGAAGATTGTACTTTGCTAATTAAATCTAATCCTATGGAAGCAGATACAATTTATGAAAATGTAAGGCATATTGTTTCCCAATTGGAAAAGAAGGATCTTTTTAAAGAAATAATTTTAACCATTGATTCAGTCAGTAAAGAAAGAGCTCGTAGATATGCAGAAGATAAGGACATAAAGTTTAAGGCAGAAATTAATAGACTTAAAGAAGATGGTTATATTGATAGAATCGTTTCTTTAAAATTGCCTAATAACTACTCACTTTATCAAAAATATTTTGCATTGAAATCAGTTGATGTACATTCTTTAAATGGACAAGGATTATTAGCGACTTTAAAGGGTTTTGAATCGTGCAATACTAGATATATTTTTCAAACTGATTCAGACATTATTTATTTTAATGATGGTGAAGAAAATATAACTACCGGACTAAATATTTTAAAAAATAGAGACGCTCTTACCTTATCTTTAAGTATTGCACATAAAAATAATGATGAACCTAAAGAAGGATGCAGAATAGAAGTAAGAACATCTTTAATTGATTTAATTAAATTGAAAGACATGTTGCCATTAAAAAACGAGCTAGTAGGTGGAACATTAAAAAATGCTTGGCATCGTAGCTTAGATGAGGTTTTAAAAAGCGAAGAATCCATACGATTAACTTCTAATCATCTATTTTTCATGCATCCAGAAAACAAGATTAAAGATAGACACAATATGTTAAGTGTAGTGAGACGACAAGTGGAGGATGGTGTTGTCCCTTTAATTCAATTTGATTGTGTTAACTTAGTAGACTCAATCAATTGGATACCAAAGATAAATAAAGAAGTAGTTATTTTTTCTAGAGGAAGAAATACGCCTCCAATAAAGCTTAAGAGGCTATTTGATTCGCTAGCTATACAAAATTATAAAGGCTTCCAAATAGTTTATATTGATGATAATTCAAATGATATTTCATCTAGTGAATATGCGAGATTTATTGCTTCTTTTTCTTCACTTTTTAAAAGTAAAATTATTTATATAAGAAATGAAGCTAGAATAGGCTCTTTAGCAAATTTTGAATTCTTTTATAAACATATCTGCACTAATCCACAAAGCATAATTATAAATGTAGATAGCGATGATGCATTAATTAGTGATGATGCTTTAAGTATTATTAAAGAGCAGTTAGATAAAGGACACGATGTTAGTGTAGGTAATTGTTTTAGATTAGATAAGCCATTAAAAAATTACGACCTTGTTTCATTTAAAGAGTCTTGGAAAAGAAACGGTGATAACATTTGGCTTCATCCTAAATGCTTTAGACGCTATCTTTGTGAATATATTCAAGATTTTTTGTACAAGGATGGTAAATATATAGATGTTGCTACGGATTATGCAATGATGCTTCCAATAGTAGAACATGCCTATTCACCATGCTTTATAAAGGAACAAATATATCTATTCGATACATCGAGCGAAAACAAAAATAAACAAGGCGTTTATAGGAATGACTCTCAACAAAAAATGAAGTATTGGTTATTAGGTAAAGCTAAGGGAATAAATAATTATCCTACCATAGCTGTAATAGGAGATAGTTCAATATCTGAGAGTTCAAAAGAATATGGAATAGCATTTAATTTAGGAAAAAGCCTTGCAGAACTAGGTTATAATATTATAAATGGCGGATTAGGTGGAGTAATGGAAGCCGTTTTTAAAGGTGCTAAGTCATCACAAAAATTTAGGCTTGGATCTACTATAGCTATTAGCCCTTTCAGTAATGCTAATGAGGCAAATCAATATGCAGATGTTGTAATCCCAACTGGTCTAGATTTACTAAGGAATGGATTTGTAGTAGATGCTGATGCTGTAGTTGTTATTGGAGGTGGTTCAGGCACATTATCTGAAATAGCAATGGCTTGGCAAAAATACAAATTGATAATTGCATTTAATAATATTGAAGGTTGGGGAAAGAAACTAGCTGGTCAGAAAATAGATAATCGTATTAGATACCAAAATGTACCAGAAGATTGTATTTACTCAGCAAATAATGTGAATGAAGTTATCAATTTATTATCAAAATATTTAGGTTTATATACAAAAAAATATCACGGAATAAAATGGAGGAAAAAATAATGAAAGTAGGAATTATTGGTGTTGGCCATGTTGGAACAGCAATGAACAAGCTATTTAAGGATGCAGTGTTATACGATAAATTCAAAAACATAGGAAGCATGAATGAAATTAATAAATGTGATGCCGCATTTATTTGTGTTCCTACTCCTATGGATAAGGATGGAAGCTGTGATACTTCAGCAGTTGAAGAAGTGATTTCTTTATGTACTTGCTCATTACTAATTTTGCGTTCAACTGTAAAAGTTGGATTTACAAAAGAGATGGTTAATAAATATCATAAAAAGATTGTTTTTCAGCCTGAGTATTATGGTGAAACTGTAGCACATCCTTTTGCCAATTTATCTGATCGCTCTTGGCTTTCTTTTGGTGGGGAACAAGATTCAATTGATATGGCCATCGAGGTTTATCAAAGTGTTATAAATTCAAATGTCAAAATTTACCAAGCAGATAGTGATACAGTAGAAATGGCTAAGTATATGGAAAATGCTTACCTAGCAACTAAAGTTATATTTTGCAACGAAATGTATGATATTTGTGAAAAATTAGGTATTTCATATAACAAAGCAAGAGAAATTTGGATAGCAGATCCCAGAATTGGTTCAAGCCATACATTTGTTTATAAGAACAACAGAGGATATGGCGGAAGCTGTCTGCCAAAAGACATTTCATCAATTACTAAGCAAGCTAAAGAAAGTGGGTTAAATCCAAAATTGTTATATGCTGTGATTAGTAAAAACAAAGATTATAAAAGAGAATAGGGTGCTTACTAATGAATTTATTATTTATAGATTGTGAAATAGCTAATAAACACAATGTACAACCTAAAATTGCTCAATTTGGTTACGTACTTACTGATGCATCTTTGAATATTGTTGAAGAGAATAATTTTTTCATCAATCCAGGAGAAGATGAAGACTTTTCAAATATAATCGAACGAAATCTTGAAGTTGATCATTCTGAAAATGACTATGAATTTTATAGAAGACAAAATAAATTTCCTTATTTTTACGAGAAAATTAAGTCTTTATTGGAATATTCTAATAATCAAGTAATAGGATGGGCGATTAATAATGACTTGTTTTATATATCATCAGAATGTAAAAGATATAAACTAAATGACATAAATGTTAAAGCTTTTGATGTACAAACCTTTTATCGAATTGTAAAAGGAAAATGCGGTGTACCATCGATGGGTAAAGCAATAAAGAATCTTTTTTCAAAAGAAGACGAAATTAATGACATTAAAGAGCACAATTCAAAAAATGATTCGTTCTTAGCTCTGAAAGTTTTTAAAAAAGTATGTGAAGATAAAGGGCTAAACATAAATGAATGCTTAAATGATAATTCGTTTTCAATTTGTTATGTTAGTTCCGATAATTGCTTTAAAAAAGAATACATTGATCTAAAAGCAAAACAAGTTAAGAAGAGCATTTTAAACGATATTAATTGGAACAATGTTAATTGCTATGTCTTTTTTGATATTGAATGTGCAAATTGCTTTAATGATGAAGGAAAAATATGTGAATTTGGATGGGTTGTTATTCCATCAAATTTTGGGCGATTAAATAGAGGAGAATACTTAATCAATCCTGGAAATGGAAGGAATAATAGGTTTGCTCTTCTTGGTAGAAAAGGACAAGATGATCTCCATTTAAGATATGAAGCAAATAATTATGAAGCATATAGAACGGCTCCTGAATTTGGTAATTTTATCAGTAATATAAACTTTCTTTTGAATCAAAAAGACATACTAATTTTTGGATTTAATGTTCTTAATGATTTTGATTATCTTGACTATTCCTATAGAAGATATAGATATAAACCCTTAAATATTTTTGCTATCGATGTCCAAGTTCTTTATAAAAAGCTGTTAAATGATAATGGCGGCTTAGAATATATTATTAAGAAATACCTTTCAGAAGAAGCCAAAAATATCATTTTTCATTCCTCATCTTACGATGCAGAGGCAACAATGTTAGCATTAAAATATTTGCTTAATAAGTTCGGTGTAACCCTTGAAGAATTAATAAAACAAGTCGGACCAGAATGCATAGTTAGTAGTAAGTGGGATGTTGAAGTTACTAAAACTAATGCAGATAAAAGAATTTTAAGAAAACAAATAATAGCCAACAAAATTGCAAGTAAAAAACCTTTTGATTTATTAAGAAGCGAAAGAAAAAAGGATAAGTAATATAAAGTTAATTTATCTGAGCCAGAATTTATTGGCAAAAGATTTACCTTTTCTAACAAAATTCAAAAATCAGATATAAATCTTGTTGACTTTTGTGAAAAAAATAGAAGCTAAAGGTTATTTATTAGAATTGGAAACTAAGGATATTGATATTTTTATTTGCAAAGATGAAGAGGAATGTTCTTCACTTAGAGAAAAAATAAAGTATGAATCCAAATTCGTTAAAATCAATGATTTTCTAGCAGAACTTGGCATAAGCAATCAATTCAATTAGATTATTAAGCGTGTCTTGTAATTGTTAGGGGTGTTCAAAGGTATCAAACTCACTCTAGGAAGGCATTGTTGTTAATTATGCCTAATGCCTTTGTTGGTGTTGAGGCTTTTTTTGTTTTTTTAAGATATTTAAGTGTTTTTAAAGAATCAGATTTTAATAGTAGTCCAACACATGATTTTTTTGATATAACCTATATAAGAAAGTTTTTATACATAATTGATTTATTAATTACTTTATTATATGAAAATACTCGATGATCATTAAATAAGTGCTACAAACTGAAAAGTATTTTCGGGTTGTAACACATTTTGAGTAAAGCAATTTATATTTGTATTAAATTTCGTTTTAAAATAACAACTTAAATTTACAAATCATTTATTAAATATTTTGAAGTTAGATTTAGAAATGAATGTTCTTAAACTAATTTTGTAAATTTTTGTTTAAGAATATAAATTGTCAAATAGAGTTTTATTTTATAAAAACATAGTCATATATAATGGAAGTGTAATTAAATTATCCTTTTTTCCAACATTTCCGTAAATTAGTTTTATCCCATTTAATTCTGGATTATTTTTTAAAGTAGTTGATAAAGCTTTTGATTTATTATTATTGGCTTTTACTTCAATAGGAGTTATTTTAAAGTCTTTTGTAATTATAAAATCGATTTCTAAAGTGTTATTTTTATTGTAGAAATATAGATTATTCCCGTTTGTATGTAATATTTGAGCAATTATATTTTCAAAAATTGCTCCTTTATAAATACCTAAATTTCCTTCGATTATTTCAATATTAGTACCATCATCTAGCATTGATACAAGAAGACCAGTGTCAGCCATATATATTTTAAAATAATCATCCATTTTATAAGCAATTAAAGGCATTTCTAGATTAGAAATGTTGTTGCACATTATTGCTATTCCGGCATCTAATAACCAATTAATACATCCGTAATATTTTGAATTTCTTCCATTTTTATCAAAAAACTTGTACATAAATTTTTTATTTTCTTTTGCAAGTTGGCCAGGAATGCTATTAAAACAAGATATTGCTTTTACCTTTTCTGAAGGATCAGCATATTTGGTAATATCATTTCGATAATCTATTAAAATATTTCTCTGCAAAGTAATAACTTCATTAAAGTCATGATTTTTTATAAAAGTATCAACAATATTTGGCATTCCACCAATAACTATATATTCTTTAAAATATTGAAGAATTTTATCATTTATTGTCTCATTTACGGGAATTAAAAAATCAAAACAATTTTTTAGTTTTAATATAATTTCGTTATTAACATTATTAGCCCAAAGAAATTCTTTAAAAGATAATGGATACATATTAATAAATTCTACATATCCAGTTGGATATGATGAAACTTCTTTATAATTTAAACCTAATAGAGAACCAGAAGCTATTACATCAAATCTATTATCAATTGAAAAGAATTTAAGAGCAGTTCTTGCGTTTGGACAAGATTGAATTTCATCAAGAAAAATAAGAGTTTTATGTGGCACTAGTTTTGCATCTCTAACATATAAAGAAATATTCATTAAGATTGTTTCAATATTTAGGTCATTTTCAAATATTTTTTTATAAGATGGATTTTCAATAAAGTTAATTTCAATGAAATTTTGATAATATTTATTGGCAAATTTTCTAATTATAAAAGTTTTACCAACTTGTCTTGCACCTCGTATTATTAAGCATTTTTTATTTTGCTTATTTTTCCAAGTAATTAACGTATTTTCTATCTCTCTTTTTAGCATTTATTATATCCTTTCTTTTATTTAATAATAAAATTATACAACAAAAATTATAAAATAACATTTTTTCCTATGAATAATTGAAATAATATGACATTTTTTCTTACGAATAAATATATTGCCATGACACTTTTTCCTACGAATACAATTCTAATTCCAAAATTTTAAAGTAAAAATTTGTTTACTAAATTATTATTTTTTATGGAAAAGTGTAATTTTATATGAATATTTATATGGAAAAGTGAAAAATTTTTATAAAAGTTATAAAAAATCTTCTATAATGTTTAGGAATAATATATAAATATTTTAAATTATAATTAAGTGATACTGTGTTACTTAATATTTTAAATGGAATAAATATAAGGCTTATTTTAGATCGTTAAAATAGTATTAATTCAGGTTTGTATATAAAAATGTTATTGAAAGTGAGTTAATTGCTCATGATTTTGAATTATATTATTATGATAATAAAAGTAAAGATGAAGTTGATTATTTATTTAATGATTATATTAATTTATGTCCTTTTCCAATAGAAGTTAAATCAGGCAAATATTATACAGTACATAGTTCTTTAAATAATTTATTAACCAATAAAGAATATAAAATTAGTAAAGCTTATTTTTTATCAAATAATAGAATTGTTCATTAAAAAGATAAAGTTATATATTTGCCAATTTATTACGTAATGTTTATTGAAAATATACCAGCAGATAATGTATTAATATAAATAAAGTTAATGATATAGGTAAAGTAATAAAACAATAATTAAATAGTGACTAATTTAATATTTGTAATTTCAATTTAAAAAAGGATATATTAATTTTATCCTTTTTAGTTTACTTTATATAAAAAAACTTGCAAAAGTTAATTATTTTTATTATTTATTGATTTTATAAACTCTAAAATATCTAATAAATCATTAAAATAATAAGAACATAATGCTTTTGTTCCGCTTGAAATTATATTTCCACCATCGTATCCAATACAAGTATAACCAGCAAGAACAATAGAACATACACCAGCTCCTGAATCTTCAATTCCGATAACATGATTTCTTTCTAATTCTGGAATATTTAGTCCAACCGTACAAGTTTCTGCATATAACCAAGGATGTGGTTTTGGTTCTAATTCTCCTAGAGTTCCAACGCTTCCTTTTCTAATTGGAAAACCAGCAGAAATTGAAGCATCATAAAATTCTTTTGGATCACCCATTTCTAATGTATTAAATGCAGATAATATTTCGGGCCATGCTTTTTCATATAAACCACTTGTAACTAATCCAATCTTTACATTTAGTTTTTTTAATCCTAATAAAAATTCTTTAAGGTGAGAAGAAGGAGTAAAAGCTCCTTT
Organism: uncultured Bacilli bacterium; assembly: GCA_944349595.1. Classification (GTDB taxonomy): domain Bacteria; phylum Bacillota_I; class Bacilli_A; order RFN20; family CAG-826; genus Alectryobacillus. The sequence continues at coordinate 90,695 of CALVNF010000003.1, read as the reverse complement.
TCTTCCTCTACCTTCCATTATTTCATTCATTTCATAATGAGTATGTTTAAAATAAAATTCTCTTGCTTGTTCTAAAGTAGAATTAGGAACATATTTTTCTATACAGTATTGTAAGTGTTCGCTAACTGAATGTCCTGATACATATGGTAAATCGTCTTTCGAAAATTTAAATGTATCATCATTTAATAAAGATTGAACCGTTTTTTGAATAATATAAATCCAAAATTCTTCACTTTTTACACTAGTTCCATCTAAATCCATTAAGACAGCTTTAATTGGAGCTTCTAATTTAATTTCTTTAACTGGATAATATGCAGGATATCCAATACTTGATAAAACATAAGCGATAGTTCTATCTTTGAAAGCTATAAATTCAACTTTTCTATCACCGGTTGCATAGACTCCGATTACACCTTCTTTTCCTTCTTTAAAATAGCCGTCAGAACATTTTTTAATATTTATTAATCCATCTTTTTCACTATCAAAAGTGCCCAAGTTTTTAATATAGTATTTCATAAATTCATTCTAATAATTAATTATTTTAATTTAAATAAGAAAGTTTCAATTTTGTGAGGTTTCATTTCGAGTTCAAATTCGTTATTTTTAACACTCATTTCTTCAATAAATTCTTCGTTTAATTTGACTCTTGAAATGCCTTTAATTGGTAAAATTGTTTTAACTTTTAAAGGAAGTGTTTGATCAGTTTCATTCCATAATCTAACAATAATACCATCTTTATTTTCGCTTTCTTTAATACCACTTAAGAAAACTTTGTTTTCTTGATTTATAGAAATAAATGAATCAGTACTCTTTAAAATTCCATCCATTACAACACCTTGAATTGCTTTAACTGGAACTTTATTTTCATATGCTTTAGATAATACTAAACCATCTTTATAATTTCCTTTATGAGGATAAATTGCGTATTGATAAGTTATTTTTCCAAAACTATGTTGGCCAGTATATTTATCTAATTCTTCAACATTCATTTTGCTATTTGCAGTCATATATGCTCTTTGAGTTCTAATAAGAGTAATTTTTATTGTTCTTATATTATCATCAGCAATTTCATATTCTCTTAAACCTTTTGTAAGAATTGCAAGACCATATTTATTATCGCTAACATCGACAAAATTTTGCATTGGTTGGAATGGAGTAAATGCTTCAAAATTATCTTTATGGTCTCTCCATTTAATTGTTCTATGAGCGATATCCCATGCAGATTCTACATCAACCCAGTCAGCATTTTCTAAATTAGATGGGAAATTAACAATTAATTTATGATCTCTACATTCATTGTTTAAAGTGGTTTCTACTTTTAAATATTTACAACCTTTTTCTAAAGTTAAGATAGTAGAAATTGGTAATACTTTCATTTCTCTAGTTCGATCATCACCACTAACTGTTGCTGCAGCTGGAATTGTTAATTGTAAATCTATCTTAAACTTTCCTCTTAATTCATTACTTTCAAGCATTGTAATTTGAGAAGTACAACCCAAACTAGTATAAGTTATATTTCTTTTTGGTTGTGTTGAAATATGAGCACTACCAGTTTCACCGGTATCTGTGTAATACATCATATTTTCCATTAAACGATTATTTTTTTTATCTAATAAATTAATTGTTCCATTTTGATTAATGGTAACTTTTAAGAATTCGTTTTCTAATACACCGTTTTCTCTAGCGATAAGTTTTCTGTTATCCATCATTTCTGGATGGAAAGCAAACTCTGGTTTTCTAAATCTTAAAGCGTAAGATTTATAACCAAATTGAGGCACTTTAACATGGACTAAAACTCTTTTTCTATTGGCACTAAATTTGATAGCTTTAGTATCCATTTCTCTTTCAACACCAATTGAAATATCATCATTATAAAGTTCTTTATATTCGATTTTATTGCCGTTTTCATCGACAATATCATAGAATTGGTCGCCTTGACTTGCTCCGTCAACACCTATATCAACTTTAGCAGATGATCCTTTTGGAGTGTCAAAAACAACTTCGACGATTTCATCTCTTTCAAATGGCATTGTATTAAAGAAAGTCATAATATAGTCGTTTTCTTGAAAGTTTTCTTTAGTATTTAAATTAGAAAACAATCCGATAACTGCTCTATTTGTACATTCTTCAGCAACTGTTTTTGCAAGAGAAAAATTATAAAGCATATCTTCGTGAGCTCTATCAACAGCAGCACCACAAATTGAGTCATGCGCATGACATTTTAATAGATATTTCCATGCTCTATTTAAGTTGTTTGTTGGGTATTCTTTTCCATATGTTTTTGCAAAAGAAGCAAGTGGTTCAGCTAAATTTATTAAATTATTTTCACAATCATCATTTAATAATTTAATTTTTATTCTCGAAGAGTGAGTTGCCCCAAGAAGTGCATTGAAATTATTATATTCCATTGTTGTATATCTAAGCTCACCATAGTGTACAGCTTTTTTATAATCTTTAATACTACGAATTGTTTTCATATAATCATCAAGAGTATCTTGAATAATTTCGTATTTATCAGGATATATTTTATTTAAATCATCAATCAATTCAGGTAAAAATCTATATGGTTCATCATTATCTTCCATATTTAATGCTAATATTTCATTATTAATAGCATAAGGTTCGGCTTGATTAATTAATGCATCTAATGCATCTTTTTGAACCTTTTTATCGTGAATATAATCAAAATCTTCATGTAATAATGTAAATGCTTTTTCATAAGAACCCATATCAGCCATGTGAACTGGTAATTGAGATTTATCATATTTATAACTTAAATCTTTTTGACCTTTTCCAAGTACGGCTGGACCATGAATATAAAAGAACCAGTTTGTTCTTGTAACTTCATCAAAAGTTCTTAATGTATCAAGAGTAGAACCATCTGGTCCAACCCATGTAAATAATGGAGTTAAAATATGTTTGTTTGTTCCTCTATAAAAAATTGCATCTGTAATATCAAAACCATTATATAGTTGTGGTAGTTGAGATGGTTGGCCATAAGAAGTAGCAGTGTAACCAGATTTTATTGTACCACCATATTCCTTACCCATTTTTTTACCGAGTAATAAATTTCTAATTAAAGCTTCCGGTGCAACGGTATTAGTTTCTGGTAATGTGTACCAATTTACTATAAACATTTTTTTTGCTTCAATTAATTTTTTAATTCTTTCTTTGTTTTCTGGTCTAACAGTTAAATAATCTTCAATAACAATAGAACCACCATCAACACAAAAACATTTATAATTTTTCTTATTTTCTAAAATATTAATAATATTGTCCATTAAATCACAAAGTCTTAATTTACTTTGTTCAGCGGTGTGTCTCCATTCTTTATCCCAGTGAGTACCGCTAATAACATGTATTTTTTTCATATATTCACCTCTTTTTTAACATCTTATTACAAGACTTTTAAAAAAGCAAGAAAATCGTTTTTCTATTTTCTTTTAATTTGTTTTTTGTAAAATATTATTAGAAATTAATTTTTTTAAACAAATTAAGAAAGTGAGAAAAATTTATGACATATGTAATTAAGTGGGATGAATTAAATTTTGAAGAACAAGCTCTTAGCGTTTTCCTTCAAGGTATCTTAAATAGAATAAAAGTAAAAGTTTATATAGACATTGAAAATTATATGAACTACTTAAACGATTATTATGAATATATAGATTTATATGATCTCATAAAAATGACTTCAAAATATTTTAATGGGATTGTTACTTATAAATTAGACTGTGAAGACGTCGGAATTAATATGGCATCAATGCTATGTGCTAAATACGATTATCTAGGAGTCCCAGATAAAATATTAAATAAAGTAATATCAATTTCTAATTTGAAAGTAGTTAGAAATATGAATGATATTAAAGGTAGTAGAGCTTATAGACAAAAAATGATTTTTGAAGAAGTTAAAAATAAATTAAATAAAAACGGTCTTGTTCATCAGGTGATTACAAAAAATAATTTTTTAATTGTATTAAGAGATTTTGCAATTAAAAACCGATTTGCTTGTATATATACAAGCGAAAATGAAGAAGATTTAGAATTTAGAAAAGAAGTTTTATCTTATTTAAAACCAGTTTCTCCAATTTATGGGTGGAATGATAATGAAATTTCATTTATTAAATGTATTTCCCAATATGGCCATTATGCTTTACCTAGTGATTGGTGTTCAAATTTAAGTTATTTTCAAGAAAAAAATAAAAATATAATTAAGCAGGAAGCAAAATCATCTGCAATTAAAAGTAATAAACATTACTTATCTATAGTTGTATCAGATGGAGATAATATTCAATGGCTTTCAAGAAATTTTGCTACAACTTCAACCTTTGGTTGTAGAGAAAGAAGTAAATTGGATTATAAAGTTACCTGGACTATATCGCCATCTATTTATGCATTATGTCCAGATGTTTTAGATATAATTTATGGAAATAAAAAAAGTAATTATTTTATTGCTAGTGTATCTGGTGTTGGATATGCAAATTTAATGGCTTTTCCAGAAAAATATTTAAGAAAATTTTGTAAATTATCAATAAATGCTATGCAAAAAATGGATCTAAATATTGTTTGTTTACTTGATAATATTAAAGACATTAAAAATGATGAAAATGTAAAAAATAGACTGAAATATTATGCAAAAAATGATAAAATAATTGGTGGTATTTGGGAAATAGATCCCGATAGATACAGTAGTGGAAATGGTAAAATCTTTTATGCAAATAATAAACCATTTGTTTCTGTTAGATATTCGCTTTGGTGTCCATATGCAAATGTTGGATTTACACCAAAAAGTTTTTTAGACGAATATGTTAAAAAACTAAATTCATTAAAACCAAATATCAATAGTGAAGAAGGTTATACAGTTTTAAATGTCCATCCTTGGAGCATTTCTATTGATGATTTAGAATATGTTTTATCTAAATTAAATGATGATATTGAACTAGTATATGCAGATGAATTAATAAAACTCATTAATCAAAACGTAAAAAGAAAGGAATAATTATGGTTAGTATAAACGATGTTGCAAAAAAAGCTGGGGTAGCTAAATCAACTGTATCTAATGTATTAACGGGTAGAAAATATGTTAGTCCAGAATTGAAAGAAAAAGTATTAAAAATTTGTAATGAATTAGATTATACTCCAAATTTTTATGCATCTAGTTTATCTTTGAGTGAAAGAAAAACTCATATTATTGCAATTTTATTAGAATATCGTCCTGATATGGAAGAACATTCTTTATATGGAGATTTAGTTATTTCTTCTCTTTCAATGGCGGCTAAAAAGAAGTATTCAGTATTACTATTTACAAATGATAATAATGAAATTCTAATTAAATATTTAAAATACGGAAAAGCACCAATTGATGGAGCGATATTATTAACTCCAAATATTGATGATGATCGATTAAAAGAAATTCAAAATTCATCTATTAAATGTGTAGTCATTGGAAGACCTGGAAGAGGAATTCATTATGACTATATTGATGTTGATAATTATAATTTAACAAGAGAAATAACTGAATTATTATCGAAAAGTTATAATAAAGTTTATTTATTAAACGCATCATCTTCTTTAACTATTACTGAAGATAGAAAAGACGGATTCTTTGATGCGCTAAATAAAAATAATATTAACGCTAATGATTACTATTTTGAAAATTTGCAAGGAGTAATTGAAGAAGGCTATAATTACGGTTTAAAATATGCAGAAAAAGATACTTGTTTTATAACTTGTAATTCAAGAGTTGCAGTAGGTTTGTATAAAGCTATACATGATAAGGGATTAAAAGTTGGAAGTGATGTTGGAGTATTTGCGTTAGGAAAGTCAAAAAACGATGATTTAAACGGTCCAAAATTATCATATGCAATTCAAGATTATAAAATTATTGGACGAAAAGCTACTGAAATGTTAATTGATAAATTAGAAAAAAAGGATTGTACTCATTGTGTTTTAATTAAATCTAAATGGAAATTAACAGATTCTGTTAGAAAAATTAAAGAATAAGTTAAACGGTTTTTTTAATTTTTATATTTTAATATAAAGCGTTAAATTAGAAAGGCATTTATTTAACGCTTTTTTTAATTAATAAACAAAAACATAAAAATAATGTTGTAAAGTAAGCGCTTCCATTCTATAATAATTACAGAAAAACGATTTTCTATAAAACAAACTGATCAATTGTTTTATTAAAAAATCAATATAAAAAGGGAGAAAAGTTATGAAAAAACGAAAAATTGTATTGTGTGCAACAGCATTACTTTTAAGTTTAACTTTAGCTTCGTGTGATAATGAAACAACATCAAGTCTAACTACAACTGGAAGTAATACAACTACAACCACAACAACTAACCCTACCACAACAACTACAACTTCTGAAATTAAAGTAGAAGCTACAGGTGTTATTTTCTCTATTGAAGATGAAAATGGTGAAGGTACATTAGAAAATCCTTATACAGTTACTGTTTCACAAGGATTTACCACAAGCATTCCATATGTTATTCAACCAAACGATGCAACTATCAAAGAATTAAAATGGGAAGTTGGAAAAATTGCAGATGGAAAGTTTGCAACTGCAACAGATACGGGTGTTACTGTTACAAAAACTACTTCACCAGCTGAAATTAGCGTTTCAGAAAAAGCAAGCGGTATAGTTACTGTTAAAGCAAGTACACAAGATGGTTCAAACATTGAAACATATATAAATATTAATATCGAAGAATATAAACCAGTTACGGATATCACTGTTGAAGGTTTATTAGAAGATGAAACCAAAGAATATGATTACATCTTCAAAACAGCCCTTGGAACTACTTGGGATATGACTGGCGAAGAATTAAATAGAAAAACTGTTATTTTAAGTGGTGGATTAGATAATGTTAAAGGAAAACAAATTCCACGTAATTTAACTTACTGGCCAAATTTATATTCTATGAATATTAATGTTAATCCAGAAGATGCTTCAGATAGATCATTTACAGTTGAAAGTTCTAATGAAGATGTATTTACATTAAAAACAGATGGTACATATGAAGTTACTGGTGCCGGAGAAGCAGTAGTCACAATTAAATCATATGTTCAACCTGAAGTTGAAACAAAAATTAAAGTTGAAGTAGCAGATACTTTATATCCAGGTATTTTAAAAGATGTTTATGAAGCAACTGAAACATCACTTAGATCCGCATGGAATTTAGATCCTGCTGATGAAATAAAAGGTACTGCAGAACACGATGCTTTATATGATGATTGGCATTTAGTTATGATGCAAACAAATGAAAGACGTGGAAGTACTGGCGATGACGGAAATCAAAAAATCTATTACATGGGACAAACTGAAAAACCATATGGTATAGATATTGAAAATAGAGTAAATTCAGAAAATGGCGGCGACACTACAAAAGCTTCTGGAATGATATGGGCTAAAGTTAATGTTCCTCAAAATGCAAAAACATTTAATATAAAAATTGGAAGCACCGGAAGTGCTATTCAAGGTGAATATAGAGTAGTCTATGTTACAGAAGATGGTACAGCTCATATATTAACTGGAAATGAAAATAGTGGCTGGAAAGGATTTACTGGTCCTAATCAAGAAAGCACTATTAAATTAGAATTAGCAAGTGAATTATTAGGAACAACAGGTGCAATGATTGTTGAACATAGAGTTCCAACAAAAGATGCTAACGCTGAATTAAGTATCAAAGTTCTTAATTTTGAAGGTCAAGTTGATCCAACTGGTATTACAATGAGTAAAACATCTGGAACATATAAACCAGGCGATACATTTAATTTAGGTGCTCAAGTAACTCCAGAAAACGTTACAAACGGTGCTATTAATTATTATTTAGATGAAGCTTCTGCAAATAAAGGAGTAACTGTTGATAATAATGGCAATGTCACAATTAGTAAAGACGCTAGTGATGGTCAATATGTAATTTGGGCCGAATCAGTTGCAAATCCTAACTTTAAAATTTCTTATACATTAACAGTTGACGCTGGTTCTCAAACAAAAGATTGGAATAATAAACAACAAATTTTAGAAGGCGTTAGTGGAGAAAAATGGGTTTACAACAACGACTTACATGATGACGGAGTTGGTGAAGGTGCCGACTTAAGAGTTGAAGGAAGTGAAGGCTGGACTTCAATTGGTTTAGAAAATAGACCTATAAAAACCGGTTCATTCATCTTAACTTATGGTGCTAGAACATTTGTAAGAACTGAACCAAGTCAACAAGAACCATTCCCAGAATTTGCTGTTAAAGTCACAAATGCTGATGGCGAAACAAAAATTATTAGAGCTATTGGAAGCAATGATGATTATTTATTAGTAAATAAAGATGAAGTTGTTCATCCAAGATATGACTTAAGTGAATATATTGGTCAAACTGTTAAAGTTGAAATTGGAATTAGAGTTGGTGGACACGGTGTTATCACTGAAATTCATTTTGAAGGCAATGATAGTCTAAATACTTCATGGATGAATAAAACTGACATTTTAGCTGATAATTGGAAAGTTACAGGAAATCAAGATGCAGGTGTTGGTGAAGGTGTTGATATTAAAAATACCGGTTCATATTTATCTCAATCATTTATGATTGGTGCATATAATGATGAAGTAACAGTGGGATTTAGAGTATTCCATAGAGATGGTGAAACTTATCCAGATATCAAATTTGTTGTCGTTGATGGCGAAAATGAAACCGTTATTAAAGCAAATGGTGTTGAAAATGATATAGTTCACGTCGACACAGATGAAATACAACACTTTACATATAATATTGCAAGTTTTATTGGAAAAAGAGTAGAACTCAGAATTCAACTTGCAAATAATGCAACTCACTGTGTTATCACAGATATTCAATTTAAATAATATCTAAAAATATAAAATTTCATTTAAAGGCCACAATTGTGGTCTTTAAATGATAATTAGGGGGTAAATTATGAAAAATATATTTAAGAAGGCTATACTTTCATCCTTATTAATTAGCGGTTTTTGTTTAACATCTTGTAATAATACTACTACTTCTTTTGATGGAAGTTATGATGATACAAATTTAAGTGGAAATCTAATTGTTTGGTGGCCAGGAGGTAGTACTGCTGTTGAAAGTGTCATTAATGATGCAGTTGATAGATATGAAGAATTACATCCTAAAGTATCAATTGATATAAGATTTCAATCAACAGCTGATTTTTATTTTGCATATAATATGGCATTACTAGGAAATGAGTTTCCTGATGTTGCTTATATTGATCACGTTTATGTTCAAAGACTTGCATATGATGGAAGTATTGCAAATTTAAATAATTTTGGTCTACAAAATACAAAAGATTTATTTATTGATTCTTTATGGAAACCAAATTTATATCAAGGTGATTTATATGCTCTTCCAATGTCTGCAAATTCGATTACTAGAGTTTATAATAAAGCTTTATTAGATAAAGTTTTAAATAAAGATACTACAGAAGAAGATTTACCAATTGATTGGGAATCTTATATCGAGTTAGGTGACAAAATTAAAGCTTATAATAAGGAGAATAATCTAACTGGAAATGAAGAATTATTTTTAACAACAGTTCCAGCTGGAACAGGTGCTGAAAGCTTTGGAGCAATGTATTATCTTGGAATGTCATCTAGAGAAGGTGGAACAATTATGAATGAAGATTTCACTCAAATGACATTATCAAGCCAAGAAAATATGAATGCTGCAACAAAAATTCAACAACTTGGGAAAGGTCGATATACACCAACGGTATTTAGTGAATCTAAATTTGAAACTGGAAAAGTTGCATTTATTGAAATGGGTTCTTGGAAAATGCTTGATTATTCAAGAATGAATAATGATACCGATATGAATATAAAATATGCTCCAATTATGCCAAATGAAGAAGGCGGAGATATTAGTAGTGGGCTTGGTTTATATTCTCTTGTTTTAACAAGAAAATCTCAAAATCAAGCATTAGCAGCCGACTTTATTAAATTTGTTACAACCGATTATGAAACACAAGTTGGTCACAATTCATCACAGTATTTAATGCCTACTACAAAAGAAGCATTAGAAGATGAATTTTATGATACAGCTGATTGGGAAATTTATAAAGAACAACTTAATCACTCTGTTCCAAGACCAGGAAGTGCTGCATGGCCAACAATTGAAAAAGAATTAGCTCAATTTGTAACTGGTTTAGTAAATGGTGAAAGAGAACCAAATTATTTATATAGTATTCAAGCTGCGTTAGAAGAAGTTTTATACGATTTTGAATAAAACTAAATAATAATTATTTAATTATTTTATGGAAATCTCAGTTAAAAAACGAAGAATTGGAAAGCATAGACAAGCGCTAAAAGCCACTGGGCTTTTAGCTTTTCCAATGTCTTGGTGGACAATATGGTTTGTAATCGCATTTATTGCAGCTTTAGTTATGTCTTTTACAAACGTAACATTAGCAAAACTTGCTAATGGTGGTGAGATTGAATTTACACTTAATAATTATATAAGAATGTTTGATATAGCTAATCCAAGATTTGATCAAGATTATTGGTCGGCAATGGGTGTTACAATTGTTTGGACACTTGTAATGACCGTTGGAAATAATTTGATGGCTTTATTATGTGCTTTTTTAATATATTCAATTAAAAAAGGACAAAAATTATTCTTAGGATTATTATTTTGGCCATCATTAGTTAGTGGTGTTGTAGGAAGTGATGTTACTAAAATGGTATTCGGATCACAAAATTCATCACTAGCTAATCAGATAGTAATGGCATTTGGAGGAGAGCCAATACAATGGTTAACAAGTGAGTCATATGCATTAATTTCATTAATGATTATGCCATTTTTATTAGGATTTTCTACAAAAATGTTAATTTATTATTCTTCTTTAATTAGTATTCCAAATACTTATAAAGAAGCAGCAATTATGGAAAGTAAATCTCAAAGTAAAGTATTTTTTAAAATAACTCTACCATTAATGAAAAATGCTGTTATTTTAAATGTTATTTTATCGATTATTGATGGATTTAAGATTTTAGGACCAATGCAACTTGTTACTCAAGGCGGCTATGGTACAACAAGTGAGATGCTTTATATTTATAATACCGCATTTCAAGATGGACAAATTGGTCGAGCGTGTGCGTATGCAACAATATTATTTTTAATTATTTTAATATTTACAATTATCCAAAGAATTATTTCTGGAAAGGAGGTAAAATCAATTGAATAATAATAATAAACAAAAAGTTGTTAGAAGAATTGATTTTGAAACCTCTAATAATATTGCTCTTAGAGTCGATAAAAGAAAATCAAAAAGAGCAGGAAGTATTGGCTTTAAAATTTTTGCTTATGTATTTTTAACATTTATTGCATTTTGCCAAGTATTTCCATTCTATTTAAAACTTATTGACTCATTTCAAGCGCCAGAAACAATACCAAATGCTGATATTTTATACTTATGGCCAGAAAATTTTACACTTGCTAATTATTGGACAGCAATGAATGTAAGTGGATTTTGGATGGCGTTAGGTTATACAATTTGTCATACTGTATGTTTTACAGCTATCTCATTATTTATTGCAATAATTGTTGCATATACTTTGACTAAACTTGAATTTAAAGGAAAGAAAATTGTTTCAGGATTATTACTTGCAACAATGATGGTACCAGGTGAAGTATTGATGATTCCAAATTATATTATTGCTTTAAAAATGGGAATTAATCAAAACGTTTTTGGTTTAATTTTACCAGGAATTGTTAATGTATTTGGTATTTTCTTATTAAAACAATACATGCAAACAATTCCAAATTCAGTATTAGAAAGTGCTGAAATGGATGGATGCAATGAACTTAAAAAGATATTTAAAATAATTGTTCCAATGAGTAAACCTGTCATTATTACATATGTTATTTTAACAGTCGTAAGTACTTGGAATGAATATTTATGGCCTCTAATTATGCAATCAAGTGGAAGTCCAGTTCAAACTTTACAACTTATTATGTATAAGTTTTATCCAGGACTTGGAAATTATGCAGATGGTTTTGTTAGAAGCGCTGGCATGATATTAATTACTATACCAATTATTACAGTTTACGGAGTATTCCAAAAATACTTCTTAAGTCAAAATAATATTGCTGGAATGAAATAAAAGGGAGAAGATTATGAAAAAAAGCAAGAAAAAATTACTCAGTTTAACTGGTTTGTTGTTATTAAGTTTAACAATTACTGCTTGTGATAGAAGTGATACTTCATCAAGTAATCAAACTACAACTAATAACACAACTACTACTAATACTACAACAATTCCTGATGTACCACCTACACCAGATACATTTTCATATTATCAAAATACACATTTTGATACATCAAAAGGAATACAATTAATCGATCAAGAATTATCAAGTAATGATAGATTATATACAGCTCAAGCTATACAAGGTTTATTTGCAAGAAAAGAAGTAACTTATTATGTTGATTCAACTTATGTAACAAATGGTACTAATACAGATTTATATTATCTTGAAGAAACTAGTAAAAAATATGATTTTGAATATACTTCAATAACTCTTACAAAAGCTGTTCAAGATTATATTGCTTCTTGGTCAGATATGGTTAAAGAAAATACATGGGGAAGTTCAATTCCTCTTGAAAGTTATAATAATACAGTTGGTGTAACCGCATATACTGAAACAAGTGGTGAAGGATATTCAACTCCTGGCTATATCTTATATAGACCAGGTAATTTTAGTGTAAATACTGCAGCAACACTAGCTGGTATTACCGGTTTTATTCCAGTTAGTATTGATGATGTTGAATTTTATAAAGATTTAGGATTGGTTGAAAAATTTAATCTTGATAATGTCGCATTATCATATCGTTGGTTATTTAATATTGTTTTAGGTGAATTAAGTCCAAAAGGGTTAATTCATCAAAATTATAATGATGGAACTGGTTATACTAATAAATATTTGAAAGATTATGGTATTTGTAATAAATTTTTCCATATTTATTATGATGATACAACTGCAGTTTCTAATTCATTTAAAAAGACACTTCATTCATTTTTAGATGATAATAGTCCAATATTTGGTTATGCTTTTAGCGAAGATATTGATGTAGCATTTTTCTCTCAATATGGACAATTTTTAGTTCCAACTGATTATACTTGTAACTTAACATTCCATGCTGCTGATATATTTGCAGATAAGACATTTACTCAACCAAATAGCGATGTTGATAAACCAGCAGAAGAAGGAAAACATTATGTTGCATTTGTTGTAAGTGATGGAGATAATGCAACTTATTGGCAAAATACCGCTCCATTTGCAACAAATTATATGAATGCAAGTGGTCGAGAAGATGATACATTCCCAGTTACTTGGTCAATTACTCCATCATTAGTTGACTTAATGCCTGATGTAATTGATAGTGTTTATAATACAATTAGTAACCAATATGATTATTTCTGTGCCCCAGTTTCTGGTCAAGGTTATATCAATGCAGGAAACTTTGCAGCTCAAGATAATGGATCTTATTTTGCAGATTTTTGTTCAAAATTAGATGTTTATATGGGTAAATCCGGTCTTAGAACCGTAACAGTAATTGGTGGAAATTCGCAAGGAAATTTACCTCAAGTTTTAAAAGGATATGCCAGTGCAGATAATGTAATTGGTGGCATTGTTTATGATGGTAGTAAATATTTTGGAAGTGTCCAAGGAGGGGTTATGTGGATTGATGGAAAACCATTTGTCGGTCCAAGAGATTCTTTATGGGAAACAACCCCTGCTTATATTGCTGCAAGATTAAATACATACGAAAGTGATATCCATAGCATTGATGGTTATTCAATTATAAACGTTCATCCATGGAGTCATAGCTATGAAGATATTAGAACAATTGTTGGAATGTTAAATGACAATATAGAAGTTTGTAGTGTTGATAGAATTATGCAAATGATGACTGATAATATTGATCATGCAGAAAATACTCAAACATTTGATATACCTGAAAAAAATGGTATCTCAATTAGTGAAGATTATTTAAGACAAAATCCATCTTTGATTCCAGTAGATCCATTATTCAACGATTTCTTATTATGGGAAGAAGATTGGTCTGGAAGCGGAGTTAGTTATAATTCAAGCGATGCAGCAAGTAGTAATGTTGGTGCAATATATAAAGGTAATATTTCAATTGCAAAAGATAGTAAAGCTGTAAAAGAAGCATTTACATTGCCAAATATTGATGATTATTGGATTTCATTTAATGCAAGAGGTGATAGTCAGGATGAAAACCAAAAAGCATATATTAAAGTAAGTGTTAAAATCGGTGATGAAGAAAAAGTCGTAATTGAAAATGCGACATTAAATGGTGTTAGAGGAACTGGAACGCAACATGTAACTGGTAATGGTTGGCAATGTTTTGGTTTCCCAATTTCTCAATATTTTGAAGATTATAAAAATAAAGAATGCATTATTTCTATTGAAGTTCTTTCAAATAGCGATATTGGAATTAGATTAGACCAAGTAACTGTTACAGAAAGAAGTGTTGATCCAGCAATTGATTTAAGTAATGTTGATATTTATGATAATACTTTTGATGAATCAACAGAAGACTGGTTACTTGGAGAACAATATCAAACAAGTCAATACTATTGGTGGGGTACAACTGATAGAGAAAGTTTTGAACAAACAGGAACTATTCAAATCGACTGCTCTGATGGCGGTGGTGATGAAAAAAGAAATGGTAATACAAATATGTGGATGGCAAAATATTACACTTTGCCAAATTCAAATGACATTACTTTAAATTATAAAGTCCAAAGTGATAATCCAACTGGTGCAATGTTAAAAATCTCACTATATGCAAATGGAAAATATTATGTATTATTTGATTGGAATGTTGCAAGAAATGAATTAAATAATACAACAAATAGTGTTAATTTAAAGACTTTAGATCCAAATGTTGATTGGGCAAATACAAAAGTTACTGTTTTCTTTGAAGCAAGAGATGGTGGCAATAACAATGGTGTTGGTGAAGCCTGTAATTTAGATTATTTTGAAACTGTTTCTGCATAAAAAAATCTCAAATATTTTAGGGCTAGAAATTGTTCTAGCCCTAAAATAATAAATTAGAAAGTTAGGTGAATTATGAAAAAAGTAAATAAATTATTAATGTTATCATTAAGTTTAATGTCAACTCTAATTGTATCTTGTAATAATAATGATTTAAGTCAATCAAGTAATAATACAACTAAGACAACCACTAATACTCAAACTACAACAACAAGTAATGGAGATGTTGGTTATGATGATGACTTTTCTTATTACTTAGAAACAAAAATTAATGATAAAAAAGAATTAAAAGTTTTTAGAAATTTTCAAGTTGGAGAATCTAAAGCTTTAAATAAAAATGAACTTGTAATTGCGACTGCAATTCAAGGATTTTTCTCAAGAGAAAATGGAAAATATTATTATCAATTTGAAAGTAATGATACATGGCTTAATGATTTAAAAGAAAATTATGGATTTACTTTTAGTGATACTAGTCTTGAAGAAATGTTAAAAGATTTTAAAAATAATTTTACTAATAAATATGTTTTATATGATGCAAATAATAAACAACTAAATGTAGCTAGAAGCATTGCTGGAATTAAAAATTATATTCCAGTTGATGTTTCTTTAGAATCTTTAGTAAAATCTTTTGGTTTTGAACTTGGAATTGATGCTCGAGGAATGAGTGAAGAAGATTGTTTTGAGACTTATAAAAATGAATTTAATAATACAGCATTAATTCAACAAAATCCAGAAACCACACAAGAATTTTTAACAGATTATGGAATTGCTGGAAAATTCTTCTTCTTTTGGCCTGATAATGGAGTAGATGATTTAGAATTTAGAAGTAAAGTTCATACATGGGCTAAAAAAGATTCACCTATTTTTGGTTGGGTTCCTGTAGATGAGCCAACTGATATAAATGTATGCTCGACAATGGGACAATTTATGATTGCAAGCGACTGGGCTAGAAATATGTCAGTATTTGCTGCAAAATCTAGTTTTGGAGAATTAAGATTTAATAATCCAATTAAAGACGATGAAAGTATAGTAGCACAAGATGGCAAACATTATGTGACAATTATGATGTCTGATGGTGATAATATTCAAACTTGGTATAATACATTTCCAATGTCTGAAAAATATTTAGCAGCAGAACGTGGAGATTTTAAGATGGGTTGGAGTATAAATCCAAGTTTATCTGATTTAGGAAGAA
The DNA here is from genome assembly GCA_944349595.1 of uncultured Bacilli bacterium. Taxonomy (GTDB): domain Bacteria; phylum Bacillota_I; class Bacilli_A; order RFN20; family CAG-826; genus Alectryobacillus. The sequence continues at coordinate 74,447 of CALVNF010000003.1, read as the reverse complement.
ATATAATGAATTATGTTTATGATAATAGAGATGAAAATGATTTTTATGTCTGTAGTGTCTCAGGACAAGGTTATATGAATCCAAGAGTTTATCCACAAGAAGCATTAGAAAGTTTTGTCAATGGATTATCAACCTATTTAAGAAAAACAGATTTAAGTGTTGTTCAAATCCTTGATGGTGGTCCAGATAAAGATGTTATTGAACAATATGCAAAAGTTCCAGAATTAAATGGAGGAATTTATTGTTATGGTGATAAATATGCTGGAGGAAGAGGCAGTATATATTGGGCAAATGATAAACCATTTGTAGCTTTTAGAGAATCTTTATGGGATGCAGATACAAGTGTTGTCGCAAATAGAATTAATAATTATTCAACCGATGTTAGTAATATTGAAGCTTATACTGCAATTAATTTACATCCTTGGAGCATGGAATATAAAGATGTAGTTGATTTAGTTAATAAATTAGATGAACACGTTGAAATTGTAACTGCCGATGAATTTATTAGATTAATTAGAGATAATGTAGAACATAAAGATATAGTTCTTATTTAAAATCTCAGCAATTCTTTATTATTTTTGTTAATTAATAAAATTAAGTTATGGAAAATAATCATAAAATAAATAAAACTGAATTAGAAATATTAACTCTTACATCACCACTTAAAGAAACGCTTTGGGGAAGTGATTATTTTCATAATACACTTCATTTAACAAATAATGATAGTATTGGTGAAATGTGGAGTTGTAGTGGTTATGATACATTTTCTAGCATTATAAAAAATGGTCCTTTTAAAAATAAATCATTAGCTGATGTTTATAAAAATAATAAGGATTTATTTAATAATATTAAAGATATTAATTTTCCATTACTTGTAAAATTAATATCAACAAAAGATAAATTAAGTATTCAAGTTCATCCAGATGATAAATATGCTCAAGAGATTGAACACTATCCTAGTGGAAAATCTGAATGCTGGTTAATTTTAAATAAAAGTGAAAATAGTAGATTAATTTTAGGAAATAATGCCAAAGATAAAAATGATCTAATTAATTTAGTTAAAAATAATCAATATGATAAATTAATTAATGAAATTAAAATTAATATCGGTGATTTATATATTGTAAATCCTGGAACAATACATGGCATTGGAAAAGATTTATTATTATTAGAAATTCAACAATCTTGTGATATAACTTATAGATTTTATGACTATAATCGACTTGATAAAAATGGTAATAAGAGAGAACTCCATATAAATAAAGCATTAGATGTTGTTAATATTGGAAAATATAACAATAAAGTTATTAATATAAATAACTATAATAAGGATAAAATATTAGAAAACAAATATTTTATCTTATATAAAAAAGATATAAAGAACGAAGAAATTATTAATACTAATAATAAATTCTTAATCTACACAAACTTATGTAAGGAAAAATTAGTTGTTAATGACAAATATGAAATATCATATGGTGAATCATTTATTTCTACAAGTTTAGCAAGTAAAGTTAAATTAAATGGTTTTGGGAAAGTAATTATAAGTAGTGTTAATTTTAATAATGAAATAAAAAATAAGTAATATTTGGAGGGGAATTTATGGCAAATATTGTATTTAAAAACATAAACAAAATATATGAGAATAATGTTCAAGCAGTTTTTGATTTTAATTTAGAAGTTAAAGACAAAGAATTTATTGTTTTAGTTGGACCAAGTGGATGTGGAAAATCAACAACACTAAGAATGTTAGCCGGACTTGAAAGTATAACAAGTGGAGAATTATATTTAGATGATGTTTTAATTAATGATATTGCTCCAGTTGATCGAAATATGGCGATGGTATTTCAAAATTATGCTTTATATCCACATATGAGTGTTTATGATAACTTAGCCTTTGGTTTAAAGATGCGTAAATTTCCAGTTGAAATATTAGATGAAAATAATAATCATATTTTAATCGTTGATAAATATAAAATTAATGACTTAAAATATGATATTAAAAAATATAAAAAAGAAATTAATAATTCAAAATTAAAAATATTTGCTTTAAAAAATGGTTTTAATATTAAATTAACTGAAGATGAATTGAATAACATAATTAAAAACCGTGAAAAAGATATAAAGAAAAACCAAGAAGAAATTAAAAGATTAGAAGAAAACCCATCAACTTATAAATATAAGATGGTTAAAATGCCAAAAGAACAAATAGATGAAAAAGTTAATTATGCATCAAGTATTTTAGGTTTGACTCCATATTTAAAAAGAAAACCAGCTAATTTATCTGGTGGTCAAAGACAAAGAGTTGCTCTAGGACGAGCAATTGTTAGAAATCCAAAAGTATTTTTAATGGATGAACCTTTAAGTAATTTAGATGCAAAATTAAGAGTTCAAATGCGTTCTGAAATTACAAAAATTCATAAGAAGGTTGGAGCAACAACAGTTTATGTTACTCATGATCAAACAGAAGCTATGACTATGGCTGATAGAATGGTTGTTATGAAAGATGGTTATATCCAACAAATTGGTACCCCAAAAGAATTATATTTTAATCCAGTTAATATTTTTGTTGCAGGATTTATTGGAGCTCCAAGTATGAACTTTTTAAAAGGTTATTTTGATGGCAAAGACTTTATGATTTATGTAGTAGAAGAAGACATAAATGATCCAAAAAAAGAAGTTTTAAAAGACAGTGAAATAAAAATAAAATTAAATGAAGAATTAAGAAATAGACTTAAAGATTATGTCAATAAATATGTAATTTTAGGAATTAGACCTGAAGATTTAGTTTTATTTAAGGGTAAAAATTTAAATGAAGGTGATGTTATTAAAGTAGAAAGCGATTTAAGTGAGTTACTTGGTAATGAAACTATTATTTATTCTAGTATTAATAATCAAAACTTAACCTTAAAGACTGAAAATGAAGTAAATGGTAAAGAACATCAAGAATTTAACGTAAGATTAAAACTAGATAAAGTTCATTTCTTTGATCCTGAAACTACAAATGTTATTAAATAAAATAAACTTATTAATGTTTATTTTTTTAAAAAATAATGAGGTTTTGCAATGGATTTTAACAATAACAATAAAAGAAATGAATTAATTTTAGCAATAGATATTGGTGGCACTTCTTATAAAGGTGCTTTAGTAAATAAAAATGGTGAAATAATTTATAGATATAAAATTAAAGCTGCTGATTATGGAAGTAATGAAAAATTCTTATTAACTATATTTAATTTAATATCTAAATTAAGTAAAAAAACGAAACTAAATAATCAAAAAATTATTGCTATGTCTTTTAGTGTTCCAGGAGCAATTGATACCGATAATGGAATTATGAAATATTCAAATAATTTAAAACTTGAAAACTTAAATTTTAAAAAAGAATTAATAAAAAAATATAATAATTTACCAATCTTTATGCTTAATGATGCAAACGCGGCCACTTTAGGAGAAGCTAGAAAAGGCATTGCAAAAAACTATGCAAATGTAGTCTTTTTAACTCTTGGAACTGGAGTAGGTGGAGGTATTATAATTAATCATAAATTATATGCCGGAAGTCAATTTATGGGTGCAGAATTAGGACATATGTCTATAGATATAAATGGTAAATTATGTACTTGTGGAAGAAGGGGATGCTTTGAAGCTTATGCGAGTGCAAAGGCTCTTGTTAATTACACAAAAGAAGGCCTTAATAAATATAAAGATTCTAAAATGTGGGATGAAATAAATAATGATATTAATAATGTAAATGGAAGTGTTTCTTTTGAAGCGCTTAAAAAACACCCTAATGATCTTGGAGCAAAAGAAGTTGTAACAAAATACATACGATATTTAAGTGAAGGAATTTTAAATTATTGTAATATTTTTAGACCAGATATTATCTTAATTGGCGGAGGAGTATCAGAACAAGGTGATTATTTAGTTAAATTAATTAATGATTATTGTAAAGATTATAATTATGGCTTTAAAAGTACGCCAATTCCAATTATAAAAACTGCGACTTTAAAAAATGATGCTGGAATTATTGGAGCAGCTTATTTTGCATTAGACAACTTAAAATAAAGTTTACTTATTTTATTTTTAATAAAAAATATAATGACTTATTTTTTGTTAATGTATAATAAAAAAGAGGTGATTTTATGAAGAAGAAAATATTGTTAACATTTCTTACAACATTAGTTATGGCATTAGGAGTTACATCTTGTAACGGAGAAGACTCTAACTCTACTACAACAACTAATACAAAAACTGAAACAACTACAACTACTACAACAAGTGTAAGTAGTGAAGATTTTACAATAATTACAGAAGATAATGGATTAAGTGCGGAAAATTATTTTTATAATTTTGCATGTGCAAAAGAAGGTGATGAAAATCCTCCAAAATATACTATTAAATTAAAAACAGATAGTACTTGGGATTATTGCTCTTCATTAAATGAAAGAGTTACAAAAGTTATTATTCAAGATACAAATGTAATTCCAGTTGATGCAATTAGGTTAGAATTAGTATTAAATTCTGACATTGTTGGATCAAGTGGTAGTAATGAAATTGATGGAATTAATATTGTTTTTAATAGAAAATTATTAAAACCAGGATCTAGTAAAATTAAATTACAAGTTCAACCAGATAGTGGAAATTCATCTATTTTTAAACTTACAACAATTTGTTTAGAAGTTTATGTAGAAGAATATGGAACAATGGATTATCTTCCAATAACTGCAAATATAAGTGTTAATTTAGATGGACTAGAAGAAAAAATAAATGAATTATCAAAAAATCCAACATCAGTTACTTTTAATATAAGTGATACAGCTAATTTAGAAGAAGTATATGGATATAATGCGGATTATAATAAACAAGTAGAAATTGATTTAAATAATATTCCTCAAAGTATTGAAATAAATGATTTTAAATTTGCAAGCACTCATACTTATAATTTAAATATCTTTGTTGAAGGAGAAAAAGTAAGCGATAGAATCTGGTTTAGTTTATTAACAGATGGCGAAGAAGAATATGAAAATTATTTTCTTCAAGAAGATGTAGATAATAGTTTTAGTTCATTACAAGTTTTTAAAGAAGATATAACAATTAAATTAAAAGTTGGCAATTATTTTACTTTAAATTAAAAAGTAAAATAGTTAAGTTTTTGTGCGATTTTTATATTGCTGTTTAAATTATTTAATTTATATTTACCTAATTATTAAGTGCTATAATATTTATTGGAGGTAATATTATGTCAATTAAAAAAATGTTATTTATTTTTAGTTTAGTTCTTATTGGATGTGGTGCATTACTTCTTTCATCAGCTATTTTAAGTAATGCAATAATGAATTCTACTGGATACGCATCAGGAATTAGAGATACTGGAATTGCATTATTAATTATTGGAGCAATTGGAAGTATTGTTTCTTTCTTTTTAAAAGATTCTTATTCTAAAAAAGATAAAAATAATAATAATAATAAAGAAGTTAAATAATTTATGAGAAAAGATTTTAAAAATAAACCTTACATATATCCTCAACCTGTATTAATTATTGCTACTTTTAATGAAGATAATACCGCTAATGCAATGAATGCTGCCTGGGGAGGAGTTGCCGATGATGATAAGATATTTATGTGTCTTTCAAAAGAACACAAAACTATTAAAAATATCTTAAAAAGAAAAGCATTTACAGTTAGTATTGGTACACTAAAAACTCTAGCAGAATCTGATTATTTTGGTATTGTTAGTGGTAATAAAGTTAAAAATAAAGTAGAACAAGTTAATTTTCATATAGAAAAATCTAAATATGTAGATGCTCCAATTATTTTAGAATATCCATTAACATTAGAATGTGAATTAATTTCTTATGATGAAAATACTTGTGCATTATTTGGGAAAATAATTAACACTAATGTAGATGAATCAATTTTAAGTAATGGTAAAATTGATCCAAATAAATTACAAGCTATATCATTTGATATTGCAAATGCTAAATATTTATTAGTTAAAGATGTAGTTGGTAATGCTTTTAAAGATGGTACTAAATTAATTAAATAAAATATAAAAAATAATTATATAAAAATGGTAAATTTTTGTATAATTATTTTACTGCCGGCATGGCGAAATTGGTATACGCGCTAGACTTAGAATCTAGTGGTTCTTCCGTGCAAGTTCGAGTCTTGTTGCCGGCACCATTCGTATAGTATGCCGAAATTGAACCAAGATTTCGGCTTTTATTATATAAAAAAGTTTTAATACAAAATTAGATGAGTTGTCTTCAATTTGTGGACAACTGAATATTAATGTGTTATCATATTAATATGATAAAACACTCAATTAGATATTTTAATAAGAAAGAAGTTAGAGCGGTTTGGGATAACGAACAATCGATGTGGTGGTATTCTGCGGTTGATTTTATTCATATTCTCATTGAACCGAATTCACCAAGAAGATATTGGAATAATGTTAAGGTGAGAAATCCTGAGCTGTCTCCTTTTTGTGGACAACTGAAATTATATGCAGATGATGGAAAAAAATATGTTTCTGATGTCATAAATGAGAGTGGTGTTAGATTACTTTTAACCATCATTCCATCTAAATACAAAAAGCAAGTATTAGATTGGATAACAGGTATGCTTGATCCAATTGATGAACAAAGCAAAAGAAAAGCACATCAGCTTTATAAAACAAATTTGATTAGCGAAGACGAAGTTGGAAAAACTATTTCTCTTCAAAAGATTCATGCATATATATTTGAAGGATTATATGATTTTGCCGGAAAAATAAGAACAAAAACAATCTCTAAAGGTGGATTTATATTTGCTAATGGTGATTTCTTACCCCAAACCTTATTACAAATTGATAAAATGCCTCAATCCACATTTGATGAAATAGTGGAAAAGTATGTAGAGATGAATATTGCTCATCCATTCATGGAAGGAAATGGACGTGCAACCAGGATTTGGCTCGATTTAATCTTTATTAAAGAACTTAAAGAATGCATCGATTGGTCTAAGATTGACAAAAAAGATTATTTCGACGCAATGATGTCGAGCCCTAATTCTGATGTAAAGATTAAAGAGTTATTAAAAGACGCTTTAACTGATGAAATCGATAATAGGGAATTATTCATAAAAGGAATTGATACTTCTTACTATTATGAAGAAGTTGAATAGCGGAGTATCACTTTAGTTGTAAGCACCCCCAATTTTTTTATGGATTTGTCTCATTTAAGTAGCAAACACTGTCAATCATGGATTAATTTTGTACAAAAGGGAGTGCAGACAAAAACTTAAACAAAATAGCAAAAGCAAAACGCTCTGACAACTTTAAAATAATTATTTATAATTCCAAGTATGACAGATACAAATTTTATTATCAATTTAAATTTTAAATAAATTTATATATTTAAAAATCATCTCTTAAGCGAGAAAAATAAAGTATAACTTAATTTTTCTTGGATATTAATATGTATATGAATAAAATATTATAAAAAAAGTGATTAAAAAAATGTTTTTTTAAAATAATGTCAATATTTTCTAATAAATTCTAACTAAGATTAATGAAATAATGATAATATTAAAAAAAGAAAGGAACAATTTATATTTATGTATAAATGTGTAACAATTGATTACTCACCAAAAACTGAATTAATGGCAAAAAGAATCGAAGAAAAGTCTAATGAAATGTTAACTGAAGGATATGAATTTGTATCTTTTTCAATTACTAATACCGCTAAAGCAATATTAGTATTTAAAAAGTAATTTATTAATATCTAAAGTTCAACCAATAATATTATATTATTAAGGAATAATTTTTTAATTATGAGTAAAAGTAAATTAAATATAATTATTGACACAGTGTCATTTAATGAATAAAATAAAATTGTTAGATTTAATTAAATTAAAAATTTTGATTAATTTTTACAAATTTAACGGAGGTTTAATTATGAAAATATTAGTAAGTTATTTTTCTGCAAGTGGTGTAACAAAAAATGCTGCAACTAAATTAGCTAAATTATTAAATGGCGATTTAGAAGAAATAAAACCTGTTAGTGAATATACAAAAGATGATTTAAATTGGAATAATAAGAATTCTAGATCATCTTTAGAAATGGAAAATGAAAACGCTAGACCAGAAATTATAAAACCATTACATAATTTAGATGATTATGATTTTGTTTTTATTGGATATCCAATTTGGTGGTATGTAGAGCCTAGAGTTGTTGATACGTATTTAGATAATTTTAAATCATGTAAAACAACTATTATTCCATTTGCAACAAGCGGAGGAAGTAATATTAAAGGTAGTGTTAATCATCTTAAAAACTTATATAAAAATTTAAATATTAAAGATGGTTTATTATTAAATAATGAAATAAATAAAGAATTAATTAAAAATATAATTAATAAATAAGGAAGAATTTATGAAACAAACAGCTGGAAGAAAACAACTTGGTGATCTTGCTCCAAAATTTGCAGAATTAAATGATGATGTTTTATTTGGTGAAGTTTGGTCAAGAGTTGATAAATTAAGTTTAAAAGAACGATGCATAAAAACAGTAGTTGCGTTAATTAGTAAAGGAATTACTGACAATTCTTTGAAATATCATTTGAATAACGCTAAAAATAATGGTGTTAGTAAAATAGAAATGGTAGAAATTATAACTCATATTGCCTTTTATATTGGTTGGCCAAATGCTTGGGCAGTATTTCCACTTGTTAGGGAAGTTTATCAAGATGAAAAAACTTCTAACAATCCATTATTTGGGCTTGGAAATCCAAATAATGAATACGCTAAATATTTTGTTGGTAAATCTTATTTAAATGTTTTAAATAAAGAAGGAATATTTATTGCAAACGTTACATTTGAACCAGGATGTAGAAATAATTGGCATATCCATAAAGCAAGAAAAGGTGGCGGACAAATTCTTCTTTGTACTGATGGGGAAGGAAGATACCAAGAAGAGGGCAAAGATATAAGAAAATTAATGCCTGGAGATGTTGTCTATATTCCAGCCAATGTAAAACATTGGCATGGAGCTAGTAAAGATAGTTGGTTTTCACATATATCAATTGAAATACCTGGTGAAGATACATCTAATGAATGGTTAGAAAAAGTATCCGATGAAGAATATTTCAATAATTAAATTATTTTTTTAATATTGATATTGTTTTATTTATAATGATTAAATCGTTATTAAATTTTAAATATTAAACGATAAATTAATAAAATGTTTATTAATTAATTTACTTTAAATTTGCAAAATTAAAATGATATGCTATTGCAATAAATAGTTTTATTTATTATAATAAGTTCATGATTTTAATTAATTTTAATAATTATAAATTAAGTAATAAATCCTATGGAGGTTCTGAAAGAAAATTAGGAATAATCATAGATGGTAATTTTTATATGCTTAAATTTCAAAAAAATACTCCATTTGGTTATCGTTATAATCATATATCAGAATATTTAGGTTCTCATATTTATCAATTATTAAAAATTAATTGCCAAGAAACATACTTAGGCTTATACGATAATAAAGAAGTGGTCGCGTGTAAAGATTTTACAAGTGATGGATATTGTTTTGTTCCTTTTAATGATGTTGGAGAATCAACAATTGATGAAGATAAAGAAAAATATCAATATTCATATAAAGATATTATCAAATTATTAACAATAAATAAGAAAATAACAAATGTAAGTGAAACAATATCTACTTTTTTTGATGTATATATTATTGATGCATTTTTAGGTAATTTTGATAGACATGGTGGAAACTGGGGCTTTTTAAAAAAGAATAATAAATATAAAATATCTCCAATATTTGATAATGGCTCTTGTCTATTTCCAAATTTAATTGATGAAAATGAAATGCTATTTATAATGAATAATCAAGAAGAGATAAACAAAAGAGTTTATAATTTTCCAACCTCACAAATTAAACTAAATGGGAAAAAAAGTTCATATTTTGAGGTTATTTCTTCATTAAAATTTAAAGAAGTTAATGAAGCTTTGCTAAGAATATATCCTAGAATTAATTTAGATAAAATAAATAAATTAATTGATGAAATTCCATTAATTAGCGAAATTCATAAATCTTTTTATAAATTAATACTAAAAGAAAGATATGAAAAAATATTAAAATATTCATATATTAAATTACGGGCAAAAGAAGATGAAAACTTATAATTCAAAAGCAATAATATGCGTTAAAGATCAATACAATTTTGAATATCGACTTTGTACGATTTCATATTTTTTAAATGATGATGAATCTTTTAAATATGTTTTTGAACCAAATTATTCGGTAATTAGTTTAACTTCTGCAAGTTTTTTTCAAGGAATACCAGGTTTAAATTTAGATTTACATAAAAAAGAATACATAAGGGATAATGTTCTTCCAACATTTATTTCAGAAAGGGTTCCAAATAAAAATAGAGAAGATTATCATGAATTATTAGCTGAAGTTAATATGTCATTTATGGATCCTTTATTATATTTAATAAAAACAAATAAATATTATTCTGGAGATTATTTATATTTAATACCTTATGAAGAAAAACAAGAAGTTCTTATTAATAATTTAGTAACTAAAGATAATACAACAAGCTATATTAAAAAAATACTAAATAATATTACAAAAGGAAACAATATCTTAATTAATAATGAAGAAATAAATGATGAGAATCGAAAACTTATCTATAATATTTTAATTAATATATATTCTAGATCTCTAGAAGCAAATAAAATAAAACAACTTGATGGTATAACGATTGCAAAAAACAATAATAAATATAAAGGAAGAAAGCCACTAAAAATTGATAAATTAAAATTTTTAGAAATATTAAGTAGAGTTAAAAATAAAGAAATATCATCAAAAGAAGCTGCTAATTTATTAAATATTTCAATAGATAAATTTTATCGAGAAAAGAAAAAATTGCAAAAATAAAATGATATGCTAATGCAATTTATATAATTTTAATATACTTACTTTAAATTAAATAAAGACAATTTATTTTGCTATTATAAAAATATTGAGGTTTTGCCGGATTTTTTTAAAATTTAATTATAAAATATTGGGGTTTTGTAAAGTTTTTAAAAATCAAAAAACACTTCAAATCTTTATTTTATTAGATATTTTTGTTTAAAAATTTATAAAGTTTAGTAATAATGTAAAAAAAACTTGAAAAAAGCTCATTTTTTTCTTGCTATATATTTATATATATACTATTATATTAAAGCATGTGAATAGGGTATTGATATGCGAGATTGCTGATACACCGATAGGCGTTGTCATGATAGGTGGTCAGGGAACTCGTGTTGAGCGCTATTTACTAAGAGCCTATTAAAGAAAAACAGGAGGAAAATTCATGGCTAAACAAGAAAACAAAATTCGCATTAGATTACAAGCTTATGATTTTAGAATTCTTGAAGCAAGCGTTCAAAAAATTATAGATGTTGCGAAGAAATCAGGCGCTGATATTATTGGACCTGTCCCATTACCAACTGAAAGACAAGTCTATACTATCTTAAGAGCCGTTCACAAATACAAAGATTCACGTGAACAATTTGAAATTAGAACTCATAAAAGACTAATCGATATTATTCATCCAACAAAACAAACTATCGACTTATTAAGAAGATTAGATTTACCAAGTGGTGTTGATATCGATATTAAATTATAAGAAGGAGGTAAAGCATGAAGGAAATTATTGGTCGTAAAATGGGTATGACTCAAGTCTTTGCAAAAGATGGAACATCATACGCAGTTACAGTAGTTGAAGTTTTACCTAACGTCGTTACTCAAGTAAAAACAAATGATGTTGATGGTTATTCTGCACTTCAAGTTGGTTTAGAAGATGCAAAAGAATCAAGACTTAATAAATGTGAAAAAGGTATTTTCAAGAAAGCTAATGTTTCACCAAAACAACACTTATTTGAAATTAAAGGCGATGAATTAAATTCATTCACAGTTGGTAGTGAAGTTAAAGTTGACTTATTCAAAGCTGGTGATGTTGTTGATGTAATTGGTACAAGCAAAGGTAGAGGATACCTCGGTGCAATCCAAAGATATGGATTCACAATTGGTCCAAAAGGACATGGATCTGGTTATCATAGACAAGTTGGTTCATTTGCTAACAATGGTAGATGTAACAACAGAGTCTTACCAGGAAAAAGAATGTCTGGTCACCATGGAAATAAATCAGCAACACTTCAAAACTTATTAGTAGTTGATGTTAACGCAGAAAAGAATTACATCTTAATTAGAGGTGGACTTCCAGGTGCTAAAAAATCATTTGTAAAAATTAGATCAGCTATCAAAACTCAAAAAGGTACAAAAGAAGTTGTTAAAGAATTAGTTAACAATAAAGCTGAAGAAGTTAAGCAAGAAGCTTAATAAATTTGAAAGGAGAATAAAACATGAAAAAAGTTAATGTTAATGTTTATTCTACAAGTGGTGAATCACTTGATAAATTAGCTTTAGATGCAAGTGTATTCCAAGTAGAAGTAAATAATCAAGTTATGTTTGATGCCGTTCAAGTTTATCAAGCAAATATGAGACAAGCTACGGCAAAAACAAAAACAAGAGCTGAAGTTTCAGGTGGTGGTAAAAAACCATGGAGACAAAAAGGTACTGGAAGAGCAAGAGCTGGTTCCTCAAGATCTCCAATCTGGGTTGGTGGAGGAAATGCCCTTGGACCAGATGGAAATCAATCTTACAAATTATCACAAAATAAAAAAGCTCATGCATTAGCACTTAAATCCGCTTTAACTCTTAAAGTAAAAGATGGATTAATTGTTGTTGATGAATTAAAAGTTGAAGGTAAAACAAAAGAATTAAATCAAATTCTTAAAAACTTAAAAGCTGAAAAGAAAGTTTTACTTGTCAGCGATGATGAAAATGTTAGTAAAGCTGCTTCAAATTTAGCTAATGTTAATTTAAGAGGTGTAAATAACATTTCAGTCTATGATTTACTAAATGCTAATCAATTAGTTATTAGTAAAGAAGATATTAAAAAAGTTGAGGAGGCACTTAAATAATGGCTAGAGGTAAAAAGAAAGTCGAAGAAGTTAAAAATGAATTAAACTTCAAAGCTCCAACAATTAATGACTTAGAAGTAATTATTCGACCTGTTATTACAGAAAAAAGCATGAATTTAATGCAATCTCAAAATAAAGCTACATTTGAAGTTTCAAAGAATGCTAACAAGATTCAAATTAAAAATGCTGTTGAAAAAATCTTCAAAGTAAAGGTAGAAAAAGTTGCTATTTCAAATGTTATTGAAAAGCAAACAACAAGAGGTAGCAGATATAAAGGTGTTATCTCTGGATATAAAAAAGCAATTGTTACAATTGCAACTGGCGAAGCTATTGATTTATTTAAAGAATAATCGCCATATATATAAGATAAATATAGGAGAAATAGAAAATGGGAATTAGAACATATAAGCCTACAAGTCCATCTCGTAGAGCTATGACTAATACGACTTTTGAAGAATTAACACAAAATAATGCTCCTGAAAAATCACTTTTAAGAAAGTTAACAAAAACTGGTGGTCGTAATCAACAAGGTGTTATTACAACAAGACACATCGGTGGAGGGCATAAAAGAAAGTATCGTATTATTGATTTTAAAAGAAATAAATTTGATATCGTTGGTAAAGTTGCATCCATCGAATACGATCCAAATAGAAATGCTTACATTTCTTTAATTAATTACATTGATGGAGAAAAAAGATATATTCTCTCTCCACTTGGAATTAAAGTTGGTGATAAAGTTATCTCTTCAGATGCAGCTGATATTTTAACTGGTAACACAATGTTATTAGAAAATATTCCAGAAGGTACTAGAGTTCACAACGTTGAACTTACACCAAATAAAGGTGGCCAACTTTGTAGAGCAGCCGGAAGCAGCGCTCAAATACTTGGTAAAGAAGGAAAATATGTTATTGTAAGATTACAAAGTGGTGAAACAAGAAAAATTCTTGGAAAATGTCGTGCAACAATTGGTATTGTTGGAAATATCGATTATTCGTTAATTAATTTAGGTAAAGCTGGTAAGACAAGATGGTTAGGCATTAGACCTACTGTTAGAGGTAGTGCTATGAACCCAACTGATCACCCACACGGTGGTGGTGAAGGTAAATGTCCTGTCGGAAGAGATGCTCCAAGAACTCCATGGGGTAAGAGAGCACTTGGTGTCAAGACTAGAAGAGTTAAAAAATCTTCAACTAAATTAATTATTAGTAGAGTTAAAGGTAAATAGTAAAGGAGGAAGTTAATAATGGCAAGAAGTTTAAAAAAAGGTCCATTCTGCGACGCATATTTGCTTAAAAAAGTTGATGCTTTAAATAAAGCAAATAAAAAAGAAGTTATTAAAACTTGGTCAAGAAGATCCACAATATTCCCATCATTTGTTGAACACACCTTTGCTGTTTATAATGGTCGAGAATTTATCACAGTTTATATTACAGAAGACATGGTAGGTCATAAACTTGGAGAGTTTTCTCCAACAAGAACCTTCAAAGGTCACTCTGGAAATAATGCGGAAGATAAAGCTGCAGGAGGTAAGAAATAATGGCTGAAGAAGTTAAAACACCTACTCAAGAAGTAAAAAGTGAAGAAAAGAAAACAACTAGAACTAGAAAAACAACTACTACCGCAGAAAAAGCTACAACAGCAAAAAAAGCTACAACAGCAAAAAAAGTAACTAAAAAAGCAGAAGAAAAAGTTGAAAAACCTGCTGAAGAAAAACCAGTAGAAGAAAAAGTTGTTGATAAGAAAGCTAGCAAAAAAGCAGATAAAGAAGCTAAGAAAGTTGAAAAAGCTAATCAAAAAGCTCAAAAGAAAGCTGAAAAAGAAAAAGCTAAACAACCTCAAGAACTTCCAAATCCTGTAAGTGAAGCTAGAGCAGTTGCAAAAAATATCAGATGCACTCCAAGAAAAGCAAGATTAGTTCTTGATTTAGTTAGAGGAAAAGATGTTAAAGATGCAGTTGCAATCTTAAAGAATTTAAATAAAGCTGCTGCTATGCCTGTATTAAAAGTTATAAATAGTGCTACAGCAAATGCAGTAAATAACTTCAACTTAGATGATGAGAAGTTATACATTAAAGAAATTTATGCCACAGATGGTATGAGAATGAAAAGATATTTACCAAGAGCAAAAGGTAGTGCTAGTGGTTTAATTAAAAGAATGTGTCATATCACTTGTGTTGTTAAAGAAAGATAAGGAGGAGATGAGTTTTAATGGGACAAAAAGTTAATCCAGTTGGTATGAGAATTGGTATCAATAGAGACTGGAATACACATTGGTACGCTAATAATAAAAATTTCTCAACTTATCTTTTAGAAGATATTGCAATTAGAAAATATATTACAAAAGTATTAAATGGATATCGTGATACTAAAAATAAAGAAGTTAAATCAAAAGATACTGATCCTTATTTATCACATATCGAAATTGATAGAGTCAAAAATGATAAAGGCCAATTAGTTACAATTAAAATCTTTGTTGCCGTAGTTGGTATTGTCATTGGAAAAGACAATGTTAACTTAAATGCTCTTAAAAAAGGTTTAAGTAAAGTTGTTAAATCTGGTACTCCAAGAGTTGAAATTGTTGAAGTTAAAAACCCAGATTTAGACGCTCACATTGTTGCTCAAAGAATTGCTAACCAATTAGAAAATAGAGTTAGCTTTAGAATCGCTCAAAAGAAAGCAATTCAACAAGTTAAAAGAGCTGGCGCTCTTGGTATTAAAACAGAAGTTTCTGGAAGATTAGCTGGAGCTGATATTGCAAGAAGTGAAGGCTATAAAGAAGGTATCTTATCTTTACACACTTTAAGAAGTGATATCGATTATGCAAATGCCGAAGCAAGAACTACTTATGGAAGATTAGGTATTAAAGTTTGGATTTGTAGAGGAGAAAAAGATATTAAACCTAAAAGAGAAACTAGTGAGGAAGGAGAATAATATCTATGTTGCAACCAAAAAGACTTAAATATAGAAGACCTCACATTATTAGATATGAAGGTGTAGCTACTAAAGGTAATACTGTTGCTTTTGGTGAATTTGGTTTAGAAGCTTTAGAAGGTGCATGGATTAGTGCTAAACAAATCGAATCTGCTCGTATTGTCTTAACAAGATATACAAAAAGATCTGGTAAAGTTTACATTAGAATATTCCCTCATCTTGCTAAAACTAAAAAACCAGCTGAAGTTCGTATGGGTTCTGGTAAAGGTAGTCCAGAATACTACGTTGCAGTTGTTAAAAAAGGAAGAATTATGTTTGAAATGGGTGGCGTAAGTGAATCTGATGCAAGAGAAGCACTTAGATTAGCTGCTTATAAACTTCCAATTAAATGTCGTGTCGTATCAAAAGCCGACACAGCAAAGGAGAGTAAGTAATTTATGAAAATAGATGAAATTAGACAATTAAGCGATGAAGAATTAAATCAAAAAGTTTACTTACTTAAAGAAGAATTATTCCACTTGAGAAGAAAGAAAGCTGTTGGTCAATTAGAACACGGCGAACAAGTAAGACAAGTTAGAAAAGATATTGCTCGTGTATTAACTGTTAAAAAAGAACGAGAAAATGGTGTTAAGTAAGGAGGATGACTAAGATGGAAAGAAATATTAGAAGAACTATTCAAGGTACTGTCATTTCAAATAAAAATGACAAAACTATCACCGTATTAGTCGAAACTTATAAAAAACACGCTAAATATGGAAAAAGAGTTAAATATTCTAAAAAATATTATGCTCATGATGAATTAAATAAAGCAAATGTTGGCGATGTTGTCACAATTATGGAGACAAGAAAACTCAGTGCTTTAAAAAGATTTGTCTTAGTATCAATTGATAAACTTCATCAATCAGATATTAAACAAGAAGAAGAAAGAATTGAACAAGAACTTGAAAAAGAAGTAGAAGAAGAAATTTCTGCTCCTAAACAAGAAGAAGTAAAAGAAGAAAAAAAGGAGGAAAACTAAAATGATTCAAACTGAAACAAATTTAGTTGTCGCCGATAATTCTGGTGCAAGAAGCGTTAGAGTTTTCCGATTATATGGTGGAAGTTATCGTAAAACAAGTAGTATTGGTGATGTTGTTTTATGTGCTGTTAAAGATGCAATTCCAAACGGCAAAGTTAAAAAAGGTCAAGTCGTTAAATGCGTAATTGTTAGAACTTCATATCCAATTTTAAGAAGTGATGGTTCTACAATTAGATTTGATGACAATGCTTGTGTCTTAGTTAATGATGATGGCGCTCCACTTGGCACTAGAGTCTTTGGACCTGTTGCCCGTGAATTAAGAGAAAAAGGAGAAGGCTATATGAAAATATTAAGTCTTGCTCCAGAAGTATTATAAGAGGTAATAAGCTATGAAAATTAAAAAAGGCGATAAAGTAAGAGTTATCTCAGGTAGCGATAAGGGAAAAGAAGGAATTGTTCAAAAAGTTTTCCCAAAATTGAATAAAGTCGTTGTTGAAGGCGTTAATGTTCACAAAAAACACAAAAAACCAACACAAAACGTCCCACAAGGCGATATTCTTGAAATCTATGTACCAATTGATGCATCAAATGTCATGGTAATAGATCCAAAAACAAAAAAACCAACCAAGGTTGGCTATAAAACCGAAACAAAGAAAGACGGAAGCAAAGTTAAAGTTAGAGTTTCAAAAGCTTCTGGTAATAAATTAGATTAAGGAGGAGAAAAGTAGATATGGCTAAAGAAGTTAAAAAAGAAGTCAAAAAAGAATCTTCTTCAAAATCTAGTAAAACTGAAAAAGTTGCATTTACTTCTGAATTAAGAAGTAAATATGAAAAAGAAGTAAAACCTCAATTAATTAAAAAATTTAATTATAAGAGTGTTATGCAAGCACCAAAATTAGAAAAAATTGTTATTAATGTTGGTGTTGGAGAAGCAGCAGTTCCAGCAAATGCTAAAGCATTAGATGAAGCTGTTAGTGAACTTATGACAATTACAGGTCAAAAACCAGTTGTCACAAAAGCTAAAAAATCAATTGCTAACTTCAAATTAAGACAAGGAGTCCCAATTGGTGCTAAAGTTACATTAAGAGGCGATTATATGTATTCCTTCTTTGAAAAATTAGTTTCAATTGCACTTCCTCGTGTTAGAGATTTTAGAGGTGTTAGTAAAAATTCATTTGATGGAAGAGGAAATTATACCCTTGGTGTTAAAGAACAATTAATTTTCCCTGAAATCGATTATGATAAAGTATCAAAAATTAGAGGTATGGACATTGTAATTGTCACTACTGCTAATAGCGATGAAGAGGCACATGAGTTACTTAGTTTACTTGGTATGCCTTTCCAAAGATAAGGAGAGAAAGATATGGCAAAATTAAGTAAAATTAATAGATGTAATAGACCTCAAAAATTTAAAGTTAGAGAATATACAAGATGCCAAAGATGTGGAAGACCACACTCTGTTTATTCAAAATTTAAATTATGTCGTATTTGTCTTAGAGAATTAGCTTATAAAGGCGAAATTCCTGGAATGAAAAAATCAAGTTGGTAAAAAGGAGGTAGTTAAGAATGATTTATGATCCAATAGCTGATATGCTCACAAGAATTAGAAATGCAAATCAACTCCATCATGAAGCAGTTAAAATGCCTTCAAGTAAAACCAAAGTTGAAATTGCAAAAATTCTTGTCGAAGAAGGCTTTATTAAAGGTTACAATGTTGAAGGTGATGTCAAAAAAGAAATGACAATTTCCTTAAAATATGGTGAAAACAAACAAAGAGTCATCCAAGGCTTAAAAAGAATTTCTAAACCAGGCTTAAGAGTTAATCTTCCATGTGATAAACTTCCAAAAGTCTTAAATGGTTTAGGTATCGCAATTATTTCTACAAGTAAAGGAATCATGACTGATAAAAAAGCAAGAAGTTTAAATCTTGGTGGTGAAGTCATGGCTTATATATGGTAAGGAGGTAAAGTATGTCAAGAATAGGTAGAAAACATATTGAACTTCCTAGTGGAGTAAGTGTAACATTAAATGGTAGTGTTGCAGATGTTAAAGGCCCAAAAGGCGAATTAAAAGTTAACATTCCAAGTGGTATTACAGTTGAAAATGTTGATGAAAAAACATTAGCTGTAAAAAGAGAAAATGATACAATGCAATTAAAAGAAAACCACGGTACAACAAGAGCTTTACTTCATAATGCAATTGTTGGAGTTAGCCAAGGTTATACAAAAAATCTTGTAATTGTTGGTATTGGTTATAGAGCAGCAATGAGAGGTAGCGATATTGTATTAAATGTTGGTTATTCTCATGAAATTGTCTTACCAGTTATCAAAGGTGTTACAGTAACTTGTCCAAGTGCTACTGAAATTACTGTAAGTGGTATTTCAAAAGAAGATGTTGGACAAATGGCTGCATTAATTAGAGCAACAAGAAAACCTGAGCCATATGGTGGTAAAGGTGTTATGTATAAAGGCGAACACATTATCCGAAAAGAAGGAAAACGTGCCGGTGCTAAGAAATAGTTAAAAGAAAGGATTAGTTATTATGATTAAAAAAGTATCAAGACAACAAGTCAGAGAAAGAAAACATTTAAGAGTAAGAGCTAAAGTTTCTGGAACTACTTCTTGCCCAAGATTATGTGTCTTTAGAAGTAATAAAAACATTGAAGCTCAAATTATCGATGATGTTAAACAAGTTACATTAGTTAGTGTTTCTTCAGTATCTCTTAAATTAGAAAACGGTGGTAACATCGAAGCTAGTAAAAAAGTTGGTGCTGAAGTTGCAAAATTAGCTTTATCAAAAGGTATTGAAAATGTAGTTTTTGATAGAGGTGGTTATATATATCATGGTAGAGTCAAAGCTTTAGCTGAAGCAGCTCGTGAAAATGGCTTAAAATTTTAAGGAGTGAATTATGGAAGAAAATAAAGAAAAAGTAGTTGAAGAAAAAGTTCAAGAAGTAAAACCTGAAGCTCCAAAAAATGAACAAGGTGAAAAAGCACCTGAACAAAAAGCTGAAAATTCTTCTAGACGTCCAAGAAGAAATCCTGAACGTGATCGTAGAGTTAAAAGAGAAAGCAAAGCTAAAGATTATGATGAAATAGTCGTTCACATTAACAGAGTTGCCAAAGTTGTTAAAGGTGGTAAAACCTTTAAATTCTCAGCTCTTGTTGTAGTTGGCGATAGAAAAGGTAAATTCGGATTTGCAATTGGAAAAGCTGCTGAAGTTCCAGATGCAATTAAAAAAGCTGTCGAAAAAGCTAAAAAGAATTTATTCACAGTTTCACTTGTTGGTTCTCAAACTCTTCCACATGAAATTATTGGTAAATTTGGTGCAACTAAAGTATATTTAAAACCTGCTTTAGAAGGTACTGGAATTATTGCCGGTGGTGCTGTTAGAAGAGTATTAGAATTAGCTGGTGTTAAAAATGTCTATTCTAAAGTTTATGGAAGTAGAACTCCAATTAATGTTGTTAGAGCAACTGATAATGCTTTAAGATCATTAAAAAGTTATACTAAAGTAAATGAGCTTAGAAAATAAACTTAAAGGAGATTAGTTATGACAAATTTAAGTGAATTAAAATATAGCCAAGGCTCAAGAAAGAAAAATATTAGAAGATGTAGAGGCATCGGCTCAGGTTTAGGCAAAAACGGCGGAAGCGGTAATAAAGGTCAAAACTCTAGAGCTGGAGGCGGTGTTGCTCTTGGATTTGAAGGTGGTCAAAACCCATTATGGAGAAGACTTCCAAAAAGAGGATTCAAGGCTTTAAAAGATAATACATATGCATGTGTTAATCTTGAAAAACTTAATGAATTCAAAGATGGAACAACCGTTGATTTAACTCTTTTAATTGAAAAAGGATTAGTTAAAAAAGAATTTAATGGTTTAAAAATTTTAGCTAAAGGTGAATTAAGTAAAAAATTAACAATAAAAGCAAATAAATTTTCCAAAGCAGCTTTAGAAAAGATTCAAAAAGCTGGTGGAAATGCTGAGGTAATTTAAACCATGAAAAAGATTGCGGCAATCTTTAAAAACAAAGATGTAATTAATAGAATCGTATTTACAATTATGATTCTATTAGTCTTTGAAATCGGTGCAAATGTCACTTTACCAGGTGTCACATTAAGTGAAGATATTACTAATGCAATGACCTCTACAAGTGCATTATCTCTTCTTAACTTATTAGGTGGCGGTGGATTGCAACAATTCTCAATATTTGCTTTAGGGGTTTCCCCATATATTACATCGCAAATTATTGTTCAATTATTGTCAATGGATGTTCTTCCAGCTCTAAGTGAACTTAGAAAACAAGGAGATATTGGAAGAAGAAAAATTGAAATGACTACAAGATACTTAACTCTTATGTTAGGTAGTGTCCAAGCATATGGTATTATCAAGATGATGGAAAACGGCTACATAACATTAGGTGATACATCCGCTTGGGGTTATGTCTATCTTGTTATATTGATGGTTGCTGGTTCAATGCTCGTTATGTGGTTAGGTGACCAAATAACAAGTAAAGGTATCGGAAATGGTATTTCTATGATCATCTTTGCAGGTGTTGTAACTCAACTTCCAAATCAAATTGGAAGTGCATTCACAAAATGGATTACATTAAATCAAGGAAGTGGTGCAAGCGCAATGATTCAAGGTGTCTTCCAATTTGCGATTTATATTATTTGTTTATTATTAATTATTGGATTTATTGTATTTATAGAATCCGCTAGAAGAAAAATTCCAGTTCAAAGTGCTGGAAGAAGTGGTAATGTCGCTAAAATGTCAAATGCTAGTTATTTACCAATTAAATTAAATTCTGGTGGTGTTATTCCAGTAATCTTTGCTTCAAGTATTCTTATGGCACCAAGTGTTATTGCAAGCTTCATCTCAAGTGATGCTGCAAATGCATATTGGTTAAATATATTCTCAATTTCTCATATGTATCAAATGCCTGGTATAGATGGAAGTAGATGGGGAATGCCATGGGGATTAATATTCTATGTAATCTTAATTATTGTATTTGCATTCTTTTATGCACAACTTCAAATCAATCCTGCACAACTTGCGGAAAACTTCCAAAAAAATGGTAGTTATATTCCAGGAATTAAGCCAGGAAATGAAACTGAAAGATATATAAGAAAAGTATTAAATAGAATAACATGTATCGGTGCATTTGCTCTTGCATTTATTGCAGCTCTTCCAGTTGCTCTAACTTTAAGTGGAATATTTGGAAATGACACAAGTTTAGCATTTGGTGGAACTGGATTAATTATTGCAGTCGGTGTTGCAACCGAACTTAATAACCAAGTTAATGGTTTATTAGCTGGTAAATTATATGATTAATATTTTCTAGGAGTTATATGAAGACAAGAATTTTATTATTAGGAGCACCTGGCGCTGGAAAAGGTAGCCAAGCCAAATTAATTAAAGATTATTATCATATTCCACATATTTCAACCGGTGATATGTTTAGAGAAGCAATTAAAGAAGGCAGTGAACTTGGAAAATTAGCTAACACTTACATATCTCGTGGTGATTTAGTACCAGATGAAGTTACAATTGGTTTAGTTAAAGAAAGATTATCTAAAAGCGATTGTAAAAACGGTTATTTATTAGATGGATTTCCTAGAACTTTAGTCCAAGCTGAAGCACTTGATAAATTAAGTAAAGATATTAATCAAGATTTACAACTTGTAATTGATGTAGATGTAGATGATCAAATCTTAATTGATAGAATTACAGGTCGTAGAGTTTGTAAAAAATGTGGTTCCACATATCATATTAAAAATATGCCAAGTAAAGTTGAAGGCGTATGTGATAACTGTGGTGGAGAATTATATATTAGAAATGATGATAATTTAACTGCATTTAAGACAAGACTAGAAAATTATTATAAACAAACTGCTCCATTAATTGATTACTATAAAAATAAAAATTTATTAGTAAAAGTTGATGGAAGTAAAGAATTAAATGAAGTATTTTCTAGTATTAAAAAAGCAATCGAGGAATAAAAATAGATGATTATTATTAAAACTCCTCGTGAAATTGAATTAATGAGACAAGCTGGCGAAGTCGTTGGTGAAGTCTTCTTAATTATAAAACCATATATTAAAAGTGGGATATCTACATTGAAGTTATCTAAAATTATTGAAAAATATATTAGATCAAGAGGTGGTTATCCTACCTTTAAAGGGTATGGTGGATTCCCTGAAGCATGTTGTATTAGCGTCAATGACATGGTAATTCATGGTATTCCAAATGAAAAAACAATACTTAAAGATGGAGATATTGTTAAAATTGATGTTGGAGTTACTAAAAATGGCTATGTTGGAGATGCTTGTAGAACATTTGAAGTTGGGGAAGTAACTCCTGAAGCAAAAAGACTTATAGAAGTTACAAAAGAATCATTCTTTGAAGGCGTTAAGTTAATAAAACCTGGCGTACATCTTGGAGATATTCAAGCACGTATTCAAGAAGTAATTGAATCAAATGGTTATTCAGTTGTAAGAGATTATACTGGACATGGGGTTGGTCAAGTACTTCATGAAGATCCTTATATTCCAAATTATGGAAAAAAAGGAACTGGAATTATTTTAAAAGAGGGAATGACTTTGGCAATTGAACCAATGGTTATTCAAGGAAAAAAAGATGTATATGTACTAAGTGATGACTGGGGTGTAAAGACTGTTGATCATAGTCTTGCTGCCCATTATGAAAATTCACTTGTAGTTACAAAAACTGGTTATGAATTATTAACAATCTCTAAGGAGGAATTAAATGGCGAAGGATGATTGTATTACATGTATGGCTGTGGTAAAAGAAAGTTTACCAAATGTTAAGTTCAAAGTTGAACTTGAAAACGGACTAACAATTATGGCCACTGTTTCTGGAAAAATCCGTCTAAATAATATTCGCATTTTCCCAGGGGATAGAGTTAGTGTTGAAATCAGTCCATACGATTTAAAACAGGGCCGAATAACATATAGATATAAATAATTATTAAATGTTAAGGAGAATTAATTATGAAAGTAAGACCATCTGTAAAACCTATCTGTGATAAATGTAGGGTTATTAAAAGACATGGAAAAGTCATGGTAATTTGTTCTAATCCAAAACATAAACAAAGACAAGGTTAATTAAAGGAGATATTAAAGTATGGCAAGAATCGTTGGTGTTGACATTCCAAATGATAAACAAGTAGCTTATTCATTAACTTATATTTATGGTATTGGAATTTCAACAAGTAAAAAAATCTTAAATGATATTGGAATTGATCCAACAATCAGAGTAAAAAATTTAACTGAAGAACAACTCGCTAAAATTAGAGTTGAACTTTCTAAATATAAATTAGAAGGTGACTTAAGAAGAGAAGTTGCTCTTAATATTAAAAGATTAACAGAAATTGGCTGTTATAGAGGTATTAGACATAGAAGAGGTCTTCCTGTAAGAGGTCAAAGAACAAAAACTAATGCTCGTACAAGAAAAGGACCAAGAAAAACTATTGCTAATAAGAAGAAAGCAACAGATGCTAAGTAATCTTAAAGGAGAATAATTATGGCTAATAAAACTGTAAGCAAAAAGAAAAAAATTAAAAGAACTTATACTAAAGGTTTAGCTCATATTCATGCAACCTTTAATAATACAATAGTTACAATTACTGATGAAAAAGGTAATGCTATTGCTTGGTCAAGTGCTGGTGCAATTGGATATAAAGGTGCTAGAAAAGGTACACCATTTGCTGCTCAAAATGCCGCTGAACAAGCTGCAAAAGCTGCTGTTGATCAAGGTTTAAAAACAGTTGATGTTTTTGTAAAAGGTACTGGTAGTGGTAGAGATACAGCAATTAGATCTCTTGAAGTTGCTGGTTTAAAAGTTTTATCAATTACTGATACTACACCAATTCCACACAATGGTTGTAGACCACCAAAAAGACCACGTGGATAATATAAAATTATTTAATGTTATTTATGGAGGATTAATGAATGAATAAAATTGTACAACCATTTGAAAAGCCAAACTTCACAGTTTTAAATCAATCTGATAATAAAGTTTATGGTGAATTTGTATTACAACCTTTAGAAAGAGGTTTTGGAATCACTCTTGGAAATGCTTTAAGAAGAGTATTATTAGGCTCAATTCCAGGTGCTAGTGTATATGCAATTAACATTGAAGGTGCATTACATGAATTTAGTGCTCTTGATGGTGTTGAAGAAGATGTTACAAGAATTATATTAAATTTAAAAAGATTGATTTTAAAAATTGATGGAAATAATGAAGATACAAAAAGATTAGAGCTCGAAGTCTTTGGTCCATGCACAGTATATGCAAAAGATTTACAAGTTCCACATGATGTAACTATTATTAATCCAGATTTAGAAATAGCTCATTTAGCAGAAGGTGGACATTTAAAAATGGTCATCTATGCAAGAAATGGTAGAGGCTATTTAACAAATGAAGAAAATAAAAAGAAATTAGAAGCAACAAATTCTAAACAAATTGGAATTATTGCAACAGATAGCAATTACAGTCCAATTGTAAAAGTAAATTATGAAGTAGAACCAACAAGAGTTGACCAAGATTCAAGATATGATTCCTTAAAATTAGAAGTCACAACTGATGGTTCAATTACTGCTGTTGAAGCTTTAGAACTTGCAAGTGAAATTCTTATCGCTCACTTTGAAAGATTCTTAGATTTACAAAATGTTGTTGATCAACAACTCGATGCATTTAAAGAAGAAGAAGCAAAACCAGCAGATAAATTCAATAATATGTCAATTGAAGAACTCGATTTAAGTGTCAGAGCATTCAATTGTTTAAAAAGACAAGGTTTCCAAACTGTTCAAGAATTAACACAATTAAGTGAAGACGAATACATGAAATTTAGAAATCTTGGTAAAAAATCATTTAAAGAAATTCAAGATAAATTAGCAGAATTAGGTTTATCTTTGAAAAAAGACAACTAATTATTAGGAGGATAATATAATGGCTGCTATCGGTAGAAAAAATGTACATGGTAAAGCTGGTGTTAGATTTAAAACTGGTTTTACTTCTAGTAAACACAAAAACTTATTAAGAAATGTATTAACTGATTTAGTTGTATTTGAACACGTTAAAGTTACAACTTCAGTTACAAAAGATTTAGTTAAAAAAGCAAGTCATCTTATTAGCCTTGCTAAAAAAGGTGATTTACATTCAAAAAGACAAGCTATTAGTTTATTAAGAAACAAAATGGTTGATGAAAAAACAAGTGCTGTTGATAAATTATTTAATGATCTTGTAAAAAGATTTGATGGTGTCAATGGTGGTTATGTAAGAGTCTTAAAATTAGCTCCAAGAAAAGGTGATGGTGCTGAAGTTAGACTTGTTACATGGAGCAAATAAGTTAACTGAATTTTAACGATTAATAATAAAAATCTCTACGAATCGTAGAGATTTTTTATATTCTTGAATATTTGTTTGAATGTATTTAGACATTTTATGAAGAAAATTTGTTATAGAAAGTTGCTTAATTTTGATAAATAAAAAAGTAAATGTAGAGTTTTGATTTGAAAGATATTATTCAGTTTTTTCTAAACTTATGATATTATAAAAAAAGAGGAATTAATAATGAAAAAAACGTTATCTTTATTTATGATATTTCCATTATTGTTTTTGTTATTTGCTTGTTCTTCAACAGATACAAACACAGAACCAATTAAGAATTCAAGTTCAATTGAAGAAATTACTTTAACCTTTATTCAACATACTTATTTAAGGCATTCGTATGATGAAGAAACTAATGAGTGTAATGGTTATTATTTTGTAAATGATGAGTTGGCTAGAACTGTTTTTAAATTTGAAAAAGGATATTACCTCACGTCTGAAGATATTGATAATTTTGGTGCCTTTACTCTAAATTATGATGTACCTAATTTAGTTGGTGATGGGTATTGGAGCTTTACATTTTTTACAACATCTTTTGATGAAGAAACTGGTTTTTCAAATAATTACTTAAAACCTTGTAAACTAGTTAGTGATTTAACTGTTCATTTTGGTATTTTTGGATAAAATGATAACGAAAATAAATAATTTAAAATTTTGATAGATTAAATTTTGTTTAGTTATAAATTATATAAATTTTAATTGTGATGTAGTAGTAATTAATTATCGGAAAAAAATATTTTTAAAAAAAAGAGGGATTTTACGCCCTCTTTTTTTAGTTATAATTATAAGCTTTTATGTTTTTCTTCTTTTTTAGCTTCTAATACAACTGGTTGGGTGATATAAATCTTATCATCATTTGGACAAATGATATCATAAGTTTTATCTTCTTTAAATAATTTAACTCTTGCAAATAAATAATCTTTATTTAGGTAATCAATATCAACAATTTTTCCTCTAAGATATTTTTTCTTTGAATCTAAATTTAAATCACTGAAATATAAATTACTTCTAACAAAATAATATTTTGCGAGTTGATAATTAGAATCTAATTCTCTAACACATGTAATTCTACTCTTACTTGAAGCGATAAATAATTCTAAGTTCTCATTTTTAACATAGAGATCAATGTCTTTATTTAATGAATCTTTTAAATCATTCGTTGTTTTAAATACAATTTTTTCATCATTTTCTGTAAGAGCATAATTAACATAATAATTAGTATATTTAGAATTATGAATTAATTTAACTCTAATTTTTTGAGCATTATCAATTTTTTCAAGAGAAACTTTATCTGGTGAAAAACCAACGCTTAAATCTTCATTATTTGTATTTAATTCTTTAATATATCTTCTTGCTTAATTCTTCGATATCTAAATATTTATTAATATCATCGATTGTAAAGTAGTTATATTCTGGAATTTTAAATAATGATTCTTCGTTTTCTTTATCAAATAAGTAGATGTTATGTTCATCAAACTTAATTGTTAATTCATCATCAACTTTAACTTCTTGTTTTGCATCAACGACAAATATTGTATATTCTTTTTTACCAAATAAATGAGTATAAATTAAGTTTTCATCACCTAATTTTTCAACAATTTCAACTTTAATTTTGAATCCATCTTCAGTATTTGGAACAATGTGAATATCTCGAGGTCTAATACCTAAAATTAAATCTTTGTCGACAAAATTATCATCAGTAATTTCAAGTAATTTATTAGTTGTAAGTGGAACAACATTTTCTGTTCCATCTTCTAATAAAATTTTATATTTCTTACCATCTTTGACAATTTTTGCATTAAATAAATTCATTTGAGGTGAGCCTAAGAATGTTGCAACAAATATATTTGCAGGATGCATATATAAATTTGTTGGAGTGTCAACTTGTTTAATAAAACCATCCTTCATAACAACAATTTTTGTACCCATTGTCATAGCTTCTGTTTGGTCATGAGTAACATAAATAAATGTTGTTTGTAATCTTTGATGTAATTTAGTAATTTCAGATCTCATTTGAACTCTTAATTTAGCATCAAGATTACTTAATGGTTCATCAAGTAAGAAGACTTTTGGTTCTCTAACAATTGCTCTTCCTAAAGCGACTCTTTGTCTTTGACCACCAGATAATTCTCTTGGTTGTCTATTATAATAATCTTTAATACCAAGAATTTCAGCTGCTTGATCAACTTTCTTTTTAATTTCTTCTTTTGGCAATTTTTGAGATTGTAAACCAAATGCCATGTTTTCATAAACAGTCATATTTGGATATAAAGCATAGTTTTGGAAAACCATGGAAATATCTCTATCTTTTGGTTCTAAATCGTTTGCCAAAACATCATCGATATATAATGATCCACTGGTAATTTCTTCAAGACCAGCAATCATTCTTAAGGTTGTTGATTTACCACAACCAGATGGTCCAACAAAGACGACAAATTCTTTATCTGGTATATCTAAATTAAAGTCATTAACCGCTTTGACGCCACCTTTATAAACTTTGTATATATTTTTAAGTGTAACTTTTGCCATTTTTTAAACTCCTTATTAACCTTTTACTGCACCAGCAGTTAATCCATTAACCATATATTTTGAAACAAAGAAATATAACAAGACAATTGGTACTGCAATAAATACACTACCAGCACAGAATCTTGAAAATTCTGTATCAGGAAGAGTCATTAATCCAACTGCAACTGTGTAATTACTTTTATCTTGTAATAATAATTTTGGAAGAATGAAATCACTCCAAGGCCATGTAAATTGAGTTAAAACTGTATAGACTAAAATTGGTTTTGAAAGTGGCAGTGTAATTTTATAGAATGCTTTAAAATTACTAACTCCATCAATTCTTGCTGCTTCATAAATTGAAGTTGGAATGGAATCAAAGAAACCTTTTTGAACTAAATATCCAACTGGAGCAGTTGTACTATACATTAAAATTGGTCCCCATAAATTATTTAATAATTGGAATTGAGTACACATAATAAAGACCGCTGTCATTCCCATAAAGGCTGGGAACATTCCAAGAACTAAAGCGCCTTTCATTAATTTTCTTCTGGCTTTAAATTCAAATCTTGAAATAACATAAGCAGTACTGATTAATAAAAGTGTACCAATAACTGCGGTTGCACATGCAATTATTAATGTATTTAAGAACCAAGTCATATAAGGATACATGACTGTATCTCCAGAAACATCTGTAACACCGGTAAATAATTGTTCAAATGTTTTTAAAGAGAAGTTTGGAGGAAAGAACCCATTAAAGTTATAAATAGATCCAGTACCAGAAAAGGCTGCTAATATAATCCATAAACATGGAAAGAAGAAGATAAAACAAACAATAACTGTAATTATATAAACCAAAATTGTAGTTAAATATCTTTTTGGTTTACTAGATTTATTTTTTATCATCGATAAGTATCCTCCTTTCTATAAGCAGGCGATCTAACATAAACTAATAATGAAATAATTGATGTAATAATGAATACTAAAATAGAAATAGCACCACCAATGTTATAGTTTTGTTGATCAATTGATAATCTATATAACCAGTTAATTAATAAATCTGTATCAGATGCAACAAAATAACCAGATGAATAAATTGAACCTCTTAAGAAGTAGAAAACACCAAAGTTATTGAAGTTAGATATAAACTGACTAATAATAACTGGAGTTGTTGAGAAAACAACAAATGGTAATGTAATCTTATAGAATTGTCTAAATTTACTTGCTCCATCAATTGAAGCTGCTTCATATAAGTCGGTATTTAAGTTTGATAAAATACCTGTTGCAAGAAGCATAATTGAAGGAGTACTAACCCAAGCGTTAACAAATAAGCCAATAAATCTAGCTGTCCAAGTAGAGTCAATTCCTAAGAAATCAATTGTGTCCGCTCCAAATAATTTAAGATAGTAATTAATTGGGCCACCATTTGAGAACATAAACTTAAATGCTAACATGGTAATAAATCCTGGAATTGCATAAGCAAGAATTGGGAATGCTCTAAAAAATACTTTCCCTTTTAATTTCTTACTATTTAATAAAAGTGCTAAACCAAGACCAATAAAATAGTTAATAACAGTTGTTAATATAGCCCATAAAATATTCCAACCTAGGATTTTAAAGAATGTATCTGAAATATTTCCAGCTCCAAATATTGTTTGAAAGCTTTCAAATCCTGCCCAATCAATTAAATCAGTTGGAGGTTCTAATGAACTTGAATAATTTGTAAAAGCAATTAAAATCATGAAGATAATTGGAACAACTGAGAATACAGCAACTCCAATTAATGGAATAGCAAGAACTGTTTTATAAAAGTTCTTATCTAATAAATCTTTTAACCCTTGAACAAATGTATTTGGTTTTTTACCATTTAAAATTACGTTTCTTGTTCTATAACAGTCTCTAATATTTGAAATATATAAATAAATAAAGACAATTATAATAACAACACTAACTAATCCCATAAGCATTAAAGCAATTGAGTTATCACCTTGAATTCCTAATATAGGATCAGCTTGATTAACACCAAGAGTAATTAATCCAGATAAATAATTACCACCTAAGAAGACCATAAATAATATAAAGCCAACTTCAACTAAGAAATATAAAGCTGCTTTAATATATTGTTTATTAAATACTTGGCCTAAACCCATAACAATAGCACTTAAATAAACTGGATATTGTGATGTAATTAAATAATGTTTAATAATTTGATACAAGCCAATAAAGAAGTTTTTGGTATTTCTTGGTAAGTTTACAAAGAAACTTTTTGTATTCTTACCAAGTTTAATAAACCAATTTTTTATTACTTTACCTAAAGCGGTAAAGTAATTAGTAATTCTTTGAACCATAATTTTTATTTATTATTGCAATGTCCAAATTGCATCATAAACATCTTTCGATAATTTTTCTAAGGCAGCTTGTATCTTATCTAATGTATCATAACGGAAATTATCTTTTCTTAATCCATCAGTTGCTAAATCAGCAAATAAAGTTTGAGCAGATGGCCAGAATAATGCTAATTCTTCAATTGAAGGCATCATATAGATGGTTCCATTTTCTAACATGTTATAAATTTCTTTATTAATTGGAGTTGTAACTTCAGCTAAATCTTCTCTTGCAGGAGATAATTGTAAAGTCTCAGTTCTCTTTTTTAGAAGTTCATAACTTGTAGCGTAATCTAAAAATGCTAAACATGCATTTGGATATTTTGTATAAGCAGAAATAGAATAACCATGAATTCCACCCATCATTGTGGTATCAATAAATTCAGTTTCATTTGGATCTGTAACATCACCATTTTTAGGCATTTTTGGAAGAGTTGTAATTACAAGATTTTCATCAATATATTTATTTGCTTCTTCAGCTGTCATTTTGTATTGACCTGTTGGATTTATTAATACATCTCTAAAAGTTGTAATATAACTTCTTGTTGTATCTGGAGTATTTGTTGTTGCAAACATTTCTCCATTTGCAAGTAAAGAATAACCAGTTGCATTGATAGTTAAATCAGTACATCTATTATCCATTACAGCAGAGAAATCTCTAATAAATTTTGCTCCATATTTTGCATTACCTTTATGCATACCGATATCTTTTGTATCTTTATTATTGTTTCCAAAGATATATGCACCATATGTAAATAAATATCCCGAAACAAAGTATGAATCTTGCATTGCTCTCATAAAGCCAAATTTAGTTCCGCCAGAAGACTCTTTTAATTGTTTTGAATATTGATACATACTATTCCTTGTTTCAACCATATCAGGAATATTATTTTTATTATCATCCCAATTTGCTTGCCAATCACTTGGTAGTAAGTCTTTTCTATAATAAAGAAGTGGTGTTTGAATATTTACTGGAACTCCATAAGTGAATGTAGAATTATAATTTGCATCACTTGTAAATGTATCCCAACCAATTTGAGAAACTTGATCATAACATTCAAGTCTATCAACTGGAATTGGTAAAATATGTTTACCAGGAACATATTTCATTAATGAGTCATTTGCTTGATATAAGACATCAGGTCCTGTTCCATAAGGTCCAGAATTGACTAAGTCAGTGTATTCATCAAGATTTGCATCAACAGCTGTAATTCCATATTCAGCATATTTTTCATTAAAGCCATCGAGTAATTCTTTAAGATAACCTGATTCTTTAGCCAAGTCATTTTCTAAGATGTGCAATACAGCACCTCTTTCTTTTTCTAAATTACCGTCGAATTTAGAAAAAATGAGTTCGCTAACATCTCCACCTACACTTGTACCATCTTGTCCACTTGGACCACAAGATGATAAAAGTAAGATAGGTAATAGCCAAAAAATAGATTTTTTCATGATAAATCCTCCTCTAAAATTAAAAATCCATCTTTTTCAATCTTATTTTTATCAAATAGATTGCTATAAAGAACTAATTTGTTGCATTCAAATGAAATATCTTCATTTGAATTATTTATGTATAGTTTGTATGATTTTTTATCATTAAATCTCTCTATACATAAAAGATTGTTATACTCATAGATTTTTGTATCTAAATCAATTAAATGATTTCTTCTAAGAGTATTTAAAAAGACAATAAGTTTATATATTTTTGAATTTTTATTAACTAATTCCATATTAAATGGTCTTCGATTATCTGGATCAAAACCTCCTTCAAGAGGAATTTCATCGCCATAATAAAATAAAGGAACTCCTGGAAAGAAGAAGTTAATAGTGTAAGCACTTAAATATTTATCATAGTTTTTATTAACTACTGTATAAAATCTATCTGTATCATGACAATCTAAAATATTTATTAATCTATTTAAATAAATTGGATTATATGTATTTAATATCTTATTAAAATTATTAATAGTTTCGTTAAGATTTACATTATTTTTGTAAAAATCCATTAAAATTCTTAATAAAAAGTAGTTAGTTTGTGAATCAATAATATTTGGATTTAAATCAGTATTATCTAAATGCCAATTTTCACCAAAAAGAATAATGTTTGGATTAATTTGTTTAAGAGATTTATTTAAATCAATTAAAAATGATTTAGATAATTCTTCGCAAACATCTAATCTAAAAACATCGATATTAAACTTAGTTGCATAATACTTTGTAACTTTTTCAAAATATTTTTGAGTTTCAATATTATTTGTATTAAGTCTTGGCATATAATCTAAAAGAAAATAAGTTTCATAATCAAATTTATTTTCTTTTATATTTTTTAAGAAGAATAATTTAGAAAATTTTGAGGTTTTGTTGTGTTTTTTAACATCTAAGAATATTTTGTTCTTATTTGAACAATGATTAAAAACCATATCTAAAATTATTTTGATTCCTAATTTGTGAGCTTTATCTACAAGTAATTTTAAATCTTTCTTACTTCCAAATTGTTTATCAACATTAAAATAATCATAAATATCGTATTTATGATTAGAAATCGATTTAAAAATTGGAGTTAAATAAATTGCGTTAAATCCTAAAGATTTTATATATTCTAAAGAATTATAAATTCCTTTTAAATCTCCACCAAAAAAAGACTTACTATTTGGAAGTTCATCTATTTTTAGGTTAACGTATTCTTTATGCTTAGTATTTCCAACCATAAATCTGTCAACAAATATTTGATAAATACTTAGTTTATTAAATTCTTTATATATTTTAATTTTGTCGTTTAATGCATTTGAAAATTGGAAGAAATCAAAATATGATAAATCGTAATTATATTTATCTTCAAATATTCCAATTTGAGAATAATAATATACTTTATTATTTATTTTTAATTGAAAAATGTATGCAATTCTGTATTCTTTTATATCAACAACACATTTATAATAGCTAAATAAATCATCTGATCTTAAATAATAAAGTTTATCTATTTTGCGGTATTCTTTTTGTTGAAAATAATATTTTGGTCCATAAATAATATTGAGTTCATCAAAAGTATCATCTTTTGAAACTCTTAATATTAGATGAAATTTATTATTTAAGAAATAAGAATAATTTAAATTATTTGAGTGGTAAATTGCTTGTTTATTCATAAATTTTTAACCTAAATTTTGATTTTTTTAAATTATTAAGATAGAATTATTAACTATGAAACAAATTACAATTAAAGATATTGCAAGAATTTCTGGAGTTTCAATCGCTACCGTATCTTACGTTTTAAATAATAAAGAAGGTAAGAATATTTCAGACGAAACTCGACTTAAAGTTATACAAGTTGCAAGTTTCTTTAATTATAAAATTTCAAATAATGCAAGAAATTTAGCATTAGGTAAATCCTATAAAATTGTCAGTTTATATATAGAAAATTTTTCTACTTTTACAGCAATTGATTACAGGTATTTTATTGATCAATTAACTAAGATATTTATTAAAAATAATTACCAATTATCAATTGTTTCTTCTGATTTAAAATCAGAATTACACAATAGTGATGCTATTTTAATTTTGGATAGTAGTAGAGAATTTTTTGATGAAATTTCAAAGAATAATATAATTCCGGTAATTGGTGTATTAACTCAAACTAAACAAGACTTAAATATTTTCTTTGAAATAGAAAGAGATTTTCTACAACTCAAACATTTTGCTATATCTTGTTTTAATTCTTCCGCCTATTATGTAGTTTCCCCTAAATTCAATAACACAAACATTAATAGTTTTTTAGAGGAGAATTTTAATGTTATTTTTATAGAGGAAACTACAAAATTAACGGAACTTATTAAGTTTTTAAGTGATAAAAATGTAATAATTTTAGGTAGATTTTTACATAATGTTTTTAAAGGAAATCTACCAAATTCTAAATTATTTGATATATTTACAAATCAGTTTATTGAAACAGTTTTATTATGTTTAAATTTATCATTACAACATACTGATGCTGATAAACATATATATTACATTTAATTATTTTTAAACAAAGGAGTTTAAATTAGAAAGGGGATAATTTAACTCCTTTGTTTTTATATATTAAGCAATTGTATAAGAAATTGAATTTGAATATTGGTCATATACAAATGTATATGTTCCAGCTTTTACACATTTAATGTTAGAAGAAACTTTTCCTTCTTGTGCTTCAGTTAATTCTGTTCTATCAACTGCTTCATTTTCTTTTGTAGCATAAGCACCTTGTAATCTTGCAAAGTTTAAGAAATCAAGTCTATTTCCTTCATCATTCATTGTTTCAGAAGTTGTTCCAACAACCCATGTTGAGAAACCAAATTCATCACCAACTGCTAATTCTTTTGTAATTGTGTAGGTGTAAGTTTCATCAACTGGAGTTAATTTCCAATCATCAGTAAATTCTTGATTATTCCAATTCATGCCGTTCATTGAACCTTTTAAGTAAACATCAACTGGTGTAATTTTTGCAGATTCATCAACACTTACTGTTAATTCTTGAGTTTCTTCATCATATGTAAATGTATGCTTACCAGATTTAGAACTAACAATATTTTGTCCAGCGGTACCTGTAACTAATTTTAAGCTTTCTTCATCTTTAATATTTGAATATCTAATATAAACATTACCAGCTGTTGGTTGTTCACTTGGATCAGAAGAAGTGACTCTTGATGTAAACATATATTCATCACCAGCTTCAATATAAATTGATAATGTGTGAATTGTTGGATCATCTTCACTTACTGTGAACATTTTTTCTGCGTTATAATCATCAACCCAGTGAGTAATTTTATTACCTTTAATGTAATAGTTTGTTTCACTTTCTGGAAGTGTTTCAATTGGATCACCATTTCTTACAAATGTAATTGTATCAACATCAGAGAAATTAAATGCTTCTTTATTAGCTTCATCATATCCTTGAGCTTCTTCGTCATAATAATCTTGAGCTGGATATGTTGTTAAAGTTAATGTGTAATTTCCATCTTTTAGTACTTTAATATTTGATTTTTTAGCACCAGTATCATAAATTGAGCTTGGTTTTGAGAAACATTCTTCTCCATCAGCATCGGTAGTAGTAATTAAATAACCATTACCTCTTTGGTTGTGCCATGATTTATCAATTGCAAATTGGAATTCATCATTAACATATAAATCTGTTGTAATTTTAAATACATTTTTATTTGCAACATCTTGTTTTGTTAATAAATGTTCTTCAGTATTTCCAGCACCCCAATTTGATTTTCTTAATAAATTAGATTTACCAGCACCTAAAATTTGCCATGTTCTTGTATCTTCTTGATATGTTACAAAACTTCCAAAAATTTGAGTATCTTTTGTAATTGCAACATTAAAATCAAATTCGTGAACAAAAGTAGGTTCAATATACCAACCTAAAAATTCTTTTCCATCGACATTTGGAGTATATTCTGCAACTTTATCTCCTTCTTCGACTTGTTCTGTATGAAGTACTGTATTACCATCCATAAATTCTACTTTATAAGTTGTAGATTCTTCTTGGGTAGTAGTAGTTGATGTTTGTGTGTCATCGCAACCTACTAAACCAACGAGTAAGAAAGCGGTTACACACAATGTAAAGCCATAACCTTTAAACTTTTTCATAAAATCCTCCTGTTTAAACGTTTATATTAATATAATACGCCTAAAATTACGGCCAAACAACATTAATTTAAACGCTTAAATAAAACAAATATTTTTTTAACTTAGGCCTTTTTAAAAAAGTTTGCAAAATTAAAATATTTTAACTAAATTATTGAATTTTTAAGAAAAATTTAACTAAAAAATTTTTAAAAATATTTTTTATTGTTTAAAATATTTTATATGATTAAGTATTATTTATTTCATTCTTATCAAAAATTAAATAAGACTGAATTTGATGAAATAATTAGAAATTTGTATTCTTATTATTTAGATATTGAATACGAAAATAACAATTCAGGAATTATAATGGCTGATGAAAATTTTTATTTTAGATTGGATATTATTCAAAATGTTTTATTAAATGATTTAAATATTAATCTTATTTTTTTAGAGACTTTTGATTTAAATAATATTTCTTATTTAGCATTAAATTATTTAATAGATAAAAGAAAAAGTGGTCTATATTCTTTAGATGAAGTTATTTTTGATTCATATATAAATAAGATATACATATTATCTGATGAATTAATTAAATTATTTAATCAATGTGATAAAGATTTATTAAATACTGCTAAATATTATTTAAAGGCAAATATGAATAGTGTTTTAGCTTCAAAATATTTATATGTACATAGAAATACGTTTGATTATCGATTAAATAAGTTTAAAGATATAACTAAATTAGATATTAAAAATTATAAAAATGCTTTAATTTTTGATTTATATTTAAAATTTAACTCAAATAATTAAATATAATTGTGCATGATGCACAAATAATATACAATTAAATATGATTTAATATTATTAACTATTTAAAGGAGTTATTTTTTATGGCTAAAGAAAAACTTACACAAGAAGCAACAGAAAGACCTTACGTTAGTCTTAAACATATTGATAAAGTTTATGACAATAACGTACAAGCAGTCTTTGATTTTAATTTAGATATTAAAAAACACGAATTCATTGTCTTAGTTGGACCATCTGGTTGTGGTAAATCAACAACCTTAAGAATGATTGCTGGTCTTGAAGAAATTACAAATGGTGAATTATACATTGATGGAGAATTATGTAATGATAAATCTCCAAAAGACCGTGATATTGCAATGGTTTTCCAAAGTTATGCATTATATCCACATATGTCAGTATATGATAATATGGCATTTGGTTTAAAAATTAGACATATGCCAAAAACTGAAATTGACCGTAGAGTTAACGAAGCTGCAAGAATTTTACAAATTGAAGAATATTTAGATAGAAAACCAAGAGCCTTATCAGGTGGTCAAAGACAAAGAGTCGCATTAGGAAGAGCAATTGTTAGAAATGCAAAAGTCTTCTTAATGGATGAACCTTTAAGTAACTTAGATGCTAAATTAAGAGTTCAAATGAGATCTGAAATTATTAAACTTCATGATTCTTTAGGTGCAACAACAATTTATGTTACTCATGACCAAACTGAAGCTATGACAATGGCATCAAGAATTGTTGTTATGTCCAAAGGTAAAGTTCAACAAATTGGAACTCCAATTGAAATTTATAATAAACCAAATAATTTATTTGTCGCAGGATTTATTGGCTCCCCAAGTATGAATTTCTTTAGAGTTAAATATGATAAGGGAACAATTACATTCTCTGATGGTCATAAATTAGTTTTACCAGAAGAATTAATTAAAGGTAGAGATATTCCAAGTGATGTGATAATTGGAATTAGACCAGAAGATGTCCATCAAAGTGATAAAGTTGAAAATGGTAGCTTTGATGTAGAAGTTAAAGTCGCTGAATTATTAGGCCATGAATATTATATTCATGCTGATTTTGGTGGCGATGATTTAGTTGCTAAATTCTCTGCTGAAAAACAAATTGCATTACATCAACACGTTGTAATGAGATTTGATACTAAGAAAATTTTATTCTTTGATCCTGAAACAGAAGAAAGAATTAAATAAAAATAATAATAAATACAAAAATAATCACACAATAAAAAGGAGAAAATATGAAAAAATCGATTTTAGTATTTTGTAGTATGTTTCTTGGTGTTGGTTTATTAACCGGCTGTGGTCCTACTGGAGATGAAACAAGTAGTAATACAACTACAACTACAACAACTACAACTACAACAACCACAACTAATACAAAACCAATTGAAATTATAGAACCACCAGTTTATGATGAACCATCATTCCAAATCCATTATCATAGAGATGATAATGATTATAGTGATTGGGATATTTGGTTATGGGCTGTTGATGATTCAAATCAAGGCTTAGGAGATGGTGTTGCTTTTGCATTTAATGGCCAAGATGAATTTGGTGCAATTGCTTCTTATCCATTAAGTCAAATTACTGGTTTTGAAGATAGAGTTGGCTTTATTGTTAGAAAAGGTGGAGACACTTGGGAAGATAAAGATGTTGGCTCTGATCAATTCTTTGCATTTTCTGATTTTACTGCTGATGAAAATGAAGTAAAACATGTCTATATTATTTCTACTTGGGAAGGCGTTTATGATTCAACTAATGCTTTATATCAAGATACAATCTTAGGCGCTAGATTCATGAGAGAAGATTTAGTTGTTCTTAATACAAATACTAATTTTACAGATGTAAAATTATATGAAAATGATGTAAAAATAGCTGAATTAACAACTGAACCAAGAAATGCTATTAGAATTAATCTTGATGCAAAGCCAGATTTCATAAAAGATTATAAAGTAGAAGTTACATTTGAAAGTAGAACTATTTTAACTGCAGATGTTGATAAAAATGCATTATTTAAAACTGATTCATTTGATCAAAATTACACATATGATGGAGAATTAGGTGCAATTTATTCAAAAGAATCAACAACATTTAAAGTTTGGGCACCTGGTAGTAAATCTATGAAACTTAGATTATATGAAAATGGAACTCCAACCTCTGTTGATGCTACAAAAGGTAGTGATACTTATATAAAAGAATATGATATGACACTCACAGAAAAAGGTGTCTACGAAGTTAAAGTTGAAGGTGATTTAGAAGGACAATATTATACATATGTTGTTACAAATTCTAAATATACAAACCAAGAATTAGTTGATCCATATGCAAAATCAGCTGGTGTCAATGGCTTAAGAGGAATGATTGTTGACTTTAGTAAAACTAATCCAGAAGGTTGGGATGAAGTAACCGTTAAACCATATAAACATACAGAATTAGTAGTTTATGAAACTCATGTTGCAGATGTTACTGCAAGTGAATCTTGGACTGGAAGTGAAGCTAATCGTTTATTATTTAATGGTATGGCTGAAGAAGGAACAACATACACTGAAAATGAAGTAACTGTTAAAACAGGATTTGACCATATTAAAGAATTAGGTGTCAATGCTGTTCAAATTATTCCTTTATTTGACCAAGCAAATGACGAAGTTAATAAATCATTTAACTGGGGTTATAATCCTTTAAATTATAATGTTATTGAAGGTTCATATTCTTCTGATCCATTTGATGGATACGTTAGAATTAAAGAATTTAAAAACTTAGTTATGAAATATAATGAAGCTGGAATTAATATTATTATGGACGTTGTTTATAACCATGTTAATTCATTAGAAACATCAAGCTTTAATTATTTAGTTCCAGGATATTATTTTAGATATAGTACAAGTGGTCAAGTCTTAAATGGCTCTGGTTGTGGTAATGAAACAGCAAGTGATATGCCAATGTTTAGAAAATTTATGATAGATTCCACAGAATTTTGGGCTAGTGAATATAAATTAGGTGGATTTAGATTTGACTTAATGGGACTTCATGATATTGAAACAATGGATGAATTAGTTGCTAATTTAAAAACAATTAATCCTGATATTGTTGTTTATGGAGAACCATGGAATGCAGGAACAAGTGGCTTAGCTTCAACTGATGCTGCACTTCAAGCTAATTTAGGCAAATTTAATGGCTATGGTGCATTTAATGATAAAGTTAGAGATGGAATTAAAGGCAGTGTATTTGATTCTTTAACAACTGGTTGGGCAACAAGTTTAACAAGTAGTTTACCAAGTAGTATTAAAGATGCAATTCAAGGAAAAACCGCATCCTTTACAAGTGATCCAAATAAGACTGTAAACTATGTTTCAGCTCATGATAACAATACATTATTTGATAAATTACAATTAAGTGTTGCAATGGCAAATGATGATAATATTGAGTTATTATCAAATTTATCAACATTAAGTAATGGTATTATCTTTACATCTCAAGGTGTCAGCTTTATGTTAGCTGGTGAAGAATTCTTAAGAAGCAAAGTAAAAGATGATGGAAGTTTAGATAGTAATTCTTATGAATCTTCATATAAAACTAATGAACTTGATTATTCAAGATTAATTGATTATCCAAGTGTTATGGAACAATATAAAGAATTTATTTCTTTAAAAGTTAATGATGAAATGTTCCAATTAGATAATGCTGATGATATTAAAGCTTCTCTTAGCTTTAATGATAGTGATAATTCTTATATTGATTATAATTTAAAATATAATAATAAAGAATATAGAGTCATTATTATGTCAAGAAGTGCTAGTGAAAAGACAATTGATTTATCAGGTTATTCAAGTGTATTAGCTGACAATTTAGATGCATTAACATTATCTGCTAATAGTAAATTATCATCTTGTCAAATTGTTGTTGTTTCAAAATAATAATAAAAATAAATAATTTAATTATTAATTAAATATATAGTAGAATAAGTGAAGTGTAATATTGCGCTTCACTTATTTTATTAAGGAGTTTTATTTATGGATTTAAATTCAATTTTACATATACCAATGTCTAATATGGCATATTTTTCAAGTTTATATAATTTAACAGTTATTTTAAGAGCTAAAAAAGATGATTTAAAAGAAGTTAAAATTATTTATTCTTTTAAATACGATCATCATTTAAAAGAAAAAAGAAATGAAGAAGTAATGATTAAAAAATATAGTGATAATTTATTTGATTATTATGTATTTAATAAAGATGTTAATGATAATCGAGTTGGTTATATTTTTTATTTAAGTGATGGATTTACATCATATTATTTTTCAGAAAATGGTTTTGAAAAAGAATATGATTATTCAAAATCTCATTTATCAAGATTTGAATATCAAGCAAATTTTGAAGGTGATTATTTAAAAGAAATTAAATGGTGTAAAGACACAATTGGCTATCAAATATTCCCTGATAGATTTAATATTGGAAATTATAAAAAAGATTTAAGTTATATCAATTTAAAACCAAATCAAGATCCAAAATCTAATAGTTTTGGAGGCGGAGATTTAATTGGCATATTAAATAAAATTGACTATTTTAAAGATTTAGGAATTAATTGTTTATATTTAACTCCGATTTTTTTATCAAATTCAAATCATAAATATGATACTTTAGATTATTTTAAAATTGATCCTCATTTTGGAGATGAAAAGACTTTTAAATTATTAGTCGATGAGTTACACAAAAATAATATCAAAATTATTTTAGATGGGGTATTTAATCATATATCTAGTGAATCAAAAATATTTAAAGATGTTATTAAAAATGGTAAAAAATCAAAATATTTTAATTGGTTCATGATTAATGGAGATAAGGTTGATTCAGTTAATATTAATTATTTGTGCTTTGCAAATGTAAAAAATATGCCTAGATTAAATACTTCAAATGATGATGTAATTAAATATATAACAAGTGTTGTCACTCATTATATTAAAAAATTTAATATAGATGGTTGGAGATTAGATGTTAGTGAAGAATTAAGTTTTAAATTACATCGAGCAATAAGAAGTGAAGTTAAAAAATTAAATCCTAATTGTATTATAATTGGAGAAAACTGGAGAATTGCCAATAGATATACGCAAGGAGATATGCTAGATAGTGTTATGAATTATAAGTTTTATGAACCATTAGTTCATTTTTTAGCTTATAAAGATATAGATGCTAAAGAATTTGCAAGTAGACTAACAGATGGATTTTTAACTTATACATTAAATTCAAATATAATGATGATGAATCAAATTGAAAATCATGATACACATAGATTTGAAACATTAGCTAATAATCCTAATATGAATTTAATTGCTTTATCTATATTAATAATGAATATTGGAATGCCATTTTTATATTATGGAAGTGAAGTTGGATTAAATGGAGGTTATGATCCATTATGTCGAAAAATGTTTAACTGGGATGAAAATTCTTGGGATATTAAAAGATTAAAATTAACTAAGAAATTAATCAATTTTAGAAAAAATAATGAAGTATTAAAATCTGGTGAAGTTAAATACGAATTTAGTAATAATTTATTTGTTTTAACTAGATATAATAAAGAAGAAGCATATAAACTAATAGTTAATCCAAATAATGAAAAAGTATGTTTAGACAAATTAAATAAAAAACCAATAATATCATTTAATTTCCAAGAAAATAAATTTATTAAAGAAGGTTTTATAATAATTAAAGAGTAATAAATTGTTATAAACTGACGTTTTATTTATAATTTTTAGACATATTAAATTTGTAATGTGCA
The DNA here is from genome assembly GCA_944349595.1 of uncultured Bacilli bacterium. Taxonomy (GTDB): domain Bacteria; phylum Bacillota_I; class Bacilli_A; order RFN20; family CAG-826; genus Alectryobacillus. The sequence continues at coordinate 30,967 of CALVNF010000003.1, read as the reverse complement.
ATATTTTTAAAAAAATTGAAAACGCTTTCATTTTTTTGTTTACAAGTTAATAATCATGCACTAAAATATTAATAACATTATGTAAGTCAATCTTATATAGATTGATTTTAGGGAGGAGAATTATAATAATGTTAAACAAAAGAAAACTTAGTGTTTTAAGTGCATTAGTCCTAATCGTCGGTGTAGGACTCGCATCATGTGGAGAAACAGATGAAACAAGTACCACAAGTGGATTTGAACCATCTGTTGTAGAATTTGAAAGAGATGACGTCATTAACGCATTTGTTTCAGAAGCAGCAAAAGAAAGTGGTGAATTAGTAGTTGGATGTTCAACTGAAGATGAACCATTCTTAAATCAAGCAATTGCTGAATTTAAGAAAGATATTCCTGAATTAAAAGATGTTACATTTACTATTAATAACCAAGTTGGTGAAGCTGATGCTTATAAAGCATTACAAGCTGATTTAGATGAAGCTCCAGATGTTGCATTATCAGCAGATGACCAAGTTATGAATGCTATTTCAAGTAACTTCTTATCACCAGTTCCAGAATCACTTAGAAGTAAATTAAAAACTGAAATTTTAGATACTGCAAGTGATGCTGCAACGATTTCTGACAAAATGTATGGTTATTCAGCAGTTAGTGGCAACGCCCAAGTTTTACTTTACAACAAAAAACTTGTTTCTGATGAAGATGCTCGTTCATTAGATAAAATTTTAGAAATTGCTAAAAAAAATAATTTAGATTTCTATTATCCAATGCAAGAAGGTTGGTATATTTGTTGTTGGTTATGGCTTTCCGGCGGTGATATGTGGATTGAGCCAGAATCGAAAACTGATCCAGTAACTGGTATTACAACTGTCACATTTGCACAAGATTCTGATTTTACAAAAGAAGGAATCACTAAAGTTGGTGAAACAGTTAATAAATACTTTACAGATTGGCAAGGAACATTAGAATCTTGTAACGGTTCTGCCATTCAAACAAACTTACAAGATGGATTTGCTAATGAAACTGTTATTGGTGGTATTTCATGGAATAACTATGAAGGTATTAAAACAGCAATGGTTAATGCTGGATTTACTGAAAAAGAAGCAAATGAAACTGTAGGTATTGCACCACTTCCAACTGTAACTTATGATGGTAAAACTGGTCAATTAGAAGGTTTTGATGGATATAAAGTTTATATCGTAAAATCAAATACAGAAAGACCAAATACAGCTCACTTATTATCTTATTATTTAACAAGTGCAAAATCTCAACTTTTACACTTCAATTTAAGACAATATATTCCTACTAATAACTATGTTAGCACTCTTCCAGAAGTTCAATCTTCAGAAGTTGCTCAAGCATTAGCTGCTCAATCAAAATTTGCTCACTCACAAGCTAAAGCTTTAAGTGCTCAAACTGGTTGGGATCAAATTACAACATTCGGAACAACATTTGGTGTAGCAGGAACTGTTGATAGTGAAGCAGGTGATGCAGCTATTAACAATTTACTTGGTGCACTTGGTGCTGTTGTTGAATAAATATAGTATTATTTTCAAGAAGAGCACTATAAGTGCTCTTCTCTTTTTTTTATTAGGTAGGTAGTTTTATGGAAAATAAAAAAAATAGGAATATTTTAGTAAACAATTCGACTAATAAAAATGCTTATAATGAATCTTCGCATATTGATCAAAACGCTTTAAAACAAATGTCTATTTCTGAAGAGTTTGAACCAATGAGTTGGTATCAAATTTTCTTTAATGGTCTTTTAAATTCTATTATAAAAATTAGTAAATTCTTATGGTCAATTATTTTAGATGTTTGTAGAGCATTATTAAATATAGTAATCGGCATAGTAAAAATTTTTGTTGGTATTTTTGTAGGAATTTACAAATTTTTTACTATTAAAATTTACAGATATTTTAAAGAAGATGATGTATATGGAAAAATTTCATATGTTGTTATGGGTACATCTTCTTTAGCACATAGACAATATTTAAACGGTATTTTATATATTGGCTTTGAAGTTTTATATATTGTTTATATGATTTTGACCGGTGCTAGCGATTTAGTTAGAATGAGTGGACCTGGTATTCAAGGTCCTCACTTGGTAACAAATCCAATAACTGGTGTTGAAACTATTGCTCCTGGCGACAATAGTATTTTGTGTTTAATTTTAGGTATTATTGCAATATTATTTACATTAGTATTTGTTTATATTTGGTATAGAAATATTAATACTGCTCACAATAATACTATTGTTAGATATGGAAATTTATATTCTAAAGGTTATAAAGAAGTAAGTGAATTATTTAATGAAGATAAAATTGATTATTTAGCAAATCAAGTTAGAGTTTCAAAAAATGGAAAAGTTAGAAGATTATTCTGTATAAATAATGATAAATATTTTAGAGAAAATCTTAATTTGACAAAACAAGCTTCCTCATTAATTTCTTATAAGAATTTTAATAATTTATTTTATGAAATTCCTTTAATTTACCGTGAATTTTTCAAGAATTATGAAGTTGAAAATAAAAATTTAATTAATGATGATATGTTTGAAACTTTAATTAGACATATCAAAATTAGATTTAAATTGAAAGTCGTTGATTCTAATTCAATTAAAAATATAATTTCTTCTTTAACACCTGAACAAGAATATGATTTCAAAAATTTAACCAAAGAAGTTAATAGTAAAAAATTTGAGTTAGGCGAAAAATTAACTGTTAATGATTTATATAAAGAAGAAGTTTTTAAATATTTAAAAGAAAAAGTTGATCTTTTAGGTATTAATAATGAAGTTTTAATGGCTTATAATTTTACTTTTAAATATTATTTTGATCTTGATAAACTTTCATACAATGATTTATATGAAAAATTTAATTTAGTTAAAATAGAATTAAATCCTGTAGTTAAAGCTTTTAAAAAATTGTTAAAAGAAAATAACATTGAAGCAGATTTTAACTTTAGAGATGTATTAAAAGACAAGTTTTTTGCAATTAATAACCTTAAAGAAAATAATGTTATTTTACTTAAAAATGATTTATTAGAAAAAATAAATGAATACAAAGGAAATATTTTAACTGATTTATCCAGTGATACAATTTTAGATGGATTAACTTTTGATAATTTTAGTTATAAAGTAAAATTATTTTTTGATAAAAAATCCACTTTCTTAAAATTAAAAGGATTATTAGACTTTGATTCAAATATAAGTGAATTATTATATGATTTATATGTAAAATTTTATAAATTTTACAAAACAAATTATCTTTTAAAAGAAAAGACTAAATTATTTATTGATACTTTTGATAGCAATTTTGAGAAGTTTTTAAATTCTTATTCAAATATTCCAAGTTATTTTAATTTAAATGATGCTAAAGAGATTCTTGGATTTTTTGAACTAGATAAAAGATTGCTAAATAATATCTCTAAAAAAGAAGTTATATATAAGATTAGTAGTAAATATAGAATTGATTTATCAGAAGCTAGTAAAACTCTTAATCTTTATTTAGCTTACATCAAAAATTTCAATAACGTTTTTGAAACAGAAGATTATGAAAGTAAGTTGATAAAAGATAATTTTGTTCAAGATTTTGATAGATTCTTAAAAGAAGGTTCTGTTAAACATATTTCTAAATATAAGAAATTTAATAAAGAAAAAGATGCTCTTAATATTTTAAATTTCTTTGATTTTAGAAAATTAAATAAAACAGAAATTATTGCTAAAATTAATGGATATTACAATATTACTGAAAACAATAAATTTGCTGAATTAAAATTATTTAATAAATTATTTAATGTTGTTAATTCATTTGTCAGTGAAAGACATTCTTTACTAAAAGATAGTGTCAAAGAATCTTATGAATTTGAATTAGCAAAAGTTATTAATCAATTTGAAAAAGATGAAGAAAACGCTGACTTAATCAATACATTAAATGTAAAAAATATTAGAGATTGTTTTGACTTATTTAATGTAAAAGAGCCAAAATTTATAGTTCGTAATGCTTTTGATTTTAATCAATGGAATGAAAATATTCTTACAAAATATTCAAAAGATGCTGCTTCATTTGTCAAAAAGAATATTTATGAAGGTAATAAAGATTTAGTAAAATTGATTAATAATGATCATGAATCTTTAAATGTTAAAGATCAATTTGTTGTATGTTATCTTGAAGAAATTAAAAAATCATTATCAAGTAATAAAAAAGTCAAAGATGATTTCAAGAGAGACTTCTCATTAGAAGAAAAGAATTATCACTTTGAATATGACAAATATAATATTTATAGAACTTATTTAGATTTTAATAAAGCATATGAAAATATTGCAAATGAAAAAGTTGAAGTAGTAAACTGTTTCTTTAATTTAGATAAGAAAAATACTAACTTTAACGAAGTTAATGATTTTAAATCAGATGAAGAAAAATTAAATGACTATAATTTAAAAGTTCAACAAATTAAGGATAAATATTCTAGAATCCTTGGAAAGAAAAATGATATTCTAACCGAAATTAAAAAGTTAAGAGTTGAAGAAAAGAACAAAATTATAGAACTTAAAGCACGATATGAAAATGATTTAAATGAATTAAAAAATAATCCAGAAACAATAAATTCTGATTATTATAATTTAAAACTTAAATTAGATCGTGATATTTATACATTAAAAGATGATTATCAAATCAAAATTAATAAATTAGATGGTCAATATAACTCTTTACAAAGTGATAAATTAATCAAGAGTATGTTGAACGAAGAATTACAACAAGCAAAAAGTGCATACGCTAGAACATTAAAAGTTAATAAAAAAGTAGAAGTTTTTGATTTTACTAAACCATTAAATGTAAATTATGCAACAAGTAATATTATTGCTAACTTTACATGTTCTAGAGAAGTTGCAAAAGCAGTTGCAATATCTTATAAAAATGTAATTGATAGAGCTAGAAATATCGTAAATTATACTCTCTCTAAGAAAAATGAAGGAATACCTTTAGAAGAGATCAAAAAGACAGTCGCTAAAAAAATGGGTGTTAAAAAATTTGATCTTGGCCAAATTGCAGATCGTCAAACTATTCCTTATGCATTACTTGAAGAATTAGTAGATGCTTATGTCCTTAGTAAATTAAATAAGAGAGTTGATGATTTTAAATCACGATATCAAGAAGAAGAATATTGTGGTCAATGTAAACCATTTAAAAAGACTGTCAATTCTTTACTTACCGATAAATTCTCAGGAATCATTTTATTCCTTCCAGTTTTAGGAGCTGTAATTGTTGTAATATTCCCATTAATTTGTTCATTACTAATTGGGTTTACAAATTATGATAACACAACAATGTATCCTCAATTATTTAAATGGATTGGGTTTGATAACTTCCTAGCAATGTTTACTGGAAAAGAAATTTGGCAAACAACTTATGGTGCTGATAGAATTCCAACTACAATTGGTACATTATTGCTTTGGACTTTGATTTGGGCATTTTTTGCAACATTTACAAATTATTTCTTAGGTATTATTTTATCCTTATTAATTAATAAGAAATCAATCAAGTTAAAGAAATTATGGAGAACAATTTTTGTTATAACAATTGCTATTCCTCAGTTTATTTCCTTAATGGTTGTTGCAAATATATTCTCAACTGATGGTCCAATTAATGCCTTATTAGAAACACCAATTAAATTCTTAGCTGATCCAAACTTAGCTAAAGTTATGATTATTATTATTAACTGTTGGGTTGGTGTCCCATATACTATGTTAATGTGTAGTGGTATTTTAATGAACATTCCAAGTGATTTATATGAATCAAGTAGAATTGATGGAGCAAGTCCAGTTACTCAATTCTTCAAGATCACACTTCCTTACATGTTCTTTATTACCGGACCAAGCTTAATTACAACATTTGTTGGAAATATTAATAACTTCAACGTTATATTCTTCTTAACAGGAGAAATTACAAAGAGTCCATTCTTATTTGATGCTAAAGAAACAGACTTGTTAATTAACTGGTTGTATTCACTAACTACTGGTGATAGAAGTAGATATAACATATCTTCCGCATTAGGTTTATTTATATTCTTAATCTGTGCATTCTTCTCACTAATTATGTATTCAAGATTAGGAGCTGTTCAAAGGGAGGATGAATTTCAATGAGAACTAGAAGAATTATTGCTGATACATTGATTTATATTTTATTAGCAGTTTTGTGTATTATTTGGCTTCTTCCAATTATTTGGTTATTCTTGCAATCCTTTGGTGACTATGATGGCGCAGCATTAACTGGATTAAAAAAGTTTTGGCCAGATAAATGGACTTTTGATAATTACGTCAACTTATTTAATAATAGAGTACTTGATTCAACAGTTGGTGTTTGGAGAGTTTATGGAGATCCTTTAAATCCAAATCCAGTAAACTTTGGAATGACTTTCTTAAATACATTAATTGTTGCAATATTCTCTTGTATTATTTCAACATTATTAACATTATTTACATCTTATGCATTTTCAAGATGTAGATTTAAATCAAGAACATTAATGATGAGAATTATCTTAATTCTTGGTATGTTCCCAGGATTTATTTCCTTAATTGTATTTTATCAATTAGCAAAATTAGTTGGTTTACAAGAAAATTTAATTGCTCTTATTATTATTTATTCCGGCGGTGCTGGAATGGGATATTATGTATCAAAAGGTTTCTTTGATACAATTTCCAAATCAATTGATGAAGCAGCCATGATTGATGGAGCAAATCAAGTTCAAATATTCTTTAGAATTATTGTTCCACTTTCAAAACCAATTATTGTTTATACAGCTTTACTTGCATTTATGGCCCCTTGGGGTGACTTTATGACAGCAAGCTATATGTATGTTTTACATCCATATAATGGTACTGTTGCAACTGTTTTAAATCAAATGATTGCCGGTGTTCAAAACAGAAATACATATTGGCAACAATTCTGTGCTGCTGCAATTGTAATAGCAATACCAATTACCGCATTATTTATGTTCTTGCAAAAATATTATGTAAGTGGTGTTACTGGAGGAGCTGTTAAAGGTTAATAAAAGTATGAGAAAAGTAAGTTTATTTATTACATTTCTCGCTATTATTGGATTATTAGGAGGTTGTGGTGAGGACACAACCTCTTTATCGTCTAATACGACGTCATTTAATAATAATTCCTTATCCAATACTAGCGAAGTAAAGTATGATTTTAATCCATCAAATCAAAAAATAGAAACTGTTTATGAAAACGAATCTGGGACTTTTTATGAAATTTTTGTTTATAGTTTTTATGATTCAAACAATGATGGAATTGGTGATTTAAATGGTGTTAAAGAAAAATTACCTTATTTAAAAGAATTAGGTATTAATGGTATTTGGTTAACTCCTATAATGCCTAGTAATTCATATCATAAATATGATGTTATTGATTATTATAATATTGATAAAGATTTTGGAACTATTGCTGATTTTGAATCACTTGTTAGTGAAGCAGATAAATTAGGAATTGACATAATTATTGATCTTGTATTAAATCATACATCAACTAGTAATCAGTGGTTTATTGATTCATTACAAGCTCAAATTAATAATGATACTTATTCTCAATATTATGATTATTATAATTGGTCAAATGAGCGTAAAACTGGATATACTGAATCAAGTCATAAAGGATTATATTATGAATCTCAATTTGACTCATCAATGCCAGATTTAAATCTTGATAATGAAGATGTTAGAGATGATATTAAAGACATTATTCATTTTTGGATGAATAAAGGTATTAAAGGTTTTAGATTAGATGCTACTACATATTATTATCAAAGCGCTGATAAAAACATTGAAATGCTATCTTATATTAGACAATGTGCAAAAGAAATTCGCTCTGATTGTTATATTGTAGGCGAAGCTTGGAGTGGAGAAGGCACTATTAAAGAATACTCAAAAAGTGGAAATTCTTTCTTTGCTTTCCAATATTCACAAGGAAATAATCCAAGTTTTGCATATAGTATTAATACTAAAAATTTGTCAAACGTTAATGAAGGTTTAGTTGAATTTACAAAAGTTGTAAGAACAAATAATCCTGAATCAAATACAGCATTTTTTATAGCAAATCATGATATGGATCGAACTGGAAGATATTTTTCAGGAAGACCTTATAAAGATCAATATTTAAAAGTATTAGCTAGTTTGTATTTACTAACTCCCGGGAATCCTTTTATTTATTATGGTGAAGAAATCGCATTATGTGGAATTAGAGGAACAAATAATACTGATGCTAATAGAAGACTTCACATGATTTGGGGCGGGGATGAAAAAGAAAATGAAACTATTGATCCACCAGGAGCAAATTATGATTCAAATTTACAAGTTAAATTAGGTGCAAACGACTTAAAAGACGATGTTAATAGTCTTACATATCATTATAAAAAGATTATTAACTTAAGAAATAAATATTCTGATCTATTTTTATATGGTAATGTATCTTATGTTAAAATATCATCAGTTTTATTTGGTTTAGAATTTTCATATGAATGGAATGATATTATTGTATTAACAAATATTTATGAAAAAGGACTTAATATAAAACTTAGTACTTATTTAGAAGAATATGATAAATATACACTAACAGATGAAGTTCAAGTTATTAACGAACAATCTTCTTATGATTTTGAATATTTAAATATTATGCCATTTTCAACTATAATATTAACAAAATCTATTTAATTTTTAAAAAATAGGAGGTATTTTTAATGAAAAGATGTGCTGGTGTTTTGTTAGCAATTTCTTCCCTTCCAAGTGATTATGGAATTGGAGATTTTGGAGGTTACGCTTATAGATTTATAGATGATTTAAATAAAGCTAATTTTAAAATATGGCAAATTTTACCACTTAATCCATTAGGATTTGGTAATTCTCCATATCAACCATTATCAAGTAAGGCAATTGATCCAATTTATATTTCTCTTGATATATTAAAAGAAGAAAAACTATTAACAAAAACCGAAAAATTAAATGAATCAGCTAATAAAGTATTTTATGAAGAAGTTAGAGCATATAAAGAAAAGAAGCTCGAACTTGCTTATTCAAACTTTAAAAAGAAAGAAAATTTTAAAGAATTAGAAAAATGGCATAAACAAAATCCATGGGTTGATAATTATGCTGTCTTTGTTACACTAAAAAAATTAAACGATTTAAGAATGTGGACAGAATGGCCAAAAGAACAACAAGAATGGATTAATGATAAAAAGTTTAAATTAGGTCGATATAAAGATAAAATTAATCGAGAAATTTGGTATCAATTTATTGCCTTTAAGCAATTTGAAAATATTAAAAAATATGCTAATTCAAAAGGTATTGAAATAATGGGTGACATTCCATTTTATGTTGGAGTTGACTCAATTGATGTATGGGAAAATCAAAAATGTTTCTTATTAGATGAAAAACACAATCCTGCTTTTATTGCAGGAGTTCCACCAGATATCTTTTCTAAAACCGGTCAAAGATGGGGTAACCCAATTTATGACTGGGATTATATTAAAAAGACGGGATTTAAATTCTGGATTGATCGATTAATGTTTAATGCAAATTTATTTGATATTATTAGAATTGATCATTTTAGAGCATTTGATACATATTGGAAAGTTCCAGCAAGTTGTCCTACAGCTGAAGTTGGAACATGGGAAAAATGTCCTGGTTATGAATTCTTTGATACATTATTTGCAAAATATAAAGATGTAAAAATTGTAGCTGAAGATTTAGGTGATTTAGTTGACTCAGTATTAGTACTTAGAGATCACTATAATTTCCCAGGTATGAATATATTACAATTTACTTTTGAGCCATATAAATATGAATATGGTTTAAAAGATAAAGAAAATCAAATTATTTATACTGGAACTCATGATAATGAAACTATTAATGGTTGGATTGCTCGTATTAGTGATGATGAAAGAAACGCTGTAAGAGCAAAACTTGAAAGACTTAATCATTCATATCCTGATTTCGCCTATTCATTTTGTAGACTTGCTTTAGATAATAAAGCTAATTATTGTATTTTACCAATGCAAGATATTATGTCATTAGACAATTCTGCTAGAATGAATACACCAAGTACAATTGGCTCTCCAAACTGGGAATTCAAATTAGTTGATTTTAATGATTTTGAAAATAGATTAGATTATTTAAGAGATTTAATTAATCAATCTGGTCGTAATAACTAAAAATAACTAAAATTTTTAGTTATTTAAAATTAAATATATAAAAATTTATTAATTTTTGAAAATTTTTGAATTATTTTTAAAAATATTCAAATAATTTTTAAAATTGTTTCGTATTTATTAATGTAAAGATCTTTATGGAAAACAAACAGCTTCAAGATTTAGTTATATCATATCGAAATGGTAATGAATCTGCCTTTCATATTTTATTTGAAAATGTTAAAAAACCATTGTTTTTTAACATATATTCATTTGTTAAAAATAAAGAAATAGCCGAAGATTTACTACAAGATACGTTTATTAGATTTTTAAATAATATTCATAAGATTAAACCTAATGAAAATATATTAGGATTTTTGATGGTTATTTCAAAAAATATATCTCTTGATTATTTAAAATCAAATAAAAAGAAAGATATTCAAATCGATGAAACAATACATATTTCAAAAAGCGGTGATAATATTGTATCTCATGTTAACCAAAGTGATCTTGCCTCAAGAATTGAAAAAATTTTAAATGAAAGAGAATTTAATATATTTATCTTACATGTAATGGAACAATGGGGTTTTGAAGAAATATCAAAATACTTAAAAATTCCACTTGGTAGCGTAACTTATATTTATTCAAATTCACTTAAAAAAATAAAAGCAGAAATAAAGGAGGAAGAATTATGTTAGATAAATACGAACAAAAAATACATGATGAATTATCTAATTATGAAATTAAATTAAATAGTGATGATCTTTTAGCAAAATTTAAAGCTCAAGAAATCAAAAAACCTAAAAAGATTAAAAAGAGCAATAATAAAAATAAATCATTATTAATTTCTTTATCTTCTTTATTAGGTAGTGGTGCTTTAGTTTGTGCTTGTACCCTTCCATTTGTATTTAATGATAAAGATAATGATGGAAATAATAATTCTACCATTAGTGTTAATACTGGAAACTTAATTCCAATTTTAAATCAAAATGATGCTAATTTATTAAGTTTTGAAATTGTTTCTTTAATGAGTGGAAATGAATCTTCTACAATCCAAGCTTTAAATCCAATTATTCTTTCAAAAAAACCTAGTTTTAATAAAGAAAATAATAATAAAATAGATCAAAATTATTTTACAAAAGTTGTAGATGCTTATGATCTAGCTGCTGAAAGTGTACATTCTTTATTTTCAAGTAATAATAATTTTGATTTAAAAGCTTATGAAGATAATTTTACATACAATAATAAAACATTTAATGTTAGAAGCGATGTTTTAAATAATGATGTAGTTATTTATTCATTATATATTAATGAAGATGCACATTTTGCAGAAGATGATGATGAAGAAACATGGCTTTATAGTGGTTATATTAAAGTAGATAATAAATATTATCCAATTACTTGTGAAAAAAAAGCCGAAACTGGAGAATATGAAATTGAATGTATTATTGAATTTGAAGATTATATTGGGAGTGTTTCAAAAGAAGTCGAAGTTGACGAAAGTGAATATCAATTTTCTTATATTGATAAAATAAGTAAAGAAGAATTATATACTTTTGAAATAGAATCTAATTTAATAAAAAATAATACTGATAATCAAATTGAAGTTAGCGTAGAATATTTTTTAAACGAGAGATATGATGATGTCGAATATGAATTCTTTACTGAAATTAAATCAGATAATTTATATTATATATTTGTATCTGATAGTGAAGAAGATTATAAAGGAAAGTTTGATTTTAATTTAGAATTTAATAATACTTCAAGAAGATATTTTAAAGAATCTTATCAAGATATTATAAAAAATTAAAATTTATTAAATAAACCTGAAATTTAATAAAACAATCTATTTAAGGGGATTTAAGAAAACTAAAATCCCCTTTTTATTTATATAAGTTTATAAATAATTAATAATTTTAAAAAATTTTTAAAAATTTCCAATAAAAAGTTAAACTCTATCGTATTTACTAATATAAAACAAAAGATAAATGTAAAAAAAGAAAGAAAGAGGTAAAAAATTATGAAAAAAACATTAATCAAATCAATCGCATTACTTGCTAGTTTAGGATCACTTGCATCTTGTAACTCATTAACATCACAAGGAAATGATTCTAATACATCAAACAAAGATATTATTTCTCAAAGCCAATCAATTATTGCAAAACAAGCAACAACTGGCTTAGAAGCTATGAAATTATTGACAAATTCTCCACAAACTTTTAATTCAGTTATGAAAGCTAGAGAAAATAATTCAACTCAAATTTCAAGTCAAGATCAAGAAACTATTACAAAATTATTAAATCAATTTGATTTAATCTTAGAAAACAATAATTACTTTACATCAACTATTATTGAATCTGATAAAGCAGAATATAAAACAAAAGAAGTAATTAGTTTTAAAGGATTAGATGGAAGAGAAGTTTCTTATAGTTTATATTATAACGATGTATTTGAAAATACTTATCAAGAAGATAGAGACGAACAAGTTACAGTTATAAAATATTCAGGAATTGCAGTGTTTTTAGAAAATAATGTTGAAACTACATATAATTTTGATGCAAGAAGTGAAACTGAAACTGAAGGTAGAGAAATAGAAACTGAATCTACATTTAATTTATATTCATCAGATTCTACATATATTCAAATTGAAAAAGAAAATGAACAAGAACATGATGAAGTAGAAGATGAATACACATATAAACTTTACCAAAATAGAAGAAAAGTCTATGAATATAGCTTAGGCATTTCAAAAGATTTAAAAACAAATCGTGATCAAATTGAACTTGAATTAAATAACAAGGAATATGAAATCGAAATTGTTGAACGTAATAATGAAACATATTTCTTAGTAGAAATTGAAGATGATAATACTGATGACGAATATGATTTAGTATTTAAAAAAGTAATTGATCAAAATGGTAATGTTACATATCAATTAATTTAAAAAGATATAAATAAAAGAAAAGACCATTACGGACTGTAATGGTCTTTTGTATTGAAATAATTTCTATAATTATGCCATTGCTGCTGCAGCAAGAGCTACTTCAACTATTATAATTAAAAGTTTTAAATTGTTACTAAAATTGTTTCAATAATTCCAAGAAAAATATCCCCAATATATTGTTCTAAAACGAAATTTTTTTATAGAGTTTAATTTATATTTTATAAATACCTCATCAAAAAAATAAATTTCATTCCGTGATTTTTTCAATTTTCATTCCGTGATTTTTTCAATTTTCATTCCGTGACTTTTTATTGAAAGTTTTATTGTATAGTAAGTATTTAAAAATATATGAATAATGTTATATAAATAAAAAAATCTTTTTTGAATAGTGATATTCAAAAAAGAGGTGAATCTAATTTTACTGGAGCAGGCGACGGGAATCGAACCCGCGTAATTAGCTTGGAAGGCTAATGTTCTACCATTGAACTACGCCTGCATGTGCTTTAATATGATAACATATTAAAGCGTTTATGTTAAAGTTTATTTAACTAATTTTGAAATTTTTTCTTTTAACATATTATATGGCATAAAACCAAGGCTAGAATCTACAACAATTCCATTTTTAACATAAAATAAACTTGGAATTGAATTAACTCTATATTGCATAGCTTCATTTCTAAAATGATCTACATTAATTTTAATAAAAGTTACATCAGCAAAATCTTTACTAGCATCTTCAATTAATGGTGATAACATTTTACATGGTCCGCACCAATCAGCATAAAAATCAATTACAACATTTTTATTTTCTTTTAATAAATTTTCTAAGTTATCATTTGAACTATAATGAATTAACATAATTTTTTCCTCCTAAATTTATTTGTAGTATTAGATTAACGAAAAAATTAAAAAAATTAAAGCAATATGCACTGGATAATATAAATAAAACCCATATTGAATAATTTTGTTTGAATATCCTTTTTTATGATTATAAAAAAGGAGTATTAAACACGTTAGCATTGCATAACTTTGTATTGAATTATTATTTATATCTGGAAATCCAACATAATTTAAAGCTGTAAATATAACTCCAGTAATAATTAAAGCAATACAAACAAACATATTGTATCTAAATTTATAATTAACAGCTATTTTGTATTGTTCACTTGTTATGTTATTTAATTTAGCATTTTTTTCACATTTAATATCTAAATATTTGGTAAATATATACATTAACATTCCAAGAACATATGAGTAAATATGATATTGCATGAAAAAACCATAAGGTAGCCAATAAATTGTTATTCCATTATATTCATATGATTTTAAAACAGTTGATAATATTACATAAGCAATTGGAACAAGAATTAAAGATTTAACTATTTTATTTTTATTTTCAATAAGATATATACTAACTGCAATTAATAATAAATCTAAAAATACATTTCCAAATTTTGCAATATCACCTAAATTAAAACCATATTGCATAACAATTTCAGCAATTAAAATAATAAAAGCAATTATTGAAATTCTACTTAAATAAAGTGGTCTATTTTTAGTATATTTCATACCTTCAATAATTAAAAATATAATTATTGGAAGACACAGTCTTCCAATATATCTAAAAACTAAACCAATATTATTTAATATTGGATCAATTCCATAAAACGTCATTAAAGCTATTCCAATATGATCTAGTGTCATTGTAATAATTGCAATTATTTTTAATGCTAGTGAATTTAGACAAAGAATTTTATTCATACTGGAATATTATAAAATAAATAACATTATATAAGAAATTAAATTATTTAACATATGAGCAATATAACTTCCTTCAAGAGAATATTTATCATATATAAAACACAAAAAAGAAGAACTAATTAAATATGAAAATAATGCAATAATTTCACTGGTAATATCACTTGATGCAAAATTAATATGAATAACTGTGAATAATAAAATACTAACAATATAAGCTAATATCTTATTTATTTTATTAAGTGTTCCAAATAAAGCGACTCTATAAACTAATTCTTCAGCAAGTGGAGCAAAAATTACTACTGTAAAAAATCCTAGTGCATAATTATCTTTAATTGCATTAATTACTAATTCTTGATTATCATTTGTATTAATTCCTGGAATAAATGAAGTTAGATAATTATATAAAAGAGATATTCCAATCATTAAAATAGAAAATAATACACCATAAATTATATTTTTATATCGTTTATAAAATGAAATTATATATTTTAAATAATCTTTATAAATTATTAAAAAAATTACAATAACTATAATATAAGTTATTAAACTTATTGAAAAATTAACATTACCATTTAATAAGAAATTAGTTATATTTTCTTGAGTAAAACCATATGAATTGCTTAAAACTAAAGAAATAATTGCTTGAATTATACTTGGGAAAAATACAATTATTATAAAACCAAGCGCTAAAGATAAAGCTAGTTTAGAAAAATTAATATATAAAGTTGGATTATTTTTACTTTTTATGCTTCCGTTTAGATTTTCTTTTTTACATCTTGGGCATTCAAAAAAATCTTGGTCATAAGTTGTTTTACAATTTTCACAAATTATTTCTTTAAGATAATTTTTTTCCATGCGAATATTATATAATATTTGCATGGATTTGTATTATATTAAAGATAAATATCAAAGCGAGATTGAAGTTTCAAAATCTAAATTTATATCATATTTATTTTCAATTAACGATATTAATGATGTTAGTGAAATTCTTTTAAATATTAAATCACAACACAAAAAAGCAAGACATTTTGTCTATTCTTATATATTTGATCAAAATTATTATTTTACCGATAATGGAGAACCTAGTAATACCGCTGGAAAACCAACTTTTGATATTTTAAAAAACTTAAACTTAAATCATGTCTTATTAATTACAGTTAGATATTTTGGTGGAGTTAAATTAGGTGCTAGTAATTTACTTAGAACTTATATGCAATCTGCAAAAAAAGTCTGCGAAAATGCAATATTTTATAAAATTGATTATTTAAATTATTTTGAATTAGAAATAAGTAATCAAGATTTTAAAATTTTACAAAAGTTTATAATCAATAATAAAGGAATTATTGAAAAAATAATATATAATGGAAATGTGGTAAATTTAAATCTAAAGATTTATAAATCTTTAGATGAACTAATGTACTTATCAAGTTTAAAAATTATAAAACAAGAAATTGTTAAAAATTATGTGGAGGTAAAAAATAATGGCTGATTGTAATCATAATTGTGATGGCTGTAGTGTAGAAAATTGTTCATCTAGAATTGAAAAAATTACATCAGAAGTAAATACAACTATCAAACATTGTATTGGAATTATTTCTGGAAAAGGTGGCGTTGGAAAATCTCTTGTTACATCACTATTAGCTAACAGTTTAAATAATTTAAAAAAGAATGTAGGAATTTTAGATGCTGATATAACAGGACCAAGTATTACAAAAACACTAGGAATCAAAGATAAAGCATTTTCAGATGGACATGTTTTATATCCATCATATTCTAAAAATCATATTGGTGTAATGTCTGCTAATATGTTATTAGAAAATGAAGAAGATCCAATTATTTGGAGAGGTGTTTTATTAGGCAATTTAGTTAAACAATTTTATAGTGAAGTAAGATGGGGAGTATTAGATTATTTATTAATTGATATGCCACCTGGAACAGGTGATATTGCTTTAACAACATTTCAATCAATAAAAATTGATGGAATTATTGTTGTTACAACTCCTCAAAGTTTAGTTAAAAGTATTGTTAATAAAGCAATAAAAATGGCAAACGAGATGAATATTCCAATTTTGGGTGTAATTGAAAATATGGCCTATGTTGAATGTAAAAAATGTCATGAAAAAAATTATATTTTTGGAAAATCTCATACCGAAGATATTTTAAAAGAGTTTAATTTAGATCTTCTTGCAAGTTTACCATTAAAAGAAGAAATTTGTGAAAAAGTTGATCAAGGATTAACTGAAGATTTAAAAATTGAAGAAATTGATGAAGCTAGTAAAAAAATTATTAATAAATTAGAAAAATAAATATTAAAGAGGTTAAAAATATGATAGTAGATTATTTTACAAAAGAAGAATTAGAAGAAAGAAGAAATAAATTATTAGAAAATATTGAAGATTTTTCAATCGTTTTATTATTTTCCGGTGTTCCAAAAATGGAAACTGCTGATGAAGAATATTATTTTTCTGTTAATAGAAACTTTTATTATTTATCTCAAATTGATCAAGCTGATAGTGTTTTATTAATGGTTAAAACTCCAGTTAATAGCGAAAAATACTTATTTATCAAACAATTTGATGAAAAAAAAGAAAGATGGACTGGAAAGACTCTTAAAAAAGAAGAAGCTTGTCAATTATCTGGTTTAGATAATGTATTATTTAGAGATACTTTTAAAGCTAAGTTTAAAATGATTTTAGAAGAATTACATGCTAATGCTTCTAAAGTTAATATTTATTTAGATCTTGAACCAGAAATTAAAATTGATACTGAATTTTCAACAAATAGTGCTAAACAATTTTTACTTGATAAATATGATTTTATTGAAGTTAAAGATGTTTATGGTTTAATTATTGGTCAAAGAATGGTTAAATCTCATGCTGAAATTCAACATATTAAAGAAGCAATTAGAATTACAAGAAACGCTTTAGATGAAGTTATGTTAAATTTAAGACCTGGATTATATGAATACCATTTAGCAAGTGTATTTGAATATTCATTAAGAAAACAAGGAAATTATTATCCAAGTTTTAATACAATTGCCGCTGGTGGTGAAAATGCAACTATCTTACACCATCCAATTCCAGATGGTTTATTAAATGATAGAGAATGTATTTTATTTGATTTAGGATGTCAATATCGGCATTATTGTAGCGATATTTCAAGAGATTATCCAATTAATGGTAAATTTGATGAAAAACAAAAACAAATCTATCAAATTGTTTTAGATTGTAATAAATATATTATTTCAAAGATTCAACCTGGAATTACAATTAAAGAATTGCAAGAATTAACAATTAAGTTTTTCTGTGAAAAATTAAAAGAAATCGAATTAATTAAAGATGATTCTGAAATTAATGAGTATTATTTCCACAATGTTTCTCATCATTTAGGATTAGATACTCATGATCCAAGTTATCGAGAAAAACCACTTGAACCAGGTAATATAATTACAGTTGAACCAGGATTATATATTAGACAACTTAAAATGGGATTTAGAGTTGAAGATGATATTTTAGTTACTGTTTCTGGAAATATAAATTTATCTGATTCAATTATTAAAGAAGTAAAAGACATTGAAAAATTAATGTCTACTAGAAGATAATATGAGTAAAGTTTTATTTAAAAATCCATACATTTTAACAATGTGTGATGGCGAAAAAGTATTTAAAAAAGATTTATTAGTAATTGATAATAAAATTGCAAAAATTGAAGATAATATTAAAGAAGTTGACAAAGATACAAAAATAATTGATGCTTCAAATACATTATTGATGCCTGGATTTGTTAATGCTCATACTCATAGTGCAATGGTATTTTCTAGATCAAGTAGTGATAATTTATCTTTAAGTGATTGGTTAAATAATTGTATATTTAAAATGGAAGCTAATTTAACTCCAAATTATGTTTATAATTTAGATAAAGTAGCATTACTTGAATATTTAACTAGCGGAATTACAACATTTTTTGATATGTATTATTTTTCTGATTCTACATATCAATTATGTAGAGAATGGGGATTTAGAAGTAATATTTTACTATGTCCAAGTGCAGCTAGTGTTAATGATGATGAATTTTTTAAAGATGCTGATGAATTATTTAATAAAAGCGATGATTTAAATAGTTTTAAATTTGGACTTCATGCTGAATATACAACAAATGTTGACGATATTAATTTTGTAAAAAAATTAATTGATAAATATCATTTACCATTTTCAAGTCATGTTTGTGAAACAAAAAATGAAACTGAAGGCTGTAAAAAAAGACATAACAATTTATCTCCAATTGAATATTTTAATTCCTTTGATATGTTTAAATATGGTGGAACTTTATTTCACTGCGTATATTTAAATGATAATGATTTTAAAATATTAAAAGAAAAAAATATTTCAGTTGTTACATGTCCTGGAAGTAATGGAAAACTTGCAAGTGGTATTGCTCCAATTAAAAGATTAGTTGATGAAGGAATAAATGTAGCAATTGGAACAGATGGAGCTGGTAGCAATAATTGTCTTGATATGTTTAAAGAAATGCATTTGTTATATAGTTTTTCAAAAATTAAAGAAGAAGATCCTTGCAGTTTAAAAGCATTTGATATTTTAAAAATGGCTACCTTAAATGGAGCTAAAGCATTAGGTCTTAAAAATTTAGATGGAATTAAAGTTGGAAATTATGCTGACATTATTTTAATTGATTTATTAAAACCAAATATGCAACCAATTAATAACTTAATTTCAAATTTAGTATATAGTGGTTCAAAAGATAATATAAAATTAACAATGATTAATGGGAAGATTTTATATTATAAAAATGAATTTTTAATTAATGAAAATATTAGCGATATTTATGAAAAAGCTCAGCAAATCTCTGATATTTTAAATAAAGATAATATATATAAAACTAATTAATTAAAATAAGTTTTTAAAAATAAATTTGATACTTCGATATGGAAATTTTCTAAATATGAAGTATCATTTTTTTTGCTTTCATTAATAATGAATTTAGTATTATTATTTAAAAAACTATGCAGATCCAAGGTATTTTTATTATAATATACCTCATTTTCAGCTAAATCATTTAAATATACATCCATATCTTTAATTTGAGAACCTTGTCGATATTGAATGCTTGGAACATAACCTTGACCATAACCAAGTGGATTATTTTCACTATATGATAATCCATATTTTTCTTTTTGTTGTTCAATATTTTCATTTAATAATTTTGAGTCTACACAATAAAAATTAATTAAATCATCTTTATCAATTAAAGAATCATTAACATATGGATATAAAACATTACTCATATAACTTCGACAATCTGGACAACTTTCTCTTCCAAAATATACAAGCATTTCTTCATTATTTTCAATTTTATTATCTAAAATTGTTGTATTTATTTTATATATATTTGGATTTATTATTTTATCCTTTAAATATTCTTTTAAATAATTGTAATCATTAAATTCATTTTTTGTTGATGAAGTTTTATAAGAATTTTGTAAAACTAATTCGCCTTGACTAAATAAACATAAACTTGGAAAACTAACATCTAAATTTATTCCATAATTATTTTCTTTATTTAAAATTGTGTTTTCAATTCGATAAAATAACGTATTATTTTCTCGCATATGTTTTTTTAATATTGAATCAAAAGCAGTATAACAAGTACAACCTAGATCATCATAAATAACAAGAGCAAAAGATTCTTTTGAATTTAATTTATTTTCAAAACTAGTTAATCCATCAATTTCTTCTAATTTAACATCATCTTTTTCATATTTTTGACCAATTGAAAGTTTAATTGGTTCATTTAATTTATCATTTGCTTCTTCATTATTACAACTAACTAATGATAGACATATAGATAGTAGAGAAAAACATTTAATTAACTTGTATTTCATAATTAATATTATATTAATTTATTAAATATATTTATATATATTTTTTTATTATCATTTTTGAGAAAAAAATCTAGTAATTTTTTTAATAAAAATTTCATTAAAAAAATGTAAAAAAATTTGAACTATTTTTTAATAAAAAAATGGCTTAAATTTTCAATAAAAAAATATGAAAAAATTTCACTTAAAAAAAGTTAATATAAACACGATTTTATCGATATTTTAAGCATATTTTTCAATTTTAAAATTTCTTCAAAAAAATTATTAAAAAAATTTCTTGTTTTTAAGTAGAAATTCTATATAATTTTTTAATTGTAAATTAATGGTTTATTTTGGGGGTAAATTTTATGGAAAAAATGCCAAAAATTATTACTTTAAAAAATGTAACAAAAGTATTTGATGATACTGTTGTCGTTGACAAAATAAATTTTTATATCAGAAAAGGTGAATTTGTTACAATTTTAGGTCCATCTGGATGTGGTAAGACAACTACATTAAGAATGATAGCTGGTTTTGAAACGCCAACTAGCGGAGACATCTTATTAAACGATATTGATATTACATCAATTCCACCATATAAAAGACCAGTCAATACGGTTTTTCAAAGATACGCTTTATTTCCACATTTAGATGTATATGAAAATGTAGCATTTGGTTTAAGACTTAAAAAAATACCAGTTTTAAATAAAGATAAAAATGGAAAGCCAATCTTAAAAATAAATAAAGCTAAAAT
The DNA here is from genome assembly GCA_944349595.1 of uncultured Bacilli bacterium. GTDB lineage: Bacteria > Bacillota_I > Bacilli_A > RFN20 > CAG-826 > Alectryobacillus. Next base: position 9,451 of record CALVNF010000003.1, on the reverse strand, counting down.
TAAAGACTTAAAAGCTCAAGTTAAAAGATTAGAAAAAGATAAATTAATATCTGAAGATGAAAAAAATTCTAGAATTACTGCCTTAAATACTCGTATCGAAGATTTATACAGTAATCCAGAACAATCTTATAAATATAAAAAATTATCTGAAAAAGAAATTGATGAAAAAGTTTTAAAAGCTTTAACAATTGTCGATCTAGATGAATTAGAAGATAGAGATATTTCAACTTTATCTGGTGGTCAACAACAAAGAGTTGCAATTGCAAGAGCAATTTGCAATGAACCAGAAATTTTACTTCTTGATGAACCATTAGGGGCTCTTGATTTAAAAATGAGAAAAGATATGCAACTTGAATTAAAAGAAATGCATAAAAAATTAGGTATTACTTTTATTTATGTTACTCACGATCAAGAAGAAGCATTAACAATGTCAGACACAATTATTGTCATGAATGATGGTATAATTCAACAAATTGGAACACCTCAAGATATTTATAATGAACCAAAAAATGCCTTTGTTGCAGATTTTATTGGAGAAAGTAATATTTATAATGCAACAATGGTTGATAAATTAAAGGTTAAATTTTTAGGTCATATTTTTGATTGTGTTGACGATTTTGAAGTTAATAAAAAAGTTGATGTTGTAGTTAGACCTGAAGATGTTGAAATTCATTTAAGAAAAACAAAAAATTCTGTTGAAGGTGTAATTACAAGCAAAGTTTTTAAAGGTATAAATTATCAATATGTTGTAATGGTTGGAAGAAATGAAGTTATTATTCAAAGTAAAATTGATTACAAAGAAAATGCTAAAGTTTATTTAACAATTGCAAAAGATGGAATTCACATCATGGAAAAAGAACTTAGCAAAAATATTTATACTGATGCATATATTAATAAAAATCATAAACTTGTTATTGATGATGCAGAATTTGATGTTGATTTAACAAAATTATTACCTGGAAGCACAATTAATGAAGATGATTTAGTTGTCTTAAAAGATAAAACATATGACTTTAAAGATGCAGATGTTGTTGCGACAGTTTTACCTCAAGATATTGAAATTAGTGACAATATTGAAGATTGTAATATTAAAGGTGAAATTATTTCACAAGTCTATAAAGGCGATCACTATTTATTAATTGTAAGAACGGAAGGGGAAGAAGATTTTATTATTGAAACTCCATATACATTTAATGTTAATGATATTGTTGGTTTAAAAATTAATAAAGAAAATATCCAATTAAGATTAAAAGGAGATTTAGATCAATATGAAAATTAGAATCTCTCGTAAAAATTTGGCTATACCATATTTTATATTTTTAATTTTATTTATTTTAATTCCGATTTTAATAATTGTATTTTATGCATTTACTGATGCTGAAGGATATTTTTCTTTTGATGCTTTGGTTACATTTTTTTCAAATTATACAAAATTAAATGTTTTATTAGTGTCTTTATTAATTGGTTTATTTAACACAATTTTATGTCTTTTAATTGGATATCCAATTGCTTACATACTATCTAATAAAAAATTTAATAAAAATTATGTACTAGTAATGTTATTTATAATGCCAATGTGGATTAACTTTGTATTAAGAACTGGAGCCACAAGAGATTTATTAAATTGGATTGGTTTAAATACTGGATCTTATCCAATAATTGCCACAATGATTGGTATGGTATCTAATTATTTACCATTTACAATACTTCCTTTATATTCAACAATGCTTAAATTAGATCAATCTCAAATTGAAGCCGCAAGTGATTTAGGTTGTAATCCATTTCAAGTATTTACAAAATCAATAATTCCTCAAACAATTCCAGGAATTGTCTCTGCTGCAATGATGGTATTTATGCCAACTATGTCAAGCTATGTTATTTCAGATACATTATCTGAAGGAAAAATTACATTATTTGGTAATTCAATTTATTTATCATTTACAAATTCTGATTGGAATGGCGGTAGTTTCATGGCTTTGGTTATGTTAATTATTGTCTTTATTTCAATGATATTCTCACATAAATTTGATAGAAATAATCAAGAAGGGAGATCTAGTGACTTATGATTAAAAAAATATTTGCACATTCTTTCTTGTATTTAATTTTATTATTCTTGTATTTGCCTATTTTTGTTTTAATTGCATTTTCATTTACAAATTCGACAAATTTAGGTGTTTGGAATGGATTTTCTTTTGATTTATATACAGCACTTTTTAAAGATAGTGAAATAATGGCTGCTTTAGGAAATACTTTAATTATTGCAATAATTTCCGCAATCATTTCTACAATTTTAGGAACTCTTGGAGCAATTGGAACATATTATTCAAAAAGAAGAACTAGACAAGTAATTGAAGGTTTAACTCAAATTCCAGTTGTTAATGCTGAAATTGTTATGGCATTAAGTTTAACAGTTATGTTTGTCTTTATTGGAAGTAGTATTTTCCACAGTTCATTATTCTCATTTTGGACTTTATTAATTGGTCATTGTTGTTTATCAGTTCCATTTGTTTATTTAAATGTTAAACCAAAACTTCAACAAATGGATCCAAGTTTATATGAGGCTGCCCTTGATTTAGGTGCTACTCCAACAAGAGCTTTAAATAAAGTTGTAATTCCTCAAATTCTTCCTGGTATTGCAAGTGGATTTTTACTTTCAATAACATTATCTTTAGATGATTTTATTGTTACCGCATTTACAAGAGGTCCAGGATTATTAAATGGTGAAGGTCAAATTGAAACTTTGTCAACATTAGTTCAAGCAAAAATTAAAAAAGGACCAATTCCACCTGAATTAAGAGCATTGACAACGATTATTTTCTTAGTTGTTTTATTGATTGTTATTTTATATAGCATTAAAGTTAATTTAAAAAATAAAAATATTTCAAAACACACAAATAGAAGAAATAAACTACAAATGGCTATTAATAAATCAAATTCTTTTGATGTTAAAGGAGGTAAATAATAAATGAAAAAAAAATATTTAAAATTATTTAGTTTTTTATCTTTATTTTTATTTATTGCTCCAAGTGTCTCTTCTTGTGGAAGTAATGAACATTATGATGATATTTTAAGAATTTATAACTGGGAAGATTATATTTATTTAAATGATCCAGATGAAGGTTATACTGAAAAAGATTTAGTTGAACAATTTGAAGATTATATTTATGAAACAGAAGGTAGAAAAATTAATGTAATTTATGATACTTTTGATACAAATGAATCAATGTTATCTCAAATTAAGACTGGTAAAGTTTCATATGATTTAATTTGTCCAAGTGATTATACAATTCAAAGAATGATTCAAGATGATTTATTAGAACCATTTGATGAAGGTTCAACTCCAAATTATGATAAAAATGTTAGTGATTTTTTACTAAATAAATTAGGTGCAATTACAATTACTAAATATGATGAAAATAATAATGTTATTAAAGAACAAGGTTTAGTAAATAAATATGCTCGTGGTTATTTCTGGGGTACATTAGGATTAATTTATAATCCAAATAATGGTGTAATTGATCCAGATGAAATGAGGGATGATTTACAAAATTGGTCTTGTTTATGGGATGATAAATATCATAATAAAGTAAGTATTAAAGATTCAATGAGAGATACTTATGTAGCTGGTATAATGGAAGCCTTTAAAAGTGAATTTACTAGTTTAAGAAATGATTATCTAGCTAATAAATTAAGCGAAGAAGAATATAACAAAGAAGTTACTAAATTATTTAATAGAAGCGATGATGAGGCTATTTCAAAAGTTTTAGATGCTCTTCTTAGATTAAAAGAAAATATTTTTGGCTTTGAAGTGGATAGTGGAAAAGAAGACATTCAAACTGGAAAAATTTGGATAAACTTAGCTTGGTCAGGCGATGCAACTTATGCAATGGATCAAGCTGAATCAAATGAAAATCCAGTGTACTTAGAATATTCAATTCCAAATTTAGGCGCTAATATTTGGTTTGATGGGTGGGTTATGCCAAAAGGTGCTAATAAAGATTTAGCTCAAAAATTTGTCGACTTTATTTCTATGTCTGATATTGCTGCTGAAAATGTTGACTATACTGGCTATACATCATTTATTACAAGTTATGAAGTCTTTGATTTAATTTCAAACTGGTATGATCCAAGATATTTTGAAAATGAAGAACTTGATCCAAACTATGATATAAGTGAAGGTAGATTAAAAGATGTAAGTTATGTTTTTGGAACTGATCTAACTTCTTATGGATATCCTGATAAATATGGATTTATTGATGAAAATGGTGAAGTTATTCTAGATAGTAATAAAAATCCAATTGAGCCTAAATTCTTTGTTCCAGAAGAAGAAACATATCGACAAATCGATACACTATTTCCAGATAAAGAACAACTTTCATATCTTGCAGTAATGGATGATTTTCCAATTGATACAAGAGGCAAAATTTTAAATATGTGGGAGCAATTAAAAGGTACACCAATGCCTTTATATGCTTATATTTTAATTGGAGTTGGGCTGCTTTTAGTTATTGGTTTTATATTATTTACATATCTAAAAAAAAGATACGATCGAAAACAAAGAAAACTTAGAAGAGAAGAATTAAAACTTATTGAAAATAAAAATGCATTATAAAAATTAACAAAAATAGGATATATTTTTAATACATTTAATTTTATTTTTGTTATAATCTTTATATGGATAAAACAAATGTAACAACATTAAAAATTTCTTCTTTACAAGATTATTTAGAAAGATTATTAATGCTTAGTAAAGAGAAGAAAAATATTAGAAATGTCGATTTAGCAAATAAGTTAAATTATTCTAAAGCTAGTGTTTCAGTTGCACTAAAAAAACTAAAAGAAGAAGGTTATGTCTTAATTGATGAAAAAGGATTTATAACTTTAACTTCAAGTGGTTTAAAAATAGCTGAATTTGTCTTAGATAGACATATAAATTTAACAAAATTATTTGTTCAATTGGGTGTTAAAGAAAATATTGCAAATGATGATGCTTGTAAAATTGAACATATAATTTCAAATGAAACATATTTAGCTCTAAAAAAATTAATTAAATAAAACAAGTTGGTTTAAATTGATGAAAAAAATAATAAATAAGATTATCTTTTTATTTATATGTAGTTTAAGTTTATCAAGTTGTGGTTTTTTTAATGATATTTTTGATTTAGATAATAATCAATATTTAACAAATCCAGAAGAAGGCTTAAAAATAACTAAAACATATAAAGTAAAAAATATTAATGAAGTAACTGGTCAATTAACTTTAGATAGCACAGGTGAGCAAAATATTTTAGTAATTCCAGTTTCTTTTAAAGATTATAAAGAAAATAATACAAGTGAATATTTAAATGCCATAAATAAGGCATTTTTTGGAACAAGTGAAGAAACAAGTTATGAATCTGTATCTTCATTTTATGAAAAATCTAGTTATGGAAAACTAAAAATAAAAGGAAAGGTCGCAGATAAATGGTTTGACTCTGGTATGTATACATATCAATTAAAAGGGTATACAACTGATGCATCAAGTGGAGAAAATGGGACTTTATATTTACTTGATAAAGCTGTTAACTGGTATAAAGAAAATTACAATGATATCGCTGATTTTGATAATGACAAAGATGGCATAATCGATGCCGTTTGGTTAGTGTATAATGCTCCAAATTATCAAAATAATCCTAGTTTAGATAATACTTTTTGGGCATTTACATATTGGAATTTAAATAATTTAAATACTACAAATTATAATTCTGTATTGTATTCATTTGCGAGTGTTGATTTTATTTTTGGTGATGGCGATTTAAATTATCCAGATGCTAGAACTTATATTCATGAAACTGGTCATATGTTAGGACTTATTGATTATTATAGTGATAATTCTAGTTCGCCTGCAGGAATGGTTGATATGATGGATTTTAATATTGGAGACCATAATGCTTATTCTAAATTTTCCCTTGGTTGGGTTAATCCTCGAATTGCTACAAAATCAGGAGAATATACTCTTAAACCATTTCAAGATAATGGCGATTGTATAATTGTTCCAGGAAATAATTATAATAATACTCCATATGATGAGTATTTTATGATTGAATATGTGACTCCAACAAATTTAAATTATCAAGATTATAATTATTTATATGAAGGAAAAAATTTAATAGGATATCAAAAATCCGGTATTAAAATTACTCATATTGATTCAACTGGTTATAGTATTTATTATCAAGGAAGTAATATGTATGCAATTGAACAAGATGATTATACTAAAATGGATATTTTATTAACTTCTAATTTTGTAAATCAAACATATGATTTCTTACTTGATGATGAAACTAATTTACCATTTTTAAGGTATACATTAATGCAAAAAAATTATTCGAAAAATTTTAATATTTTGAAAGAAGACTTTTTAAATAGTGTTCCACGAAATATATATAGTTTAATTTCAGATTTCTTATTTTTTAAAGGTGACGTTTTTGACATAAAAAATAATTCAAAGTATCAAAATTTAATGCCATCATTGTCAAATAAATTAAATGATGGGACGTATTTTAATTCTCAAATTATTATTGGAGAATTAAACAAAGATGAAGCCAAAGTTTCAATAAATTTATAAACTACTAAATTAGTACTAAAAATTTACTAAAATTATATATTTTTCATAAAATAGTTAAGTTTTGCATAATTTTTTATTATTTTTTTATATAAAATATTTATATATTTTTATAATAATAGAGCATAAACAAAGAGGTAATTATTATGAAAGTAAACGTTATAAATGGTACTTTAACAAACAAAGAACAACAAGCATATGTTGATCACGCTTTAAAAAATTGTGAAGGAAAAGAATTAGAAGAATTAGATATTAAACTTGATGGTGATTTTGTTGATTTAACATATCATTTTAAAGTTCAACCTTTTGAAAGAATTAGAAGAATTACTGGATATTTAGTCGGAACTTTAGATCGATTTAACGATGCTAAAAGAGCAGAAGTAGAAGCTAGAGTCAAACATAGTATGTCTAATTTCTGTGATTGTAATCACTAATTATTATTATTTTTTGTAAATAGTTTAAAAATAAGTTAAGAAGTATTTGATATATCTCAAATACTTTTTGTATAATATTAAAGCCACTTATTATGGCGAGTGTGGTGAAGTGGTTAACATTACCGGCTGTGAACCGGTCATTCGTGGGTTCGAATCCCATCACTCGCCCCATTCAAAGTAAATAATGAGTCCGAGAATATCGGACTTTTATTTTATATAGTTAATAAGTACAAAAGTTGAATATTCAATTAGTGCAATTTTGTTTTCATCTCACAATTTCTCAATGTTCTAATTCCTGTTTTATCATTACAGATAAACTACTCTGTTTGCTTATGTTAGACTACCAACAATTGCTTATTTAATCAACAATTATTAATTTAAAATGGATTTTGATAAGTTTCGTGTGATATTATACCAATGTGGGCAAATACAAATTGATAACCGAATTCAAAGATCTGATGAAAGAGTGGGATTGGGAAACCAACAACTCTATAGGTTTAGATCCAAATACAATTTATTCTTCTAAGGAAATTAAAGCGCACTGGATATGTTCCAAATGCGGATATCACTTTGCTTCTAATATTCGTACTAGAGTATATAAGCACAGTGGCTGTCCAAAATGTAGAGCTGAAGAAACGATAAGAAAGCGACGTGAAACTTATGTCGAACAAAGAGGATCCGTTTTTAATACGGATCTCATAAAAGAATGGGATTATGAGAAAAACGATGAACTTGGGCTCAATCCAAGAAAATTGACGATAGGAAGCAGTGCGCTTGTTTGGTGGAAGTGTTCTAGGTGTGGAAATTCTTGGCAAGCAAAAATAAATAATCGAGGAATAAATAAAAGAGGCCGTCCTTATTGCAGCAATCATAAAATCAAAAAAGGTTTTAATGATTTAGCTACAACTGATCCAGATCTTATAAAAGAATGGGATTACGTGAATAACACCATTAAACCTAAAGAAGTAAGTCGGGGGTCTGGTAAGAAAGTTTATTGGATATGTCCTGTAGGGCATAGATATGAAGCAACAATCCTTCATAGAACGAACGGGAAAACTGCTTGTCCGATTTGCAACAGCGGAAGGCAAACTTCTTTTGCTGAGCAAGCGGTGTTTTTCTATGTGAAAAAAGTTTTTCCTGACGCTATTAGTAGATACAAAGATATATTCAATAATGGAATGGAACTCGATATTTATATTCCGAGCACGAAAATCGGAATTGAATATGATGGTTCTTATTGGCATAAAAAAGAAAAGAAAAATCGTGAGAGAAAAAAATATGAATTGTGCCAAAAGTATGGAATTAGGCTCATACGAATTAAAGAGCATGGCTCAGATAGTGTGTACGGTTTTGAAACTGCAAGCATGACGTTTTCTAGTGGTAATTTGGAAAACAGAAAAAACCTATCTTTTATGATTCAAAATTTGTTAATAGATCTAACTAAATTTAGTAAAAGGCCATATAGTCTATTTCCTTTTGAAGTGAATTTGAACAAGGACGAACTCGTTATCCGTCATTACATGACTAATTTAAGAGAATCTTCTTTAAAAGATTTATACCCTGAGATCTCTCTTGAATGGTGTTATGAGAAAAATGGCAATTTAACACCTGAGAAAGTGAAACCAATGAGTCACGTAAGGGTTTATTGGAAGTGTAAAGAGTGTGGTCATGTATGGAAAACATCAGTTGCCCATCGGGTAGAAGGTACTGGTTGTCCAACTTGTTATCGAAAGAAAAATCGAGGCGAGAATCATTATTGCGCAAGAAAAATCTATCAATATTCTATAGATGGAAAGTTTATTAAGGAATGGTCTTGCATAAGCGATGTTAAAAGAGAACTACACATAAATGATTCTAATATAAGTATGTGTGCCAAGCATATTAGACCAAAAGCAGGTGGATATCGATGGGAATATACTAAACTTGACTATCTTGAGCCACTTCCTAAGAAGGAAAAAATATATAGACCTAATTTAAACGGGAAAGCAGTGATTCAAATGGATGCTCAAGGAAACGAAATACATCGGTATCCTTCTATGAAAGAGGCCGGAAGAATATTAGGTAAAGATTCTTCTAGTATAACTCGAGTAATTAAAGGGGAACTGAAGACTTTTGCAGGCTATTATTGGGAACTAGATAAAATAGGTAAAGATGACTAACTTTTGAAATATATTTCGTTAGCCTCTGTATTTGTCTGCACTCCCTTATGTACATTTTATACTCGTGTTTTACACCAAATGCCATGCATTGGTGAAGCATTGAAGGACATCATCACGATCGTTAATTGAATAATACACCATTTTTCGGCATGATGAGTGGCTTTTTGATAAGGTAGGTATAAATGTTAATTTAAAAGTACCAGACGTGTGCAGATAAAATTCCCCACTCTGTTCGCCTATTGGTACTTTTTTTG